>CAYNCM010000005.1:0-69141 GCA_964395825.1 uncultured Planctomycetaceae bacterium
ATCGAGCAGCGCCCGCGGGGTGGAACTGGCCTTGGCCAGGCGCTGGACGTTCTCGCACAGGGCGATCATGTGCACCAGAGCCGGCGTGTCGAAGGCTTTGGCCTGTTCGGCGAAGGCTCGGCGCGAATCGTCATCGAGGTCCACCAGGTCCGTCTGGCCACCGCAGGCGTTGAGCACCATCAGGTTGCGCAGATGTTCGATCAGGGCGATAAGCATCTGTTCCTGGCCCACGCCCTGGTCGAGCAAATGGTCGGCGGCGGTGAGGGCCTTGCCGGGATCGCCCTCGATGAACGCGGCGACCAGGCGGTTGACCGCTTCGCGCGGCGGCAGGCCGAGCATCTGCTCGAGCAGTTCCAGCGTCAGCGGATCCTCACCCGTGGCCAGCAGGCGATCGAGCAGACTCAGCGCATCGCGCATCGACCCGTTGCCCAGCCGCGCGATCTGGTGAATCACCGCGTCGTCGGCGTTGAGCTTCTCCCGGCCGATCACATCCTTCAGATGCTCGGCGATCAGGGCCGTGGGAATGTTGCGGAAGTCGAATCGCTGGCAGCGGCTCTGGATGGTCGGCAGAACCTTCTCGGGTTCGGTGGTGCAGAGAATCCACTTGAGGTGGGCGGGCGGCTCCTCCATGACCTTCAGAAGCGTGTTGAACGCATCTTTGGTCAGCATGTGGACTTCGTCGATGATGTAAATCTTGTACCGGGCGTTGTCCGTCGGCGCCAGTCCGGCATTGGCGATGAGCTGGCGGGCGTCATCCACGCCGCGGTTCGATGCGCCGTCGATTTCGATCACGTTCAGGTCATCGCCGCGCATGATGGCCTCGGCCATGCGCTGCTGCACGTCAAGGGGGGGGTACGGGTCGTGGTCGGGCGGCCGGGGGCAGTCGTCGATGGTGTCGGGGGCGTTGAGCGCGCGGGCGAAGATGCGGGCCATGGAGGTTTTGCCCACGCCGCGCGTTCCGGTGAACAGGTAGGCGTGATGGGTGCGTCCGCCGGCGATGGCGTTACGCAGGGTGGTGGCGATGGGCTGCTGGCCGACGACGTCGCCGAACGCCTGGCTGCGGTATCGTCTTGCGAGGACGGTGTAGGCCATGGGGAGCTTTCAGCTATCAGCTTTCAGCCATCAGCTTGTGGGCGGCGATCCGGGCTGAAAGCCGATCGCTGACCGCGTGCGCCCATCGTGTCGATCAGCGACCAGGACACCGACGGCACCGGGCGACGGCCGCTTATGGCTGCTGCGGTCAAGCCCTGACCAGGTTCACGGGCCACCCGTGCATCGGGCCCGGCCGCTGATCGACACGACGAACGGGTTAGTTTACGGGGGGGGGCGAAAGGCGACAAGGCCCCGCCCCGCCGCGCCTGAATCCGTTGATCGGTGAATCCACGGGTCCGCGCGCGAACCCGCCGTTACCCGGATTCACGGATCGACAGACTCACCGATCAACGATGTGGAGCACTACTGCTGCGGCTTGGGCTTGTCGCCGCCGCCTTCACCGGCGATTGACTGACGCATGGTGGTGTCGGCGTTGATGTTGCGGTATCGCACGTAGTCCATCACGCCCAGATTGCCGCTTCTGAACGCCTCGGCCATCGCCTTGGGCACTTCGGCTTCGGCCAGGACGACCAGGGCCCGGTTCTTCTGGACCTCGGCCTTGAATTCCTGCTCCTGGGCGACGGCCATGGCGCGGCGCTTCTCGGCCTCGGCCTGGAAGCGGCGCTTGTCGGCTTCGGCCTGATCGGCCTGAAGCTTGGCCCCGATGTTCTCGCCCACGTCGATGTCGGCGATGTCGATCGACAGAATCTCGAACGCCGTGCCCGCGTCCAGGCCCTTGTCGAGCACCGTCTTGGAAATGCCGTCCGGATTTTCGAGCACGGCCTTGTGGCTGCTGGCCGAGCCGATCGTGGTCACGATGCCCTCGCCCACGCGGGCGACGATGGTTTCCTCGGTCGCACCACCGACCAGGCGCGCGATGTTCGCCCGCACCGTCACGCGGGCCCGGGCCTTGAGCTGGATGCCGTCCTGGGCCACCGCGTCGATGGTTGGCCGGCCCTGCTGGGGATTGGGGCAGTCGATCACCTTCGGGTTCACGCTGGTCTGCACGGCGTCGAGGATGTCGCGGCCGGCCAGGTCGATCGCGCAGGCGATGTCCCACGGCAGTTCGATGCGGGCGCGGTCGGCCGCGATCAGCGCCCGGATCACCCGCGGCACGTCACCGCCGGCCAGGTAGTGCGTTTCCAACTGGTTGGTCAGAATCTGCAGGCCCGCCTTGGTGGCCTGGATGCGGCTGAGCACGATCACCCGCGGGTTCACCTTGCGGAACTTCATCCCGATCAGCGCACCGAAGTGCACCCGGGCGTTACTGAGCAACGCCTGGAACCACAGATTGAAAAACTGAACCACGAAGCCCAGCACGATCAGCAGGAACAGGCCGAGCACCCCCACCACAGCCCAGAGAATGAACGCTCCGAAGTTCTGCGCGAGTGTGGTCATCATGTCAAAACCCCTGAAATCAGATGTTAATTGGCCGACAGACGATTATCGCCACGATGGCGGTCCTTGACAAGCGCCCGTGATCGTCACACGGTGCTTTTGACCTTGATCTCGATGCCGTTGACTTGGGTCACCTGGATCGACGAACCGGCGAGGATCACGCCGCCTGCGGCCAGACACTCGATGCGTTGGCCGTTGATCTTGCACATGCCGATCGGGCGCAGGTCGGTCACGGCCGTGCCCTGCTTGCCGATCAGTTGATCCTTGTCCTGGTCGCGGGCCGGGTCGTAGCGGATCGCGCCGGCTCGCTGTTCGTCGCGCATGGTCAGCCACTTGCCGATCGGCGTGCGCGGAAACAGATTCAAACCGCCCATCACCGCAAAGGGCGCGACCAGCAGCACCACGATCGTCGCCACCAGACCCGCCGTCGTGTTCACCCAGAACAGGCACACCAGCCCGCAGACCATGCTCACCGTTGCCACGAAACCGATCAGCCCGCCCGACGGAATGAACAGCTCGACCACGAACAGCAGCAACGCCAGCGAAATCAGTGCGATCGCCCAGATCAACATCGCGCTAGGCCTCCTCGACCACAATGCGGTTGCCGTGCACTTCGACCACGCGGATCTTGCGGCCGGCTTCGATCCATCCGCCCACGCTGACCACGCTGACCACGTCGACCGGCTGATCGCCGAACTGCGCCCGGCCGGACGGGTGAAGCTCGGCCAGCGATTCACCCTCATCACCGACGCGCACGGGGGCGAGGGTGGCGGTATCGGTTTGCCTGTTCCCGAACGCCGCGGACATGGGCTTCTGTTCGTCGCCCAGCACCAGTCGATTGATCAGCGGCACCTGCCCGAAGAACTTCGTCAGGAAGAAGAACCCCACGCACGCCAGCGCCAGGCTGACGATCAGCGTCAACAGCCCGTTGCGCAACGCCTCCCACGTGCCCGGCAGGTCGGGCGGGGTAAAGTGGCGGCCCTCAGGCACGAACGTCATCAACAGCCCCACGAAAATCAGAATCAACCCCGTCACCCCCGACACGCCGAAGCCCGGCAGCACGAACACCTCCACCGCCAGCAGCAGCAACCCCAGCACGATGGCCAGAATCTCCAGCATGTTCGCCAGCCCCGCCAGATACGGCGCCCCGACCAGCAATAAAAACGCCACCACCGCGATTCCCCCCGGGAACCCCAGCCCCGGAGCCTGCATCTCCGAATACAACCCCATCAGCATCACGATCGTCAGCAAACCGCGCATCAGCGGATGCGTGAGAAACGCGACCATCTCTTCCGACCAGTTCGCCTCGACCACGCGGAACCGCGACGGCTCGACGCCCAGGTAAGCGGCCAACCCGGACGGATCGGAAACGATCCGCTTGGCGAAACCGTAGTCCATCGCTTCGCTCTGCGACATGGTCAGCAGTTGCTTTTCGCCGACCACCCGGCGGAGCACCCGCCACTTGCCCTTGTCATACGGCCGCTCGACCGTCGGGGCGCTTTCGGCGGTGATGGGCGCGTCGGGTTCGGGTTTCTGCGCCGATTGGCCGGTGAACTGCTCGGCGAGTTTGCGGAACGGCTCGGAAGCCTCGTCGGCGGATTCGTCGGCCGGCTCGGGCTTGGGCGGCGGCTTGACCGGCGCGGCGGCGGCTTCGGCATCGGACAAGCCGTACGCCCCCAGTTCCGTGCCGGGAATGTAGCGGACCTCGCTGTTTTCCCTGTGTTGGATCTCGTAAACGGCCGGCCCCCGGGTGACCATGGCCACGCACAGGGCCATCGGATAGCCGTGGCGCCGGGCCGAGTCGCGGAATTCTTCGCGGATCACGGTTTCGATTTTCTCCCGCTCGGCCGCGCCGAGCGTCTGGCCCGATCCGCTGATGGGCATGCAGTCGCCGATGCGGCTGCGTTCGGCCATCACGATGTCATCGGCGGCCAGGGAGATCATCGCCCCGGCGCTGATCGCCTTGGGGTTGACCCAGGCGACAACGCGCGGCCTGAGGTTCTTCACGAAGTCGGACATCTCCAACGCCGCGATCGCATCGCCGCCCCAGGTGTCCATTTCCAGCACGATGGTTCTCGCCCCGTCGTTGCGGGCCTCGCGGGCCTGGCGCTCGAGCCGATCCTGCATCACCCGGCTGACCATGCCGTTGAGGCGGATGATGGGGACGACGGTTGCGTCGGCGGCCGGTGCGGCGCCGGGTGGGGGCACGGGGTCGTCGGACGTCTGGCCGAGCGCGCCGAAGCACAACCCCGCCAGCGCCGCGATCATCAACCCCCGCCGCACACGCAGATGCATCGCTCGCTTCATGGCCAGCCATTATACCGCCGACCCCCGGCCGATGAGTGTCGCGGAAACAGGATTTGCCCCGAACCGCGGCGCCCGCGTCGGCCAGGCCGGGAAAGCCGCATCACCGCCGGGCATGGGCAAGCGGTGATGACCCATGCCACCGCGGTCCATCGCATCGACCGCCTTGCCGGGCGGGGGCGTGGGGTCTACATTGCAGCCATGAACAGGCTGTGGGTTATCGCGGCGGTGGCGGTCGGTGGGGCCGCCGGTGCGTTGGCGCGGTACGGCCTGAGCCGGTGGATTCACCGCTCCGCCGCCGGCGGGTTTCCCTGGGGCACGTTCGCGGCAAACGTGATCGGTTGCCTGTTGATCGGCTTCTGCTTTCAGTGGCTGGGCCAGCGCGGCAACCCGGTGTTGCGGTCGGGGGTCATGGTGGGGTTCATCGGGGCGCTGACGACGTTCAGCACGTATTGCCTGGAAACGCGCAACCTGGCCGACGAACGCCAACTGCTGGCCGCGGGGGTGAACATCGTCGCCAGCGTGATCGCCGGGCTGATCGCCGTCTACCTGGGCATCGTCGCGGCGAAGTGGACGTTCGGAACCACGTGACGGATTCGCCGTAGAGGCCTGAAACCGAAGGAGGGCGATCCATGGCTCCTCTGCATCTCGGCGGTTGGTTGTTCCCGGAGCATCGACCATGCAACGTAATGAGATTCAAGGCGAACGGCTGACGGTTTACTGTCGCGAATCGGACCGGTGCGGTCCGCGGCCGCTGCACGAATGGCTGATCGCCCGGGCCCTGGAGGCCGGGATCGCCCGCGGCGGGGTGGTCAAGGCCTATGCCGGGTTCGGAAGGCGAAGGCAGGTGCTCACGCAGAAGCTGCTGACCGTCGGCGGGGACCTGAGCGTGCGGATCGAACTGATCGACACCCCCGGGAACATCGATGCGTTCCTCATCGCCCATGCCGACGTACTGGCCGGTTATACTTTCGTCCGCGAAAACATCCGCTACCACCCCGCCCCGGGCGATGCGGACTGACGGAAAGACGCCCCACGGAGGCCGAGCACGTCGGCCGCGGATGAACACGGATCAGAAACCGGCTTGATCGGGGTGTTCATCGGTGGCGCACGCCGTGACCTGCGTGTTTTGGTGGTGAATGGTCCGACCATGCTGCGTGAACTGCACATTTCGAACTTGGCGGTGATCGAGGACGCGTCGATCGAACTGGCCGAGGGGCTCAACTGCTTCACCGGTCAGACCGGCGCGGGCAAGAGCCTGGTGATCGGGGCGTTCGAGGTGCTGCTGGGTCTGCGGTCGGCGGGGGATCTGCTCCGCACCGGGGCCGAGCAGGGCCGGGTCAGCGGCGTGTTCGAACTGGCCGACCGGCGCATCGTCGAACGGATCAACGAGGCGGCCGACCTGTCGCTCGACCCGGCGCGCCGCCCCGAGCAACTGCTCATCACCCGCAAGCTGTTCGCCTCCGGTCGGACCAGCGTGTCGATCAACGGTCAGCCGGCGACGCTCGGCATGTTGGAAACGATCGGCGAACAACTGGTCGACGTGCACGGCCAGCACGATCACCAGTTGCTGCTCAAGCCGGCCCATCAACTGCTGATGCTGGATGAGTTCGGCGAATGCGATGACCTTCGCCGGCAATTCACTCGGTTGCACCGGCGACTGGGCGGGCTGCGCGAACGCAAGACCGGGTTGGCCGCTTCAGCGAAACTGCGGCGGCAGCAACTCGATCTGTACGAGTTCCAGGCCGGCGAAATCGACGAGGCCGACCCGACGCCCGGGGAATTCGAGGAGGTCTCCGCCCGCCACCGCGTGTTGAGCAATCTCGGGCGGATTCATCGCGAATCGGCCGCTGCCCACGCGGCCCTGTACGAATCGGACGGCGCCATCGCCGAGCGCCTGCAGGCGGTGATCGGCGTGCTGGGATCCTTGAGCGAACTGGATGACCAGATCAAACAGATCGTCGCAGACCTCCGCACCGCCGCGGCCCAGTTGCAGGACGCTTCGTTCACGCTCAACCGCTATCTCAACCGACTCGACCTCGACCCGGCGGAACTGGAAGAGACCGAACATCGCCTCAACACGCTTAACCGCCTGATTCACAAGTACGGCCACGAAACGGACGGCGCGACCGGCACGCTGGACGACGTGATCGCCTATCGCCAACACATCGAAGGCGAAATGACCGCGCTGCGCAGCCAGCGCGAAGACCTCGCGTCGATCGACGCGCAGATCGAGCCGATGGAACGGGCGTTGAGAGAACTCGGCGAATCGCTGACCGTCCAGCGGCAGGCCGCGGCGAAGAAGCTCGGGCCGCTGGTTGAAGCGGAACTGGCGGAGTTGGGCATGGGCGAGGCAAAGTTCGACGTGGCGTTCGAGACCGTCGAATATCATGCTTCGGGAGGCGACGAAGTGGAAATGCTGGTTCAGGCGAACCCGGGACAGGCGGCGCTGCCGTTGCGGAAGGTGGCCAGCGGCGGGGAACTCAGCCGCATCATGCTGGCGCTGAAGGGCATTGTCGCCTCGGCCGACCGGGTAAGCGTGCTGGTGTTCGACGAGATCGACGCCAACGTCGGCGGTCGCATGGGAACGGTGATCGGGCGAAAGCTGGGCGACCTGGCGGCCCACCACCAGGTGTTGTGCATCACGCACCTGCCGCAGATCGCCGCGTTCGCCGGGCGGCACCTGAAGATCGCCAAACAGGTGACCCACGGCCAGACGCACACGACCGTGTCGACCGTCGAAGGCGACGGCCGCATCGAGGAACTGGCCGAAATGCTCACGGGCAAGAACGCTACCGGCACCACCCGCAAGCAGGCCGAGGAACTGCTCGCCTTGGCCCAACCGTCCGCCAGGCGCCGCAAACGCAAATCGGCGTGACGTGCAGAAAGGCAGAGAATGATCAAAACACAAGAGCAGGCCGTCAAAACGCGGGAAACGGTTGACCGACCCTTTCCCCGAGGCCGGCGTGCGGGCTCGACTTCCCGCTTTTCCGTGTTCCGGTTTTCCTGGTCTGTTTGCACCCCTGTAGGCGTGGCAAGATGAAGATTCAAGCGTGCGGCATGACGAGCGTCGGTTGCGTGCGAAGCCACAACGAAGATGCGCACCTGGTCGATCCGGCGATGGGTGTGTTCGCGGTGTGTGATGGGGTGGGCGGTCACGCGGCGGGCGAGGTGGCCAGTCAACTGGCCTGCGACATGCTGCACGCGGGTCTGAAGGCCGAGCGGCGCACGATCGACGCCTACGGCCGATCGCCCACGCTGGCCCACCGGTCCCGGGCGGTCGAGGCGGTGCGGCGGGTGGTCCAGGACGCCGGGCAGGCGGTGTTCGACGCGGCCCAGAGCACCCGCGGCCAGCGCGGCATGGCGGCGACGGTCGCCCTGCTGGTGCTGACCGGTGAATCGGCCGTCATCGCCCACGCCGGCGATTCGCGCGTGTACCTGGTGCGCGGCGGCGAGGGGCATCTGCTGACCGAAGACCATTCCTACATCGCCGAGCAGTTCCGTAAGGGGCTGATCACCGCCGCCGAGGTCGGCCGCAGCCCCGCCTCCGGCGCGCTGACCCGGGCCCTGGGCATTCAACCGGCCGTCGAGGTCGAAACCCTCACCCTCGAAGTCACCCACGGCGACCGGTTTCTGTTGTGCAGCGACGGGCTGAGCGACCTGGTGGTCACCTCGGAAATCGTGCGCGAGCTGGGCGACCGCGCGCCGACCGACGCCCCGAAGAAGCTGATCGAACTGGCCCACCGCCGTGGCGGGCACGACAACATCACCGCCGTGGCCGTCGACCTGATGATCGACTCGCCCCGGCCGGGCCTGACCATCGAACGTCGCATGGACGCCCTGCGCTGCATCTGCCTGTTCGAGCACCTGTCATTCCTGGACCTGACGAAGATCATGAACCTGGTCACGGTCGAGTCGTTCGCCGCGGGCCGGCGGATCATCGCCGAGGGCGAAACCGGGCGCAAGATGTTCGTGTGCATGGCCGGCTCGGTGGAGGTGGTCAAGAACGGGCAGACGTTGACCGAACTCGAGGCCGGTTCGTTTTTCGGGGAAATGGCGCTGATCGACAACGCCCCGCGCTCGGCTGACGTTTTCGCCAAGACCGAAGTCAAGGCCCTGACCTTGACCCGCGAGGATTTCCACCGGCTGATCCGGCGCGAACCGCACCTGGCCGTGCGACTGCTGTGGGCGCTGGCGCAGGTGATGAACGGGCGCCTGCGCCACACCAGCGCCGAACTGAGCTGGGCCCGCAGCCAACGGCCCGAGCCCATGAGCCCCGAAGTGGCCGCCCTGTTTGAAATGTCCCGGCCGGATCGGGTCTGAGCGCCGGGGCTTGATGAAATCACGGCCGGCTGGACAGTGCCGCCCCCGCCCCGCGCCAGACGATCAGGTGATGTTGCCTTTGCACCAGCGGCTTGCCCGGGCGGTACATGTGTTCGTAGACGTATTCGGCGATCTCACGCAGTTGCTCGGGCGAAAACCGGTGCACCGGCGGGTGCAGCATGATCATCCAGATCACCGAAAGGAACTGGCCGAAGTCGTCGCAGAAGAACTCGATGCGGCTGGTGTGGCAACTGATCTGGGCGCCGGCATAGCGCGGGTCGCGCCGCATCGCCTGGGCGAAGCCGGACAGATCCTGGTCGTTGCGGGCGCCGAAGCATCGGCCGGCGTAATGATTGTACAGCCAGGTGGTGCTGGTCGGGTCGTCGCAGCGGCTGGCCATGAGCACCGCGTGGATCGCCGCCGGTCCCCCACCCCGCCGGCCGGCCAGCAATTCATCGTGCACGTTGCCCACCAGTCCGTCCCACGAACGGCGCGGCGCGTAGTACAGGCTGTGGTGCATCGTGACCAGCCGCATCCGGTTGCCTTCGAGGTGTTCGCGCCGAAAGGCCCGGGCGGCCCGGCGATCGCCCAGCAGTTTCACGTAGTCGCCCCGGAGGCAGCGAACCTGGTCAGTCTTCTGCCGACCAATGCGCTCGCGCACGATGTCCAGCGCCTCGCTTTCGATGTCCAGCAGGAACAGACCCGCCCGGCAGGCGGCTTCGAGAATGCGGAACTGCGGTTCGTTGCTCGAGCCGATCGACAGCCCGCGCAACCGCCGGTCCGGTGGCAGCGCACGGTACAGCGACCGCAACACCCGCATCAAACCCCGGGCTACGTCGACCTTGTCGTTGCTGTAGCGCGACCAGACGCGATCGGCCCGCACCATCGGCTCGAACGCCGTGGCTTCGACCAGTTCCCGCCGCTTGTTCTTCGACAACGTGGGCATCACCGAATCCCCGCCAGTACACCGGACCGCCAACCGTGAGTCGGACATCGAGCGCCCGACACCGGGGCTGATGATACCACCGCGCCGCTGCACTCCGCAAAGCCCGACTCGCCTTGGCCCCCCCGCGAGTCGGCCAGTTTTCTGGATTCTATTTTCAATGAAAATAGAAAATTCCCGTCGACAGCAATGCGGGCGGATATCGGCTTGTCCGGCGTATGGTCGAACGAGGCATTCCCCGCATGGCCGGCCGAGATATAATGGCGGCATGAATACCAAACGGCTTACCGGTGTGGCGATCGTCGCCGCGGGGCTGCTGGCCTGCGGGTGCGACAGCATGTACTACGGCACGTGGGAGAAGCTCGGCGTGCACAAGCGCGACATCCTCGTCGACCGCGTCGAGGACGCCCGCGACGGCCAGGAGCAGGCCAAACAAACCTTCGCCGATGCCCTTGAGCAGTTCCAGTCGGTCGTCGATTACGAAGGGGGGAATCTCCAGGCGTTGTACGATCGGCTGAAGGGCGATCTGGCCGACTGCGAAGCCCGGGCCGGGAATGTCACCCAGCGTATCGACTCCGTCCAGGCGGTGGCCGAAGCTCTGTTCGCCGAGTGGGAGCAGGAACTGGACGATTATGCATCGGATGACCTCCGGCGGCGCAGCGCCGAGCAATTGCGGCAGACGAAACAGAGCTACGGGAAACTTCTCGCGGCCATGCGCCGGGCCGAGGCGAAGATGGAGCCGGTGCTCACCGTGTTCCGCGACCAGGTCCTGTTCCTCAAGCACAATCTCAACGCGCGGGCCCTGGCGTCGCTGGAGGGCGTGGTGATGGAACTGGACAAGGACGTGGCCGCCCTGATCGCCGAGATGCAGACGTCCATCGACGAAGCCAACGCCTTCATCGAAACGCTGGAATAGTCCGCCGCCGGACGTGGGCCTATGATGATTCGAGCGATGAGATGCGACCCGAACCAGGTCACGAAGGGACTGGTGCTGATGCTGCTGCTTTCGTTCGCCGGCGCGTGCAGCCCCCGGAATGGCGACCAGACGGACCCGGCCGACGACCGCTCGGGCGGGTCCGTGCCGGGCGCCGAGTTGCCCGCGCCGCGCGAGGATGTGGCCGAGCCGCCAGCCGGCGGCGAAGCGACGGCCGTGCTCGCCGGCGGGTGTTTCTGGTGTGTCGAAGCCGTGTTCGAGCAGCTCGAAGGTGTGAAGGACGTGGTCAGCGGTTATGCCGGTGGCACGGCGGATACCGCCGACTATCGCAGCGTTTCATCCGGGCGGACCGGGCACGCCGAGGCGGTGAAGATCACCTACGATCCGTCGAAGATCACTTACGGCGAGCTGTTGCGCGTGTTCTTCGCCACGCACGATCCGACCACGCTCAACCGCCAGGGCCCCGATACCGGGCCGCAGTACCGCTCGGCCGTCTTCTACGCCGACGAACAACACAGGCGGATCGCCCAGGCGTACATCGACCAGTTAACCGAAGCCGGCGCGTTCGATCGGCCGATCGTCACCACGCTTGAGCCGCTGACCGGTTTTTACCAGGCCGAGGCGTATCACCAGGACTACGCCGCCGAGAACCCCGACCAGCCGTACATCCGCCACCACGCCCGGCCGAAGGTGGACAAGGTCCGCAAGCAGTTCGGCGACCGGATCAAGGGCGCGGTCGACGATGCGGGTCAGGCCGATGGGAATGTCGAAGAGTTTCGGGTGGTGCGGTAGAAGGGCAGGGATGTGCATGGGATAGAGCTTGGGCGGCATCGCGCGGAGGCTCGCCTCGATGTCGCGCAACGATTCGCGATCGGTCAACCCCCTCCCCTCCCCCGACCGAACCCACGCCCCCCCCCGGCCGTGGGTTCACCTTTTGCCCGCCTCGACCCCCACGCCGTACCGGGTGAGGTGCGCGCTGTCCGACCCCCGCTCGCCCCGGCATAGCCCGGTTGCCTGTTGATCCAGATCTGGAGAACACCCGATTCGCCGTGGTTATCCGTGGCCGGTCAAGTTCCGTTTTCACCTCCGAGGCCGTTCACCGCTCGAAACTGCTCGACACCGCCCGAAGGGGGTGGTAATCTGCCTCTCGGCGGTCTGTGTAAAGCAGATTTCTGTAGAAAAACAAGTGGCTCTTCGGACATTATCGTGGGTGGAGGCCCGCATTGACCGATGTCCCGGCGTTACCTCATCACGGCCGGCCCGACCCGCGAACCGATCGACCCGGTGCGTTACATCGCCAACCGCTCCAGCGGCGCGATGGGTATCGCCCTGGCCCGCGCCGCCCATGCCGCGGGGCACGAGGTAACGCTCCTGCTGGGCCCGATGACCGCCGAACCGCCGGCCGAGGTGCGCACGATCCGTTTTGAGACCACCGCCGATCTCGCCGCGCTGCTGGATGAATGCTTCGAGGGGTGCGAGGTGCTGGTGATGGCCGCGGCGGTGGCCGACTATCGCCCCGCCGCCGCGTGCGAGGGCAAGCTTGAACGCCGCGCGGGCACGTTGACGATCGAACTGGAAGCAACGCCGGACCTCGTGGCCGCCTGCGCCGCCCGCCGCCGGCCGCATCAATTCATTCTCGGTTTCGCGCTCGCCGAAGCTGAGTATTTGTCTGCCCGCGCCGCGGATAAGCTGGAGCGCAAAGGCCTCGATGGCATCGTCGCCAATCGACTGGAAACGATGGGCGCCGCGGACACCACCGCCACCGTCCACACCCCCGACGGCCAAACCCACCGCCCGCCGCGCACGCCGCTGGACAAACCCACCTTCGCCCGCTGGCTGATCGACTGGATCGACCAGTCGCAATCTCCCTGACCGCCCAGGCGCCAGCAACGCCGGGAGCGGAAAGAAGAGGGCAGGATGAACAGGCTCAGGCGGATCCTGCCTGGCAACCGGCGATCCGGTTCGTCCTGTTCCTCTTCGGCCTTTGGCGGTTTGACCGCCGATCACCGCTTACGGAGGGTCAGGGCGTGGAAGGGTCGGCCCTGGCGGCGGTATTTGCGTTCGAAGTTGGTGCCGACGACTTCGCCCTCGGCAGCGGAGGCGGGTCGGTCGAATGAGTCGCGGTCGAACAGGTCGGCGACCCGCTCGATGTGATCGCCCATCCAGGCGAAGTAGTCATCGTGATCGGTGACCAGGCGGACGAGCCCTTCCGGTTCGAGCACGCGATGGAGCTGTCGGAGGAACGGAGCCTGAATGAGCCGGCGCTTGTGGTGCCGGGTCTTGGGCCAGGGATCGGGGAAGTAGATGTGCACCTGTCGGAACATCTCGTCGGGCACGCGCCAGGGGACGAACACGCCGGCGTCATCGTGCAACAGGCGGACGTGGGTCAGGTGGTGCCGGCGCAGGCGGTCGGCGGCGTACAGGTGGAATGGTCTGGCCCATTCGATGCCCAGGTAATTGACCTGCGGAAGCTGGGACGCCTGCTGCACGAGGAAGGTGCCCTTGCCCGAGCCGATCTCCAGTTCGAACGGCAGGCCGCGGCGCGCTTCGGGCCACCACGCGCGCAGGTCGAGTCGACTTCGCTCGGGCGCATCGCCCAGCGGGGGCAGGTCGGTGTGTTCGATGCCGATGTCGCCGACGTCGAACGGCTTGCCTCGCGACAACGAAGATCGCATGGTGGCGATTGTAGCAGGCGGAATACCGATTGGGTTGGGCGAGTGAGTGACTCAGCCCTTGAACAGCAGTACGTAGAGCAGCAGGGCGACGGCGGCGGCGGCGTTGGACAGGCCGATCCAGCCCAGCGTGTCGCGCACGGTCGGGGAAAGGCGGCTGAACGGGCGGTTGACCGGTTCGAGCACGCGGCGGGCGATGGCGACGGCGATTTCGCGGCGTGGCCGGCCGGCGGGCGCTTCGTTCGATTCGTCGGGAGCCTGGGCGAGTGGGTCATCGACCACGGGCGGTCCGGCGGCTTGCTCGGCGTCCAACTCCTCGGCCACCGCCGCGGCGCCGGGCGTTAATGCTTCCTCTTCGGCGACCGGCGCGGCGGGCTGGTCCTCCGGTGACGCTTTGTCCTCATCGCCCAGCACGTGTTCGAGCGTCTGAATCTCCCCGTCGATTGCGTTGTCATCCGGTTGGTCTTTGCCCGATGGCTCGGCGGGCGCGGCGGCGACCGGTTCGCCCGAGGCCTCGGCGGGTTCGGTCGGCGGGTCGTCCGATGAATCAGCCGGCGCCGCGTCGAGCACTTCGTCAATCGACTCGAACGAACCGCTCACATCATCCTCGGATTCCATCACCGCCTCGGCCTGCTCGGCGAGCATCTGGTCGATCTGCGCAACCAGTTCCTTCTCGCGCTGCTCGGCGGCTTCATCGGGATCGACCGGCTCGGCGGGCTGGGGTTCGGCCTGCGCCGGCTCGTCGGGCGGGTCGGCGTGCCCCGCGGCCGCTTCGTCGAGCATTTCCTGAATCTCATCGGCCAGCGCCATGCCCGCAATGTCGCCATCGGCGGGCGCTTGGCCGTTGGCGGCCTCGCCGGCAGGGGCGGGTGATGGGTCGGCCTGATCGTCGGCCTTGGCGCCGGGCGCAGGCTGCTCGTCAGACTTCTGGACATCGGTCATCAGAGCGTCAATCTGAGCGTCAAGATCTTCGCGGCGCTCGGTCACGTGTGATTCCCGCCGATCGTTTGCGGTAGACTGATCGCGGAGCCTCTCCTGCTTGGCTCATCGGTCAGGCGGGTCAGCCACTTAACGGGCAAACCCCGGTCGGCGCCACGCCGCCGCACCCGGCGGTCCGATAAGCGACACGACCATGGCGATCCGAAGATTCTACTGCGATGATCTCGACCGTTCCGCCGTCGAACTGCACCCCGCCGACGCGGCCCACGCCCGGCGGGTGCTGCGCCTGGCCGTCGGGCAGGTGGTCGAACTGTTCGACGGCCGGGGAACCGTCGCCACCGCCAAGATTCTCGAGTTGGACAAGCGATGTGTCACCGAACCGATCAGGCGCCGGCGGGTCGAGCGGCTGACTCCGCGCATCGACGTCGCCGCTGCCGTCCCCAAGGGCACCCGGGCGGACGTGCTGGTCGAAAAGCTCAGCGAGCTGGGCGCCGATCGGCTGATTCCCCTGCTCACCGAGCGCTCGGTCGCGGCTCCGCGACCGAACAAGCTCGACCGGTTCGGGCGCCTGGCCATCGAGTCGGCCAAGCAGTGCGGGCGGACGTGGCTGATGGACATCGACGAACCGGCGTCGCTCGACGATGTGTTGGCCGCGGCGGACCATGAGGCGAAGCTGATCGCGGACGTGCAGGAATTGCAGACCGGCCGGCCGGCGGCGTCTATGCTGGAAGGTGCGGCAAAGGTGTTGGTGCTGATCGGCCCGGAAGGCGGATGGACCGACGCCGAGCGCCGCGCCGCCCGTACCGGCGGCTGTGCGCCGTGGCGGCTGGGCCCGCATGTGCTTCGGGTCGAGACCGCGGCGATCGCGGCCGTGGCCTGCCTTCGACAACCGACCTGACTGGAGCTGAACCTCATGCTGCTCAAACGAACGTTCGTCCCCTTGTTTTCGATGCTGCTGGTGCTGGCGCTGGTCGCTGCGCCGGCTCACGCGCTCGACGACGCCCGCGCCGCCGACGCCCGCACCGCGATCGATCGGGCGATCGCCTACCTTCGCCAAGCGCAGAACGACGATGGAAGCTGGTCGCCGAAGTACGGCCCGGCGATCACGGGATTGATCATCTCGGGCATGGTGCGGCACCCCGAAATCGGGCGTGACGATCCGGCCGTCCGCCAAGCGATCGAGTACATCCTCAAGTTCGTCAAGGATGACGGGGCGATCTACGACCGCGTTCTGCCGAACTACAACACCTCGCTGAGCCTGATGGGCCTGGGGCAGTTCGGCGGCGATGAGGATCTGGCGCCGGTGATCGACGCCGCCCAGCAATATCTGGTCGCCGAACAGTGGAAGACCGGCATGACCGATCCGCAGGGCGATCCAATCACGCCCGACCACCCGTTCTACGGCGGGGCGGGTTACGGCAGCCACGGCCGGCCGGACATGAACAACACCACCGTCATGCTCGAGGCGCTGTACGATTCGGGCTTCGACTGCAACGATCCGGCGTTCAAGCGGGCGATGGTGTTCATCCAGCGCTGCCAGGGCATCGAGTCGAACGGAATGCACGGCGACGCCATCGAGCCGACCGGCGGGTTCATCTACGCCACCAGCACCGAGAGCGACCAGATCGGCGTGCCCGAAACCAAGGCCGGCACCGTCGCCGTCCACGGTGAAGAGAAGCTGAGCACGTATGGCTCGATCACCTATGCCGGGTTCAAGAGCTATCTTTATGCCCAGTTGGACGCGGACGATCGGCGGGTGAAGGCGGTGTGGGAGTGGATCGCCAACAACTACACGCTCGAGCACAACCCGCGCATGCCCGAAGATCGCAAGTACCAGAGCTACCATTACTACCTGTACGTTTTCGCGCGGGGTTTGAACGCCTCGGGCGAGAAGACGGTCACCACCGCCGCCGGAAAGCAGCGCGACTGGGCGGACGATGTGATCAGCCAACTGGTCGAGCTCCAGCGGAAAGAGGGATCGTGGGTCAACGGCCGGGCCGGCCGGTGGAACGAATCGGATCCGAACCTGGTGACGGCCTACGGTCTGATCGCCCTGCACAACGCGCTGGGCCGGCGATAGGCGGGGCTGGACGCATCCCTTTCCGTCGGGCGTGGCGAGGGAGGGTGGATCATCTCGCGTCGCAAGCCCGGTACGATGCGATGGGCCTGATTCCGCAGCCACCCCTCTGCCAGCCAGCCTCCCCCCGGAGGCGCAGGGGCCGGAACCGCGACCTGCGATGGCCCTGAAGCGGGGATGAGTCAGGCCCCGGCCAGCTTGACACAAATCGCTCAGACCGCTTGAATGGCAGATTCTCGGTCACCCGGCCCGAAGGAATCCGAAGGAATCCAGCCCTTTGCCATGAAGTATCTCTTCGCCGTCATCGTGCTTGTGCTGGCCTGCATGGCCGTGGGAACCTACTGGTCGTATCCCGACATGCGCAGTGAAGTGCCGGTGCTGTACTGGGTGACCGATGCCAACCCGGCCCGGGATCTTCAGATCGAACTCCTTCACCGCTGGCAGATCACCGAAGGCCACTGCACCGAGCATCGGCTGACCACGCCAGCCGAGGTCCGCGCCTTCGCCGCCAAGCGCTGGACGCCGGCGATGATCAAGACCATCACGCAGACCCAACCCGAAACCGAGGCGCTTTTCGCCCCCGGCGGGCCGGATCTGGCGAAGCTTGACCTGCCCTTGACGGTCAAGGCCCCGCTGTTCGAGATGCGGACCGATTCGGCCAACCGGGATGTGTCCAAGCAGATCATCCAGGGCGTCAGCGGCGTGGCCGGCGACAACATGGACCTGGGCGGCGGGACGATGCGATACTTCGTGGAGATCGGCCTGCTGGAAGACGTGACCGAGTCCGCCGAGCAGATGGGCTACGACGTCAGCAAGACCTACCCGGCCACGGCGCCGGAGATTTCCGTCGACGGGCGGCAGTATTCGTTTCCCTGCAACGTCTACGCCCACATGTACTGGGTCAACCGGGCGACGTTTCGCAGCTACCATCAGCCCCCGCCGCCGAAACGCTGGACCCTCGAGGAATTCGAGCAGCGCGGCAAGGCGTTCGTCGACGCGGCCAACGAGGGCCTCAGCCGCCGCAAGGTCTTCTTCGCCAACCGCATCAGTATGGACCTGCTCTACCGGAGCATGGGCGTGGACGTGCTGAACGAAACGCTCACCGCTTCCAATGCCTTGGATCCGCGATGGGCCCGGGCGTTGGCGTTGCAGTACAAGTGGACGTTCGAGGATCACCTGATTCCCACCGCCTCGGACCTCGCCTCGTTCGACACCCAGGAAGGCTACGGCGGGGTGACGCTGCAGTTGTTCAACCGCGGCAACTTCGCCATGTTCAGCATGGGCCGCTACGCCCTGATCCAGTTGCGGAAGTTCGGCCAACTCGAACTGATGGTCGTCGAGCCGCCCCACGGCGGGTTCCCCACCACCTCCACCGGTTCGCGATCCAACGGGGTGTATGTCGCCAGCGATCATCCCGAACTGGCCAAGCTGTTCCAGAAGTACCTGGCCAGCGAAGCTTACAACATGCAGATCGTTCGCGATGCCGACGCCCTGCCCCCCATCCCCCGGTTCTGCGAGACCGAGCAATTCCTCTATCCTCCCGACTATCCCAACGAATGGGGCACGAACGACGACGGCACCCGCTGGAGCGTGCACGAGGCGTTCTACGACGCGGCGCAGCACATCGCCATCGGCAACAGCTACAGCCCGTTCGTCAATCCCAGCACGGTCAATCGCATCCGCTTCGAATCGCGGGACAAGTACCTCAACGACAAGGCCACCGTGGAGGAAGTGGCTCAACGTGTCCACGGGTTGATCGCCAAGGAAATCACTCGCACCGTGGAAGCCGACGAACAGCTTCAACGAGAGTTCGAGCAGGCCGTTGCCGACCAGAAAAAGATTGAACAGCTTCGCGCCGCAGGCAGGAAGGTTCCCCTGGCACTGATTACCAATCCGTTTTATCGCCGGTACTACGTGGCTCAAGGCTGGGCGGAGTAACCCATGGCATCCGGCCGCAAAGAACGACGCAACACGTTGCTGGGCATCGCGTTTCTGGTGCCGAACATCCTCGGCGTGCTGACGTTCGTGGTGTTTCCCGTGCTGTTCGCGATCATGCTGGCGTTCACCAACTGGGATCTGCGCCGGCACAACATGTTCAAGGACAACCCGCTGGAGTTCGTCGGGGTTGAGAATTTCTACCGTCTGATCACCGAGGCCGGCTTTTTCCAGTACTTCGGGAACACGCTGTTCCTGATGATGGGCATTCCCTTCGGCATCGCCGCGGCGCTGGGCTCGGCGATGATGCTCAGCCAGGACACGCGCGGCGGAGGGGGGAAGGTCTACGCCTGGTTGATCGCCTCCGCGGTGATGGTCGTTTCCGCGGCGATGCTGGCGGTGGTGGGCCTGGGGGGCACGGCGATGGCCATTCTGCTGGTAGGCCTGGCGTGCGCAGCGCTGATCATGGGCATGGGCGGGGGCGTGACGGTCTACCGCACGCTGTTCTACACCCCCCACTTCACCGCCGGTGTGGCCACGTTCCTGCTGTGGAAGAAACTCTACTCACCCGAGGACGGGCCGATCAACGCCTCCATTTCCCCCGTGCTCGAAAAGATCAGCCAGATCCTTCACAATCTCTCGCCCGCCGTGCCACAGGCGTTCATGGTCGTGGGACTGGCGGTGGTGCTGCTGCTGTTCGCCTGGGGGGCGAAAAAGATGCGGCAGATGTGGGTCGACGGCGACCTGGGCTCCGGGGCCGCGGTCCTGCCGATCACGTTCATGCTGATCCCGGTCGTCGTGGCCATGTTCTGGTCGCAGCTTGGCAGTCTGTCGGCGGAGGAAACGGCGTTCGTCACGGGTAAAGGCGCGGCGGGGACCGATTCGCTCAACCGCGCCTTGACGTTCTTCGAGCAATACCGCGGGCTGATCACGCGCACGGTGGTGATCCTGTCGGTGGCGGTGCTGGGCTGGCACGGATACCAGGCGACGCGGCGGGGGCGGGATTTCGATTCGACCGCCATGAACGGCGCCGGCAGCGGGCTGGTGCTGGGCCTGGCGGTGATGGTGGGCATGTTCGTGATGCTGGGTCTGGCGGCGGTGGCGTTTCACCTGCCGTGGCTGGCCGCCACCCCCGTCGGGAACCCCGTCCTTGAAACGCCCGGGTGGATCAACGACTACGACTGGGCCAAGCCGGCCATCATGATTATGGCGTTCTGGGGCGCGATCGGATCCAACAACATGCTGTTGTATCTGGCGGCGTTGACCAACGTGCCCGGCGAACTGTACGAAGCGGCGGACATCGACGGCGCCGGCCGCTTCCAGCGATTCTGGAACGTCACCTGGCCGCAGCTTGCGCCCACGACGTTTTTCATTTTCGTGATGAGCACCATCCACGGCCTGCAGGGCGGATTCGAAATGGCTCGCACCATGACCCAGGGCGGGCCGGCCGGTTCCACCACCACCGTCAGCTACTTCATCTACAAAGAGGGCTTCGAGACCGGGCGGCTGAGTTTCTCCGCCGGAATCGCCTGGGCCCTGTTCCTGCTGGTGTTCGGTGTGACGATGTTCAACTGGAAGTTCGGCAACCGATATGTCAATGATTGAAAAGCCCAGGCCGACCGCCCCGCAGGGTATCCCGCCGGTGCAGCCCGACGAGCACCGCCGCCGGTCCGGGCGCGCCAAGCGGGCCGCCCGGGTACGGACCTACTTCAAAACCAGCCTGCTGCACATCGCCCTCGTCGCCGTCGCCTTCGTGCTCCTCCTCCCGTTCACCTGGATGGCGATGACCAGCCTCAAGCCGCTCAGCCAGGTCGGCGTGGGCAGTTGGGTGCCCGCCCCGCACGCCTTCCTCGAAGAAGACGAACTGACGCGCGACCTGATCGACGTGCCGGCGCTGATCGAACGGATCCGCGACGAAGACAACCCCCGGGGCGCGTTCCTCGCCGCCGGGCTCAGTGACTCGACCCGCCAAGCGGTCGAACGGTTCGACGGATCGGCCGAACAGATCGCCTCGATCCGCGCCGGGCTGGCCAGCGACATCAACACCATCGCCATCCGCGCCGATCGGGCTCGCGACACGGTCAACGAGCAGGGCGAAACGATCACCGAATCGTACGTTCACGAACTGTATCGGCATCCGGCGTTCGAGGACGTGCCGCTGAGCGAACGGACGCAGGCCTACGTCGCCGACAGCATCGAGCGCCAGGCCGACGCCGCCCGGACCACCGACCCCGAAATCAAGGCCGACGCCGATCGGACCACGCAGATCGCCAACCGCATGGTGCTCGCCGAGGCGCTGCCCGATCTGATTCCCCAGCCGCGCTCGCTGCAGTGGCGCAACTACCTGCGGGTGTTCAGCCGCATCCCGTTCGGCCGGTACTACTGGAACAGTATCTTCGTCGCCTGCTGGGTGACGTTTTTGCAGGTGTTCACCAGTTCGCTGGCCGCGTTCAGTTTTTCGCGCATTCAGTGGAAGGGCCGCGACAAGGTGTTTCTGCTCTACCTGTCGACGATGATGCTGCCCGGGTTGGTGATGATGATTCCCAACTACCAGATCATGATTTCGCTGGGGCTGGTGGACACGATGGTGGGGCTGATTCTGCCCGCGGCGTTCACCGCGTTCGGCACGTTCCTGCTGAGGCAGTTCATGCTGACCATTCCCTCCAGCCTCGACGAGGCGGCCGAGATCGACGGCGCCAGCAAGTGGCGCGTCTACTGGGACATCATCCTCCCGCTGGCCCGGCCCGGCCTGATCACCCTGGCCATCTTCACCTTCATGGGCAACTACAACAGCTTCTTCTGGCCCCTGGTCATGCTCAAGAGCCAGCACAAGTACACCTTGCCGATCGGCCTGCTGTACTTCGACTCCAGCGCGGGCCAGGAAACCAACGTCCTCATGGCCGCCGTCACCATGTCCGTCGTGCCCATGATTATCGTCTTCGTCTTTCTCCAGAAATACCTGGTCAAAGGCATTCAACTCGGCGCGGTCAAGGGCTGACCCCACGGCCTGCAATTCAGCATTCGGCGCCCATCATGCCTGGACTTTCCCTGCTCGTCGACCCGTCGACCTACGATCCTAACGAGATCGATCTGGGTGATCGCGCCACGCTCGAACACTGGCTGGCCGCGTTTGAAAGTCAGATCACCAGTGTGCTCGATCATGCGATCGAGACCGACGGCGAAACCGACGCCGCCCGGCGCCGCGCCGCCGCCGCCCACGCCGAATTCGTCGAATGGCTCAAACCGCTGCACGACGATCCCGGCGCCCGCGGGCCGCTGACCCTGATGACCTTCGACCGGGTGCGCGACGGCATCATGGCCGCGCACGGTTTTCCCGATCCGCACCGGGCGGTCAAGCAGCGCGAAAACGACCTGGCCCGCCGACTGCTCGGCGAGTTGCTGGCCGCGCTCGATGCGCTGGACGATGAAGCGCGACTCATGGCGTTGGTGCGCAGCATCTTCGCGGGCAACCTCTTCGACCTGGGCGTGATGGCGGCGGTCGAGCGGTTCCGCAACGGCGAGGCCGACTTCCACGCCACGCGCCGCAGCCTGCCCGGCCGGCCCTGGCTTGTCGATGATTACGATGCCCTCGCCCGGCGCTGGGGCGATCGGCCGCATCGCAAGGCCATCCTGTTCGTCGACAACGCCGGCGCCGACGTGACGCTGGGCATGATCCCCTTCGCCCGCGAACTGGCCCGGCGCGGCACCCAGGTCGTCATCACCGCCAACACCGGCCCGTCGCTCAACGACATCACCCACGCCGAACTGGTCGAACACATGCAGCCTGTGGCCGCGCTCGATCCGTTCATCGCCGAGTCGCTGGAATCGGGGCGCATGCGGCTGGTCGCTTCGGGGTGTGTGCTGCCGCTGCTGGACCTGCGCGAGATCAGTCAGGAACTGGCCGCCGAATCGGCCGAAGCCGACCTGGTGGTGCTCGAAGGCATGGGGCGGGCGCTGGAGACCAACTACCGGGCGAAACTGACCTGCGACACGCTGAAGATCGCCATGGTCAAGGATGCGCAGGTGGCCGCTGGGCTGGGCGGCGAGCCGTACGATCTGATCTGCCGCTTCGACCCCCGCCCCGGAAGCAGCCTGCCGGGGTGATTCCCCATGCCCGCGCAGCGACCGCGGCGCCCGGCGCGATGAGCCAATCGCCCAATCGCCCAATGGCCCAATGGCCCGGTATAATCCCATCGCTGGTGGTGGACCGTCCGCCGTCAGATTCGTTGATTCCATTTGCAGATTCTTCATGCCCATCCGATACAAGAGTCGTATTCTCCGGCACGTTGGCAGCCAGGCCGATCGCCCGCAGCGCGTGCGCGAGTTGGCCGAGTCGCTCGGCGTGCCGCCGGAGGACCGCGATGCGTTCCGCAAGGCGGTCGATCAACTGGCCGAGGCCGGCCAGGTGGTCGTCGGTTCGTCGGACACGGTCGCCCTGCCGCCGATCGGGCGCGAGGTGGTCGGCCGCTTCCGCCTGACCGATCGCGGGTTCGGGTTCGTCATTCCCGACCAGGCCAATGCCCACGGCGACCTGTTCGTGCCGCCGGGTCAGAACAACGGCGCGCTGACCGGCGACCGGGTTCGCGCGGCGGTGCGCACCGAGCGCGGGCGCGGCCGGGGTTCCGACCGTTCGCCGCACGTCGGTCGCATCGTCGAGATTATCCAGCGCGGGCAGACCCGTTTCGTCGGCACGCTGCGCAAGCACGGCCGGACGTGGACCGTTGACATCGACGGCAAGGTGCTCACCGATCCGGTGCTCATCCGCGACGTATCGGCCAGGGGCGCCAAGGCGGGCGCGAAAGTGGTGATCGAACTGACGCGGTACCCCGAAAGCGGGCGCGACGCCGAAGGCGCGATCACCAAGGTACTCGGCGAAGCGGGCCGGCCCGACGTGGAAACCGAAGCGATCTGCCACGCGTACGGCCTGGCAATGGCATTCGCCGGTCACGTGCAGGCCGAGGCCCGGGCACTGGTCGAACGCTACAACCGCGATCCCGAACCGTTCTTCGCCGACCGCACCGACCTGCGCGACACGTTCACCGTCACCATCGACCCGCCGGATGCGAAGGACTACGACGATGCGATCAGCCTCGAGCGCCTGCCGCGCCGGGGCGGCAAGGCCGACAAGTCGCAGGCCGCGTGGGAACTGGGCATTCACATCGCCGACGTGGCGACGTTCGTCGAGCCCGGCGGCAAGCTGGACGCCGAGGCCGAACAGCGCGGCAACAGCGTGTACCTGCCGCGGCTGGTGATTCCGATGTTGCCCGAGGTGCTCAGCAACGGCATCTGCTCGCTGCAGCCGGGCGTGCCTCGGCTGGCCCGCAGCGTGTTCATCCGCTACGACGACCGGGCCCGGGTGGTCGGCCGGCGATATGCCAATACCGTCATTCAGTCCGACTTCCGACTGACCTATCTCGAAGCGCAGGCCTTGATCGACGGCGACCGGGACGAAGCCGCCCCACACGCCCGGGCGGACAACGAATACACCGACCGGCTCACCGAGGCGCTCGACCAGATGGCCACGTTGTCCAGGGCGATCCGCCGTCGGCGGCGCGAGGCGGGCATGATCGAACTCGACCTGCCGGAGGTCGAACTGATCTACGATGATGAAGGTCATGTCGTCGACGCCCAGCCGGAGGACGACGCCTACACGCACAAGCTGATCGAAGCGTTCATGGTCGAGGCGAACGAAGCGGTGGCCGAGTTGTTTTGCGATTTGAATCTCCCGGCCATCCGGCGGACGCACCCCGACCCTTCGCCCGACGACGCGGCGCAGTTGCACCGCTTCGCCCGGGTGGCCGGCTACAACATTCCCGACCGCCCGACCCGCAAGCAACTGCAGCAACTGCTCGACGCGGTGCGCGACAAGCCCGCCGCCCGCGCGGTGCACCTGGCCGTGCTCAAGACGCTCACCCGCGCCGAGTACGCGCCCGACATGGTCGGCCACTTCGCCCTGGCCAGCGAGCATTACCTGCATTTCACCTCGCCCATTCGGCGTTACCCGGACCTGACCGCCCATCGCCAGCTTGCCGCGGCGCTCGACGTGCTCGACGCCGACCGCCAACTGCCCCGGCAGCCGGCCCAGCGGCGCCAGCTCGGCCGAAAGATCGCCGACGACCCGCGCTGCGCCGACCTCGAACGCCTTTCCGCCGTCGCCCGACATTGCAGCGTCACCGAACGCAACGCCGAGGACGCCGAACGCGAATTGCGTAACCTGCTCGTGCTCCAACTCATGGAAAAGCATGTCGGCGAGCAATTCAGCGGCACGGTCACCGGCGTGATGGGCTTCGGGCTGTTCGTGCAGATCGACAAGTACCTCGTCGAAGGGATGATCCGCACCGACCAGTTGCCCGGCGCCCCCAGGGAACGGTGGAAGCTGAACGAACACACCGGCGCGCTGGTGGCCCAGGGCAGCGGTCGTGCCGTCACGCTGGGCGACCGGTTTTCGGTGAAGATTGTGAAGGTCGACCTCGGCCGGCGCGAGATGGACCTGCAGATCGTCGACACCCGCCCGCGCTCGAGCAAACCCCACCGCGGCGGCAAGCCCCAACAGCGCGGCGGCAAGAAGCCCCGCCCCGCCGGCGAACGCAAACGACGACGGCGATGACCCCTCCGGTTTCTTCCGCAAAAGGGCGGGGCCGGTCGGGTTGAAAGAAGGCGCGCCGGATCCCCGCGCAGCGCAGGACTTCGCCCACGTCCCTCAGGCGCCGACGGGCTGACCCAGCCTCGCCAGCAGCGCGTCGATCTCCTTCAGCCGCTGCTTCAGGCCGTCCCGCATGCTGGGCGTCTGGGTGTGGTGAATGTCCGAGGGAAGCTCCCGCCGCTCGCGCTGAAGCAGTTCCACCACCAGTTCCCACTGCGCATCGGTCAGGGTGACATCGTTGTTCATGGCATGGCCTCCGGGTCGCGGTGGCGCGGAAGTGAGTGCGCCACACGGGTATTTTACCTCACCGCCGCCCGCCGGGCGAAACAATTTGGCGGGGCGCGAACCCAGGCCAGTCCTTGGGCGCAGCCCAAGGCCGGCGATCCGCGGGGGGGGGCGAATCCTTCACCGCGCGGACGGATTTTTCTTGAATCCCCAACGCCGCGCTGGCATAGTTGAGGGTAAGCCGAACGTCAGTTCGGTATCCGGGCCGCCGCGTTGGCGCGTGTGGCGATCACTTTTCCGGGCGCGATCGCGCCGGCCGAAACCACGGAGGGGTTGACCGACAGGCACGGACCGCGATGGTCATCCGCAGTGGAGGCAAATGTGTTTTCCGGGCGATCTGTCCCGCCACCCGGCGGGTTTATGTGGTCGGCGACTTCAATCGCTGGTCGCGAACGGCCGTCGCCATGCAACCGGTCGCCCGGGGCATCTGGCAGGCCACGCTCCACCTGGCCCCTGGAACCTATCGCTTCCGCTATTTCGCCGATGACCGCTGGCTGATCGACCATGCCGCCTTCGGGCTGTTGCCCAACGGGTTCGGCGGCTGGGATTCGGTGGTGTGGGTGCCGGACGCATCGGCGGCGTTTGAGCCGGCCTGGCCCCTGCGCCGGGCGCTCGATGAAGCCGACGCGCCGTTGGCCGACCTGTCGCGCCTGGACCGGTGATGGTGACGGGCTGACGGGGTGAACATTCTGGCTGAGCTTCGGTGGGCTTCCGGGGCTGGGAGATGTATTGTGGTGATTTCACCTCGTATGTTGGAAGCGCGCATGCGTCCGATTCTGGCGGCCATCCGCACCGCGCCCCTGCCGCAACGGCCCCGCCGCGCCGATGCACAGTCCTCGGCCCAACCCGTCCCGCCGGTCAACCCCTTCATCACCATCAGCCGCGAGGCCGGCGTCGGCGCCTGGTCCCTGGCCGGTCGACTCGCCCGTCGACTGAACGAGCGGCAGCCCGGCAATCCGCCGTGGACCAGCTTCGATCGCGAACTGGTCGAGAAGATCGCCGCCGATCGCCGCATCGCCCCCCAGCTTGTCGAATCGCTCGAAGAGGAATCTCACTCCTGGCTGGCCGATTTCTGGACCGGCCTGTCGTTCGGCGGCAAGAAGGAAATCCCCACCGAGGTCGCCGTCTTTCGGCAGATCGCCGCCGCCATCCGCGCCCTCGCCCAGGTCGGTCGCGTGGTGATCGTCGGCCGGGGCGGCGCGTTCATTACCCGCGACATGCCCAATGGCATCCACGTGCGACTGACTGCCCCGCTCGATCATCGCATCGACGGGCTCGCCCGGCGGGAACAGCTCGACCGGAAGATCGCCGCCCTCCGCGTCCGCCAGCTCGACCGCAACCGCCTGGCTTTCCATCGACGCTACTGGCCCGACCACGCCGATGACCCGGCGATCTTCCACCTCACGCTCAACACCGCCGCCCTGGACATCCACGCCCTGACCCACTGCATCATCCCCGTCGTCCAGCACCGCAGCCTCACCCCCGATGCCCCCCACGCCGAAGGCGTTTGCGACTGATACGATCTGGCAGGGCGCTTCAGGCGGATTGATGGCTGGCCGCGGGGCGCTGTTCGAGCCGCCGCCGCAAGGCGGTCCGCCCGATCACACCGCTAAACCGTAATACCCCCGATAATCGCTCGTCAGCAGGTGCAGCGGCTCTTCGTCTTCCTCGATCGCGGGGAAGCGACCGACCGGCTCAAGAAAACGGTTGTCGGTGTGGTCGTCGTTGACTTCGCTCACCTCGCCGACCAGCACGGGCCCCTTACCCGGGGCGCCCCAGAACTGGTGGTACAGCCGGGTCGGCAACGTCACCGATTCGCCCGGGCCCAGCGTTATCGTGGCCCCGGCGGAAAGGCGCCGCTCGACCCCGTCGCCATACACGACCACTTCGTCGTCGCCCAGCCGCTCATCCGCCGTCGCGTTCCAGAGTTGGCAGATCAGTTCGCCCCCGCCCCGGTTGATGATGTCTTCGGTCTTGTGCCAGTGGAAGTGCGTGGGCGTGAGCTGGTTCTCCCGCACGATCATGATCTTCTCAGCGTACGGCTTGTCCGCCGCATCGCCGGCCACCCCGTTGCGCAGCGTAAACAGGAACAACCCCACCCGCGCAAAATCGCCCGAGCCGAAGTCGGTGATGTCCCATCCGAGCTGCTGATCGACGATCCGCCGACACGCCGCCCCCCGCCCGCGCCATTCGTCCGGCGACCAGGAAGCGAACGGCGGCAACACAAACCGGTGTTCCTCGAAGAACCCCAGCGCCTGTTGCATGATGCGGTTGATCTCGCTGCGCTTCATGGCGACACACCTCCAACACCCGAGTGTACGCCACTTCCACCCCGCCGTCGACACCGCGCCCCGCCTCCGCGCCTTGTACAGGTCGGACTTCGACGCATGGGGGGGCCGGCTCAACCGGGTAGGCGGCGTTGCTCGAAAGCGTGGCGACCATCCAGAGCAAAGCGATGAAATGCCGATCGCCCATGGCGATGTTCCTGCGGAGTCAGCGATGTGGCGCGTGCGACAGTCAAACGCCCCAGTGGCCTGGAGATGACCGGGACGGCAAAGGGAATCAGAAGGGGATCAGTCCATGGATGCAGCCGGATCTCAACCGTCACCCGCGTCGATTGAATGGACTCATCCCTGTTCCGGCTTGAGCAGTCTGCCCCCACCGGCCGGTCGCCGGGAAATGTGAACGCCCCAAGTCGATTCGGCCGATGGGTTCGGTAAAGGCCGGGATTTGAAATCCGAGATTTCAGATTGGCCGCCTCGTCTTCCGCGGGGAACACCGATGTTTGGGGATCCGGCGCAAACGACCTGGAGGCCGTCGCACCGCGTGGTGCTCAAGGTCACCGCGAGCGGTGTGGTTCATTGTCTGTGCGTGATGCTCAACGAGGCCGGCGACGCCTGGACCCGCCACGACTGGATGCACCGCCTGGCGCCGACGATGCGGCGGACCGGCGGGAACCATTGGGCGGTCAACCGACACAACCTGCCGCTGACCGGCCCGGTGCGCGTGGCGCGGGTCGAAGCGATCTCCCAAGCGGCGCACGCGGCGTGACCGCCCCGCGACACGGCAGGCCGCGTCACGGGGGTGATGTCCGGCCGATTGCGCGTGCCTACAATGCCAGGTCCACCCAAGCATCATGGGAGTGTCATGTCAGGATTATTCGAAGGCGCGGTTTGCCGCCTGGACCAGGCGGCCGAGTATGCCCGCATCGACGATGAAGCGATCGAGCGGCTTAAACATCCCAAGGCGACGGTGGAAGTGTCGATCCCGGTGCGTCTGGACGAGGGGGATCTGTGCATTTACACCGGTTACCGGGTGCGTCACGACGACACGCGCGGGCCGACCAAGGGCGGCATCCGCTTTCACCCGCGGGTGGATCTGGATGAAGTCCAGGCGTTGGCGTTCTGGATGACGTTCAAGTGCGCGGTGATCGGGATTCCGTTCGGCGGGGCGAAGGGGGGGGTGATCGTGAATCCCAAAGAGCTGAGCCACATGGAAGTCGAACGGCTCAGCCGCTCGTTCATTCAGCAGATCGCCGACTTCATCGGTCCGGACACCGATATCCCCGCGCCCGACGTGTACACCAACGCGCGAATCATGGGCTGGATGATGGATGAATATTCGAAGATCAAGCGTCACCAGGAGCTGGCGGTGATTACGGGCAAGCCGATTCCTTTGGGCGGAAGCCTGGGGCGAGAGGACGCGACCGGTCGCGGGGCGTTCTACTGTATCGAGGAACTGGCGGCGCGGCGGAAGTGGAACCGGTCCGACGTGCGGGTGGCGATCCAGGGGTTCGGCAATGCGGGCCAGTCGGCGGCGCGGCTGCTGCACGAAGGCGGGTACCGCGTGGTGGCGGTCAGCGATTCGCAGGGCGGCATTCACAACGCCGATGAAGGCTTCGACGTGCCGAGCCTCATCCAGGTGAAGAACCAGACACGCCAACTCGAAGCGGTCTACTGCAACGGTTCGGTGTGCGAAACGGTCGACGCGGAGACGATCACCAACGACGAGCTTCTGGCGCTGGACGTGGACGTGCTGATTCCCGCGGCGATGGAGGATCAGATCACCGCGGACAACGCCCACGACGTCAAGGCCGACGTGATTGTCGAAGTGGCGAACGGTCCGACCACGGCCGGAGCGGATAAGAAGCTGGCCGCGCGCGGCGTGCTGGTGATCCCGGACATTCTGGCCAACGCCGGCGGCGTGACGGTCAGCTACTTCGAGTGGACGCAGAACCGCCAGGGCTTCTACTGGCCCCAGGCCGACGTGCACGACCGGTTGCAGAAGAAGATGGCCGCGGAGTTCGGCGCGGTGTACGACCTGATGGACGCATGCGACTGCGACATGCGCACCGCCGCGTACGTCCACGCGCTCAACCGCATCGGCGCGGCGATCGAAGCGCAGGGGACCAAGCAGTTCTACTCGCAGAAGATGGACTGACCGTCCAGGACCGGAAGGCGGAAGGGACAAGGCACGCAGGCGTTACATCGGCCAGATGTAGTACGACTGCGGCGCGTGGCCGGTGATCAGGAACGCGGTCATGCCGACGATCGCCCATGCGATAATCATCAGAATCTCCCCGGCGATCAGGCCGACCATCAGCGGGCGCACGCGGTGGTAGGCCTGTTCCCCGCCGAGGCGCACCACGGCCGTCTTCACCAGCGCCGCCAACAGGAACGAGAAGGCGAAGTACGTGCCCGGGTACGTGCCCAGCACGACGAACAGCACCGGATGGATCGGCCACCAGGTGAAGCGCAGCCGCCCCCAGGCGCACAGGAGCACCGCCAGCAGCCCGCCGCCGACGTAGATCATCAACGCCCCGTGCGGTCGGGCCATGCGCAGATGATCCAGCCCCTCGACGCGGGTCGACTCGACCAGTTCGCCGCGCGCGCTGAGGTCGGTGATCGCCGCGGACAGATGGTTGAACGCCGACCGCGGCTGACCGATCGCCCAGCCGTTGGAGCCTTTGCCGTAGTTGTACTGCAACGTGACCGTCGCCGTGAACGCCACCGCCAAACCCAGCACCAGCATGAGGATGATCGGCCAGGCCACCCGCCCCGGCCCGGTGCGGCCGACGCGGTCGCCCAGGCGCAGCGCGTTGGCCAGGTAGGGCGAAAGCCCCTCCCGCGGGTCGGCCGCCAGCACCAGGCTCGCCAGGGTCATGACCACCAGTCCCTCGGCCCCCAATCCCTGCACGCCGAGGAACCCGGCCAGAATCGCTCCGGGCATCCAGTCGGGTTGGGCGTAGAACATGCCCGTTTCGCAGTTGATTCGCGCCAGCACGAGCATCATCATCAGCATCATCGCCACCAGCAGCACGCCCAGCATCGGGTCCAACCCCGCGTAGCGCGCCAGCAGCCACACGCTCAACCCGCACGCCGCGACCAATCCCCGAAACGCCCACACCGCGTAGCGCGGCGCGCTGCGCCCCCGAGGCAGACCCACCGCCCCCGCCGCGACCCGCAGGTAGTAGCTTCGGCCGAGGTAGAGAATCATGCCCGTCATCGCCAGGTAAGCGCCGAATCGGATCGCGTTGCCGTTCGACCCCACGCCCAGTTTGGAGTTGGTCAGCGGCACGCCGAACGTCATCAGCACCACCCCCAGCAACACCCAGAACACCAGCGACAACCCCACGCTCGCCGATACCCGCGCGTTGATGAAGTACGCGAACCCGATCACCGCCGGGAAGATCCACGGGGCGAACAGCTTATCGTTGCTCGGGACCGTCGATGCCAGGGGGAACAGCGCCCTCAGCGCCGTGAAGTCGAGGCGGCGGTTGATCTCCGGCACGTCGGGAAACCACGCGTGCAGCCCGTTGACCAGGTGCAGTCCGGCGACCAGGGCCAGGCCGATCCAGAACAGCCGCGCCCCGGCCACCTCCGGCAGCCACGCCCCCCGACGCCATGCCGTCACCTCTTCCACGAACCGCACGATCGGATAGCTGAGCATCTCGTGCTCGGCCCATTGCCGGTGCACGATCAACTGCAGGCACAGCGTCGCCAGGCTCATCAGCAACACCAGCCCCAGCCACAGGCGAAGGGTCGGCCACCAGGCCCGCCACGGCACGTCCGCCACGCCCATCGTCCGCGAGCCGCTGCGACCCATCACCCACGCTTCGGTGATCCGCTCATCACTTCGCCCGCCCAGCAACAGCACCCCCTCGCCCCGCGGCGGAGAACGGATCAACCCCTCGAACACCGCGCTGATCAGCGCGCGGTTGAGTTGCTCCCTTTCATGACGAGCCAGGCCTCGCTTGTCCCATTCGGCCAGCAGGCGCTGCGCTTCGGCCGGCCGGGCGACGTCGGCGAACGCCTCGGCGTCCCACCACTGATCGCGGCCGAGCACTTCGTTGATGCCGTTGACGATCCGCTGCCGATGGCGGGGTGAAGGGTCGGTCCCGGCGCTTTGACGGATGACCACCTGCGTCTGGCGGTCGAGTTGATCCCACAACCGTTTCACCGGCGCCGGGGCATCCGGCCGGTCGGCCACGTCCAGCCCCCGAACCAGCGCCGGCCAGTCGGTCACGTATCCCTCGGCCAGCAGGTCGCTGCCGCCCGGCACATACGAAAACACGTTCGTCGCCTGCCAGTTGGCCTGAACGTTCCGCTGGTGCGACGGCAGCACCATCAACTGGTTGAAGAACCGCATCAGGTTCGAGCCCGGATAGCCGCACACCACCAGCGCCAGCGCCAGAATCACCGCCAGCTCGGCCGCCGAGAACGGCGCCCGCTCGCTGACGGCACGCAACAGCGGATTCACCCCCAGCAACACCAGCAGCACCACGCCGAACACGCTCGGCGGAAGATGATTGCCGATCAGCATCGTCTGCCGCACGACGTGATCGTTGAAATACGTCAACCCCGCCACCGCCAGCCCCAGCACCACGCCCAGCAACAGTGCCCGTTTCGTCATGGTTCACTCCGGCCGTCGCGGCCTCGCCGGGGGCGGCGGCTCCAAGACGCCACGTCCTACAAATAGACAAACGCCAGCGTTCCCGCCGTCACATTCAAACCCACGTGCCCGGCCACTGCGGTTTCCAGGCCCCACCGGCGCGCCATCTCGCCCAGCACCACGCCCACCACGAAAATCTGTCCGATCTTCACGAACGGTTGATCGGTGTTCTGCACGTGCATCACCGCCCACAGCAGCGCCACGCCCACGATCGCTGCCGCCGCCGGCCATCCCCACCGGCCCAGCCAGCGGAACAGCGCCCCCAGCAACACCCCGCGAAACGTCAATTCCTCCGCAATCGCCACCGAGACAAACGCCAGCAGGTACGCCGGCATCCGCACCGCCGGCGGCAAGGCCTCCACCCCCGCCATCATGGTCGTCTGCATCTTCACCGCCTGGCTTTCGCTCACGCCCAGCCACATGAACACCGCCATCGACACCACCCCCGCCGCGACGCCGAACCCCAACGCCCCGACCACCGCACCGATCGGGCGCCGACCGCGTCCTTCCACCAGCGCCAGCGGCGCCGGATGAATCCGATGCCATAACCCCGCCGCCGCCACGTACACCACCAGCCACCAGCCAATCTTCCCCACGCCGACCACCACCCCCAGCCAGACGCCCACCCGACCCGCCGCACGCAGAAACGCATCGTTCTCGGCTCCCGGCATCATCGCCGACGGATCGAAGTACATCACCGTCAACACCGACATCGGCGCCAGCAGCAACCACGTCACGATCCCCACCCACAACCCTGGACGCCAGTGCTTGACGAACGATCGTCGATAGACGATCACCATCGCGATCACCACCACGCTCACCCCGCCCTGCAACCCCAGCACGAACAGCGCCGCCAGCAGTGTGCCCACGTCCTGCGATCCGTCCATGCCCGGCTCCCACAAAAACGACGCCGCATTCTAATCCAAACTTCACGAGGCGTGGTCGATTCAGCGACCACGGGCCGGATTCCACGCAAAAGGACCGGGCTCAACGTCCGGCGTTCGCCACGAAACATCTTTTCTGAATCTCTGCGGTTTTCCCCGGAAAATGCCCGGGACTGGATTCGAACCAGCACGGGGTATAAACCCCACTAGCCCCTCAAGCTAGCGCGTCTGCCAATTCCGCCACCCGGGCAGGGCGACAAGCCACAAATATAGAGGCTCCATTCCCGATTGTCGAGCGATGGACGCCGCCGTCGCGGCGATGGGCATTGCCGATAGCCGCGAGCCTACGGCTCGCCGACCGCGACCGGTGAGGTCGCTGGTTCAATCGATCATCGACAGCCGACAGTGGGTCCATGACAACGCACCAAGGCCATCGCAAGCAAGGGTTGGACCCTGTCTGCTGCCTTGCCTTTTCCCCCCGTTCCCGCAACACTGGTGCGATGTTTCCTTCCGCGCGACAACGCTGGCTGCTCGCCGCCGGCACCGTGGTCATCGGACTGGCGTTCTGCCTGGTCGATCGCACGGCCGTCGCTGCCGACCTGACCTGTAGCGGCACGCTGCTGTTCGCCGCCAATCCCGCGCTGGCCATCGCCGCTTACGCCGCGGTGTCGGTGCTGGCGATCGGGCTTGCCTTGCTCGTGGCCGCGACGGGCAGCCCGCTGTGCGGCCTGTTCGCCTTCGGTGCGGGCCTGGCCTTTGTCGCCGCCGGCAGTTCCATCGACCCCTGGTTGCGTCATGCCGACCTGCCCGGCGCCTACTGGCTGTTCGCCGGGGAAACCGTCATCTGGGCACTGCCGGTCGTCGGCCTGATCGCCGCGGTGGGCAAGTGGCGCGACGGCATCCGCCGCCGCCTGCCCGCGTTCGCCCAGATGCCGCACCACGCCCGCATCGTCCCGATCCCGCCGCCCCATGTGCAGATGTCGCTGTCCACCGCCGCGCTGGTCGTCGGCGCCGTGATTGTCGCTGCCATGATGCTCCAGCCGGCTTCGTGGAAACCGTTCGTCGCCGCCCTGGTCGTCGCCCTGCTCATGCAGGCGGTCCTCTGGGCCGCCGTCGTGAAACTCACCCCCGCCCCCGCAAGTGGGGGCGCGGCGAATGGTGGCGGGGGCAATGCCGGCGCGGATCAAGCGGCCCTTGCCGCGTCGCTGCTCGGTGGAATCGTCGCCACCGCCATTGCCGCCGGCGTGATCCTCCTCGCCCTGCGGTCGGTCGATCGCGGTCAGATCATCGCCGCCATTGCCCTCGCCTTCATCTTTGGCGCCTTCGCCGCCGATCAACTGTTCCCCCGCACACCGCTGTTTGTCATCGTGCTGAGCCCCTTCGCCCTGGCCATCGCCGCCTACCTCGTCGTCGCTTGGCGCTACGAGGAAGCGGGCACGCTCCTCCAGGCCGCTTGGCACACGCTCGACCTGACCCCCGGCCGTGGTGTCGATCACTTGATCAACCTCGCCCTCGCCCAGCCCATCCACTACGCCTCGGCCGGCCTCGCCGGCGCCGCCACCGGGCTCGGCTGGTCCCGGGGCATCACCGCCAGCCGCAGAAAACCCGCTTCCGTCGCCCCCGCATAGCTCGCGCATCGCAGCGACGGGCGGGACGCCGAGCCGATCGCCCCACGGATCGCCCCGATCGCCGCCAGCCGCAAGGTCTTAAACGCCCCGAAGACCGCTGCGCCCGTTCCGCTTTCCCAGGGATACGCCTGGCCGCCCATGTTGATGGCGTTCACGTCAGGAACCTTATTCAGGGTTCCCCGTGGCCGAAGAAAAAGTAGAATGTCCCCTTATCCGCGGCGGGAGGGGTCAGTCGGCGGGGGCGGCTTCTTCGGCGCCTTCTTCCTCGTCGCCGGCCTTCTTGGCCTTCTTGCCCACGGTGGCCTTGCGGCTGACCACCTTGGGCAGGCCGGTCGGCTCGTTTTTGTCCGGATCGAACCGGCCCTGGCTGGTCAGCTTCTCGATGCGCTCGGCTCGACTGAGCACGTTGCGGTGGCCAACGAGATTTCCGGAGGTACGAAGAGAGCGGTCGATACTCATGGCGGCGCCTGTGGGTTCAGGGTTCAGGGCGGCGGGTGGCGGCGGTCCGGCGAGGCGGTCAGTGTCCCGTGTACTTCGCGGGGTAGGTGTCGGACCAGTCGCTCCAGCCGCGGTGTTCGAGTTTCCATGCCCGGCCCAGCGATCGCAGCAGGTTTCGGTATTCCCGGGCCTGCGGATCGGAGTGGGGGCGTTCAAAGCCTCGCAGTGCGATCAGTTGAATCCGGCTATTTTGCACCGGAATGATCGCCACGTCAACCCCGTTGCGGCGGAGGAACCGGGCAGCCCGCTCGGCCTGGTCGCGGTAGCGGGCGGGCATGGTCTCCAGGCAGAAATAGTTCAACCCCGGCGTGCGGGGATCGCCGGTGGGGGCGGCGGCCGAACCGGTTTCGGGGCGATCGGCCGAGGCCGAGGCGCCCGACGCCGAACCGGCGGTGTTCAGGCGACTCAGCGGCAGGGCATTGGCATCCTGCCGGCGCAGGGCGGTCATGCGATCCTGCGAGCGCCGGTCGGCTTCACCGGCGGTCGGCGGATCCGAGGCGCCCAGGCGATAGATCACCATCGGCAAACCCACCAGCGCCGCCAGGACGATCAGCCACAGCGCCCGCGGCATGGCCAGGCGCCACGGACCGGCCAGCCACGCCATCACCGACACCGTTGAATCGGGCGAACGGCGATCCGCTTGCCCGCGGCCGGTCGATTCGCCATCGCGCGGGGCGTTCCACCAGCCGGGCACGCGCACCGGTTCGTGCTGACGGCGGCGGTTGGTCAGGATGATTTCGAACAGGTTGGCGGACTTGCGGTTTTTCATGGCGATCGCATCCGTGCGGGGACGACGAAAAAGACGGGCTTCATGCTACGCGGCTTCGGCGAATGGTCAAGGGTTTTGTCGGCCGGCGGCGATCACGCTGGCCACCGCGTGTTCGGCGGTGTGGGAAACGCTGACCTGCCATTGCGTGATCCCTTTCTGTTGGGCCAGACGCTCGGCGTGGCCGGTGACTTTCAAGACCGGTTCGCCGGACGGCTTGCGGACCACCTCCACATCGGTCCAGGCAATCCCGTCGCGCCAGCCGGTGCCCAGCGCCTTCAGCGCCGCCTCCTTCGCGGCGAAGCGGCCGGCGTAATGCTCGTAACACCGCTTGGGATGGGCTCGGCAATAACGCTGTTCGGCCTGCGTGAAACAGCGATCGAGAAACCGCGGCCCATAGCGCGACGCCATCTGCGCGATGCGCTCGATTTCGACGAAATCAATGCCATGGCCAAGAATGTTCATCTATCCCATCTTCTTGCGCTTGGCTCGGAGGTAGTCTTTGAGTCCGGCGGCGGTCAGACAGTTGACCACGTGTTGGCGCTCGACCCAGCCGCGCCGGGCGGTCAGCACCCCGTAGGCCAGCAGGTCGAAATCGGCCGCGTGATGCGCGTCGGTGTTGATGGCGATCATCACGCCCATATCGACGGCCATGCGCAGGTGCGTGTCGCGCAGGTCCAGTCGCCAGGGATTGGCGTTCAGTTCCATGGCGGTGTTCGTCTCGGCGGCGGCGGCGAGCAGGTCTTTCAGGTCGGGGTTCAGCCCTTGGCGCCGGGTGATCAGGCGCCCGGTCGGATGGCCGATGATATGCACGTAGGGATTGTCAATCGCCTTGCGCAGGCGCTTGGTCGCCTTGGCCGGTTCCTGCTTGAGCGCCGCGTGCGGACTGGCCACCACGATGTCCAGCTCCTTGAGCAGGTGATCGGGATAGTCCAGCCGACCGTCGGCGAGGATATCCACTTCCGCGCCGGCGAGAATGGTGATGCCTTTCATGCGTCCGTTCAACGCGCGGACCTGCTCGATCTGCTTCTCCAGCCGCTCGACGCTCAGCCCGTTCGCCTGCACGCTGGACACCGAATGATCGGTGACGGCGATGGTGTGGAAGTCGCGGTCTTTCGCCATGCCGACCAGTTCTTCCATGCTCATCGTGCCATCGGACGCGGTGGTGTGGGCGTGCAGTTCGCAGCGGATATCGCTCCGTTCGATCAGTTCGGGCAGTTCCCCGCGTTCGGCGGCGGCGATCTCCCCGCGACTTTCGCGCAGGGCCGGCGGGATGAACGGCAGGCCCAACGCCTGGTAAACGTCTTCTTCGGTCTCGGCAGCGACCGGTTCGGCTTCGTCCATGTTCTCCGCGTCGGCGGCAGCCCAGAGCCCGTACTCATTCAGCCGCCGCTTGCGGTCGATGGCGCGCTGGCGGAGCTGGACGTTGTGCTCCTTGGAGCCGGTGAAGTAGACCAGGGCCGCGCCGTAGCGATCGGGCCGGACGATCCGCAGGTCGACTTGCAGGTGATCTTCGGTGCGGAGGCTGATCTTGGTCGAGCCGGCGGCGAGCCGTTCGCGGACGAGGTCCATTTCGCCGAACGCCTCGGCCACCTCGTCGGGCGCCTCACTGGCCACGAGCAGATCGACATCGCCGATCGTCTCCTGTCCTCGCCGCAGCGAACCGGCGTAGTCGATCTTCTTCACATCCTTTCGCTTGCCCAGTTCGTGGACGAAGTGCATCGCCACCGGCAGCACATCCCCGAGTCGGCGCCGCTCGCCCGCCGCCTCGGCGAACGCGATGGCATGGCGAATGTTCTCCAGCGTCTTGACGCCGATGCGGGGAAGCTGCTCCAGCTCGCCGGTTTCCAGCTTCGCCTTCAGATCGTCGACCGACGCCACGCCCGCCTGCTTCCAGAACAGCGCCGCGGTCTTGGGCCCGATGCCGGGAAGCTTCATCACCTCCAGCAAGCCCGCGGGAACCTGGTCGAGCAGCTCCTGGTGCTCGGCGATTCGGCCGGTTTCGACATATTCGACGATCTTCTCGGCCAGGCCCTTGCCGATGCCTTCGATGTCGGTCAGCGTGTTGGGGTCATCGGCCAGTTCGGCCAGGTCGTCGGCCGCATCGCGGATCGCCCGGGCCCCGCGCTGGTAGGCCACCACGCGGAAGCGGTTGGCGCCGAGCAGTTCGAGCAGCTCGCCCATCTGCTCGACGACGGCGGCAAGTTCGCGGTTGATCGACATGGCATGAGCATACCCGCGTCGACCCGGCGGGCCAATGCGGTACAATGGGCTTCGCCTTGATCGAAAGGGGCTGACCATGAGCATGTTCTGGGCCGGACAGATCAGCCGGGCGATCGACCGGGCGGCGGACCAGGCGTCATCGAGCGCCGGGTCGAGCGCCGGGTCGAGCGCCGCGCGGGCCAACACCAACGTGCGCTATCTGCAGAAGGACGTCGAACGGTTGACCATGATCTGCGAGGCGATGTGGTCGATGCTGCGGGACAAGCTGGGCGTGGACGACGAGGAGTTGATGGCCCGCATCGCCGAACTGGATCTGTCGGACGGCGAGGCCGACGGCCGGAAGGAAGTCAGCGGGCCGGCCATGTGCCCCAAGTGCAGTCGGCCGAACAGCCGGCGGCACGACTTCTGCATCTACTGCGGCACGCTGATCCGCACCACGCCGTTCGGCTGATCGGCCAACTCGAACAGGCGCGCCAGGCCGACCGCCACCGCGGTCAGCGCCTGCGGGCGGTCAGCGCCTGCGGGCGGTCGGCGCGGCGGAGAGGGTCGGCCACCGCCGGCGGCAGGGGCTGGGCGGACCCGCACTCCCAACCCGGCAACGTTTGCAGGTACCGCAGCACGCGGGCATCGACCGGCGGCGCGGCGGGTGAATCGTTCATCGTCAGTTCCCCGGAAAGTGGACGCCCCTGCATCGTATCGGCGTCAAGCGGGGGCAGGTTCAGCGGTTCGGGCGGATTGTGACAGAGGCCTGGCCCGGTTCAGCCCACGTCGCCCAGGTCCAGCACCTCGCCGTACTGCTTGACCAGGCGCTTGCCGAGCAGGTCGTGGGACGGATGGGCGAGGCGCGGATCGGCGGCGACCAGTTCGGCCGCGTCGCGCCGGGCCAGTCGCAGCAGGTCCATGTCGGCGGGAATGCGGGCGACCCGCAGGGGGGGCAGGCCGCTTTGCCGCGTGCCGATCAACTCGCCCATGCCGCGGATCACCAGATCGGCTTCGGCGATGTCGAACCCGTCGGTGGTGCGGGCGATGGCGCTCAATCGCTCGGCGGCGTCTTCGGTGGTCGGATCGGAGATGAACACGCACAGGCTCTTGCGGCTGCCGCGCCCCACCCGGCCGCGCAACTGGTGAAGCTGGGCCAGGCCGAACCGCTCGGCGTGCTCGACCACCATGATGCTGGCGTTGGGCACGTCCACGCCCACCTCGATCACCGTCGTCGCCACCAGCACGTCGATGCGCCCGGCGCGGAACTGGTGCATGATCTTCTCGCGCCTGTGCCGTTGGAGCCGACCGTGAATCGTGGCGATCCGGCGCCCGGCGAAGTGGGTCTGCTCCAGCCGCCTGGCCTCGGTGCGCACCGCCTTGAGGTTCGCCTCGCCCTGCTCGATCGCCGGCAGGACGATGTACGCCTGTTCGCCGTCGTCCAGGCGCCCGGCGATGTAGTCATAGACGGCCGCTTCCCGGTCGGGATGGACCACGCGGGTGACGATGGGCTGGCGGCCGGGCGGCAGACCGCGAATGGTCGACACGTCGAGGTCGCCGAACACGGTGAGGCTGAGCGTGCGGGGAATGGGGGTGGCGGTCATCACCAGGCAGTGGGGGACGGTTTGCCGGTCGGCGGCTTTGGAGCGGATCGCCGCCCGCTGCACCACGCCGAAGCGGTGTTGTTCGTCGACCACCACCACGCCGAGATCGGCGAACTGGACGGTTTCGGTCAGCAGCGCCTGGGTGCCCACGACGAGATCGATCTCACCGCGGTCGATGCGTCGCAGCACCGCGGCGCGTTGCTCCGTGCTCTGCGAACCGGTCAACAGAGCCAGGCGCACGGTCGAGTCGCGCAGCATGTCGCCGATCGACAGGAAGTGCTGCTCGGCGAGCAGTTCGGTCGGGGCCATGAGGGCGGCCTGGCGGTTGGAGGCGGCGGCCATGAGCATGGCATACAGGGCGACCACCGTCTTGCCGCTGCCCACGTCGCCCTGCAGCAGGCGGTTCATCGGGCGGGGGCGCTGGAGGTCTTGAGCGATCTCGCCGGCGGCGGCGGATTGACTTTCAGTCAGTTCGAACGGAAACCGCTGGCGGATGTGGCGATCCACGGCATTCGACCAGCGCAGCGCCGGGGCGGTGAAGTCGGTCTGCGTGTGATGCCGCTTGATCGCCATGCCCAGTTGGAGCATGAACAGTTCGTCATACGCCAGCCGGCGCCGGGCGGCCGCCGCTTCATCCGCATCGGCGGGGCGGTGGATCATGCCGTACGCCTCGGCCAGCGCGGGCAACTGGCGCTGACTTCGATAGTCGGCGCCGAAGTGATCGTCGATCTGCTCGAGCGCATCCCCCAGCACGGCCTCGACGACGCGCTCGATGTGGGCGGAGCTGAGTTCTTCGGTCGCCGCGTAGATCGGCCGGTAGCGTTCGCCGGCGTCGACGACCGTCTCGTCGTCGATGATCTGCCACTTGGGATTGACCATCTGGCGATGATCGTCGTAGCGGACCACCTTCCCGGTGACGGACATCAACATGCCGGGCACGATGCGGTCGCACAGATACTTCCCGTGGAACCAGACGAGGTCGAGCCGGTGCGCGGCGTCTTCCAGTGTGGCGGTGAAGCGCCCGGGTTTGCGCCCGCGCCCGGGAACGTACAGGCAGTTGGCCACTTCGCCCACCGCGGTGGCGATGGTGTCCAGCGGGAGTTCGCCGATCGGGATGCACCCGGATTCGTGCTCGTAGCGGAACGGCAGATGGCGAACAAGATCGGCGACCGTCCGAATGCCCAGGCGCTCGAACAGTTTCGCCCGGCGCGGGCCCGCGTGCGGCGCGTACTGGATCGGATCGGACAACTTGATCGACCGATCGTTCGACATGCCGGTGTCGTTCGCCATGGTCGGTGGACCCCCCCCCGCCCGGCACGCTACGGCGCGTCCCATTCGTCGATCAGCCGCACGTTCATCTTGTGCACCCGCCCATCGACCACCGCGTCAGCCAGCAGCAGCACCTTCGCCTTTTCCGGCTCGAGGAAGCTGCCAATCGGATAGCGTTCGGCGTGGTGATTGACGAATCGGCTCAGCGCGATCGGCCCGCTGCCGCCGATCGGCAGCGTCTCCAGCACCGCGCCGTATTCGTGGTTCAGGTACACCGTCACCTCATCCAGCGGACGGGTCGTGCGGTTGTCGAAGCGGATCGTGCGCCGGTCCATCCGCACCACCAGAATGTCCAGCGGTTCGGCGGTCTCGGCGTCATCGGGATAGTGCATCGGCTCGGCCGCGGCGGGCGTGGGGCGGGTGGGCAGGAGGCTGGTGGTCACGTGCGAAATCGCTTCACACCCGCCCAACGCGAACGCGGCGGGGGTCAGCAACACGGCAATCATCAGGCGTGGGGTCATGGCGAATCCGTTCTAACTCGGTGACGGCGCCCGGCGGCGCGGACAAGCGGTTCCACTTCCACGGGGTTAAGCCATATCATGCGGCACATGAGCGCCGCTGGCAAGATCACCCCCGGAAGTGGCGCCCCCGCCCCCGGAACAAGACGTCCCGCTGCCGAGGGGGCAAGGGCCGGTGCCCCGTTCGCCTGGCGGGAGCGGTTCCCGTTCTTCCAGGCGGGTCTGGCGGGGTATTCGGACACGGCGATGCGCCTGATCGCCCGGCGGCACGGCTGCGGCTATTGCGTGAGCGAGGCGCTGCTCGATCAACGGCTCATCGCCGGCGGCAAGGGCCGACGCTGCGCCGAGATCGTCGACGAAGATCACCCCATCGCCGGCCAGATCATCGGTTCGCAGCCCGGCGAAATGGCCCAGGCCGCCCGCATCCTGCTGGACATGGGCTACGACGTGATCGAGGTGAACCTCGCCTGCCCGGTGAAAAAGATCCGCAAGCGTGCCCGCGGCGGTCACTTGCTGAGCGAACCGGCCCGGGCGATCGACATGCTCAAGGCGGTGCGCGACGCGGTGGGCGACGAGGCGCCGGTCACCGTGAAGCTGCGCCGCGGTTACGATCACACCCCCGAAGCCCGCGATGCGGTGTTCGCCATCATCGAGGCCGCCATCGCCGAGGGCTGCTTCTCCACCACCGTACACGGGCGGACGGTCAAGCAGAAGTACATCGGCCCAAGCCATTGGCCATCGCTGAAGGAACTGACCACGCGCTATGCCGCGGAGATGGCGGGCGGGTTCCAACTGTTCGGTTCGGGCGACGTGTTCACCGCCGAAGCGGCGGTCGACATGATGCGGCGGACCGGTGTGCAGGCCGTCGCCGTGGCGCGGGGGTGCATCGGCAATCCGTGGATTTTCCGTCAGATTCGCCAGATCATCGACGGGCAAGCGCCCGCCGCGCCCACGCTCGGCGAACAACGCGCTGTGCTGCTGGAACACTTTGAGTTGTCGGCAAGGTGGCACGGTGAAAAGCCCGCCTCGCGCATGATGCGGAAGTTCGGCATCAAGTTCGCCCGCCATCATCCCGGCGCCCACGAAGTCGCCCGAGCCTTCATCGCCGTCAAGTCCGCCGGCGATTGGCGAGCGGTGGTCAACCAGTGGTACCGAAGCGATTGAACCGCCAGAACGCCAAGTGCGCCGAAGACGGTTTCGGCCCTGACTTGGACGCATCAATCCCTTGGCGGTCCAGTCGCCTTGGCGGTGGGAGGCTCAGGGGATGCCGCGCACGATGGCGGGGCCGGCCAGGCGGGTCAGCCACACGGGCAGCCGCTTCCACAGTTCGATCGCCGCGCTGAAGCGGTGGTCTTCGTTCGTGATCGGCGCGGCGGCTTCAGCGCCCCCCAGGTGCTGCCAGCCGGTGTCGTGCGGTTGGGCGCCCCATTGGCGTTTGAACCGGTATGTGCCGCCGTTTTCGCTTGATCGGCCGAAGTCGAACCCGCGCGATCCGCGCTCGATCGCCCGGTCCAGCAGCGCCCGATACATCCGCATGTTGCAGCAGGTGTGACTGAACCGCCGCAGCGCCGAGGCGCTGGGCACTTCGGTGGCAGGGCCATGATGGACGAGCAGCGCCCCGGCGATCGGTTCATCGTCGTGGGTGACGAGGCACAGTTCGGCGCTGTCGTGGAGGTGATGCAGGATCGCGGCGAACAGCCGACGGGGGAACACCGGTGTGCCCAGGTCGCGCATGTTCACCGAGAACACGCGGTAGAACGCATCGAGCAGCTCCGCCCCGCCGAACGCGATGCCGAGGTCGTACTTGTCCGCTTTACGGACCTGGTTACGTACCTTGGCCTTCAGGCTGGTCCACAGTTCATCGGCGCTCGGGGGCAGGACGAGGGTCATGCGTTTCTTGTCGGTGCGCACCGCGGTCAGGCCGGGCAGGTCGAGGGCGTTTCGGTTCCGCAACTCGACGAAGCGGGCGCGGCGTTCGCGGCCGAGCTGTTGGGCCTGGTTGACGAGCGCCTCGGCGATGGCCGGTTCGTCGGCCAGCACGCCCGCTTCGTTGACGTACGGCAGGCTGACCAGGTGTCGGCCGAACAGCACGCTGCGCGTTTCGACCAGCGGCAGATAGCCGACCACCTGCCCGTCGCGCCAGGCGCTCAGGACCAGCGGGTGATGGCCCAGACCTTCGCGGAGGATGTCGATCCACGCCGGCCGGTGCGCGGGCGCCGCGTCATGGCGTGTTGCGACGAAACGCTCGATCGCGTCAAGCTCGGATCGGTTGACGTGGACGGTCATGGCGTGGGGATTGTCGGGAAGAGGGGGGTTGAGGGTTGGGTCTGGCCAGCGGCGCGCCGTGTCGGATCGGTCGGGCGGGCACGCCGGCCACCATGGCGCCGGGGGGGACGGGTCGGGTGACCACCGCGCCGGCGCCGACCTTCGCGCCTTCGCCTACGTCGGCCATCACCACCGCATTGGCGCCGATCCACGCGCCGTCGCCGATGGTGATGCGATCGGCGAGGGTGATTTCCGGTTCATCGTGCTGGCCGTTGCCGCTGAGCAGTTGCACCCCGTCGGCGAGGTGCACCTTGCTGCCGATGATCGCCCAGCCGATCGAGCATCGCCGGCCGAGGTAGGCCCGGTCGCCGATGCGGGCTTCGGGTCGACTGAAACAGGTGGCGTAGCCGATGGACGCATCGCGTCCGACGTGTTCGAGAATCCGGCGGTACAGCGCCGCGCGGTAGAGGATGCCGAACGCGCCCGGCACGGCGGCGGCAGCTTCGGTGGTCCCGGCCATCGCCCGGTCGACCCCGAGCACGCGCCGAGCCAGGCGGTACCTCGCCCAGCGGGGCAGGGCACAGGCGGCGGCCAGGGCACAGGCCCAGCGTTTGGCGTAGGGGCGCGGCGGGGCGGCCAGACGCAGGCGGCGTCGGCGCGCGGTCAGGCTGTGAGTTCGGCCGGCCATGAATCAGGGGTATCGGCAAGACCCACCCGAACCCTTGCGTCATTCATCGGAACGAATGAGCGCCCGCCCGGCGCCTAGTTATCGGAATGCCGGTCGCCGTCCGAGCGGTTCAGGATCGCCCAGATACCCCAGAAGATGAGCCCCGCCACGCCCAGGCCCACCGTCGCCAGCACCACCAGGGCGATCAGACTGATTCCCGTCATGGCCATGACTGTCTCCCGCGAAGGATTCGACAGACGGCATTGGACCACAGGCGGCCGGTGGCCGCAACGCGGATCACGCGGCCAGCGCCCGAACGGCCGGACGCTCGATGCCCAGCAGTCGGTCATACAGCGCCGTCACCTTGGCCATGCGCTGCTCGAAGGTGAAGTGACTTTCAATCCGGCGCCGACCGGCCATCGACAGTTCGTGCCGGTGAACCGTGTCGGTCAGCAGGCGCGTCAAGGCGTGTGGCCACTGGCTCACCTCATCGCCCAGCAGTACGCCGCAGCGCCCCTGGTCGAGTAGATCGGCCACGCCGCCCACCGCCGTTGCCGCCACCGGCACGCCCATGGCCATCGCTTCGAGCAACACGTTGGGCAAACCTTCCGAGCGGCTGGGCAGCACCAGCGCGTCCATCGCTTCGTACCACGGTTGCAGCGGTTTGCGCCATCCGACGAAACGCACCACCCGGTTCAGCCGCATGTCGAACGCCTGCTGTTCGAGCGCGGGGCGCTCGGGACCGTCGCCGATCAGCAGAAACCGCATGCCCGGCACGCGCTGGGCGGTGGAGCCGATGGCGTACATCGCGCGGTCGAGGGCCTTCTCCCAGTTCAGTCGCCCGACGAACCCGAGCACCGGCGTCGCGGGATCGATGCCGATGGCCGCCTTGGCCGCGGCGGGCGTGCGGAGGCGCGTCCACCGCCGCCGTTCGATGCCGTTGTGAATCAACGACACACGCCCGGGGGCGATGCCCAGCCTGCCGGTACAGCAGTCGTACAGATCGCGCGAGACGCAGATGACCTGGTCGTAGCGATTCAGGCACCACTGGTCGATTCGCCGGTACAGCCGCATCCGCCACGTGTCGTCGTGCCAGGTGTGGGCGGTGGTGATCAGTGTCATCGGGTGGCGGCGGCGCAGGATCAGGCCCAGCAGGTTCGACTTGTAATCGTGACCGTGCCAGATCGTCACCTTCAACCGGCGACACAGGGCCAGCAGCCGACCGAGGCAGCGGGGATCGAACGGCCCGCGCTCCGCCAGCGTGAACAGTTCGCAACCGAGACGATCGGCTTCGGCGCGCAGCGACGCGATGCCCTGGTCGCCCGCCGGATGCATGTACGCCGCGGCGATGCGGTAGTTTTCGGCATGGACGTACCCGGGCGAGCGCAGAATGGTTTTCTCCGGCCCACCGCCGGTGCCCGCCATCACCCGTACGTGCAGCACGGTGGGCGTGTGGTTGGTCCTGGTTGTCGTGCGTGTGAACATGGCACTGGTTCCGTTGAAGTTTCAGGCGGCGTGGGTTTCGCATCGGCCGGCCTGTTCGTCGCGGTCCCCGTCGATCAGCGATTCCAGCAGGGCCGCCTTGTGTTCCCAGGTTTCCTGCGCCAGGCGGCGCTGGCGACGCCGGCGCTGCCTGGGCGTCGGGCCGGTGATCTGTCGCCGGCAGACCCGCTCGACGAAGTCCCCCCGACCCACCACGTCGCAGCAGTCGGCCCACCGCCGCGCCGCCGGAAGGTCGGCGCACACCACCGCCCGATCCGTCGCCAGGTATTCCAGCAGCTTCAGCGGCTGCATGGCGCCGGTCACCGGACTCCGGGCATACGGCATGACCAGCGCCTCGGCCCGACGGGCCGCCTGCGGCAGCAGTTCATGCGGCAGACGACCGGGCAGGTAGACGCGGTCGAGCTTCCGCAGGGATTCGACGTCGCCCTGGGTCGGGCCGATCAGCACCACCGAACCGGTCGTGCGTTCGGCCAGTCGGCTCACCAGTTCGACATCCAGTCGCGGATCGATCAGACCCCAGTAGACGGCGCGGGGTCGCGGGGCCGCGGCGATCGCCCGCAATGCGGGATGGGCCATGTCGTCGGTCTGGGGATCGGCCCACGTCGGCGGGTCGATGCCGTGGGTGATGAGGGTCGGTTCGCGCCCCGCGGCCGAAGCCCGGCGGGCGAGCGGCTCGCTCACCGCCGCCACCGCGTCCACCTTCGCCAGCAACTCGCACTCCATCGTCGCCAGCGTGCGGCTGTCGAGGCCCGGCCAGGCGGCGAAGTCGTCCACGCAGTAGTAAATCCATCGCGCTGCGGGAATCCGACCGACCAGGTCCGCGGTGATCGGCAAGGTGGTGATGGCGATCGGGTCCACGTGCAGGTGTTCGGTCACGGCACGCCGAATCGCGCGGCACAGAAGGCGCCGATTGATCCACCGGGCCGGTCGACTGGCGAACGTCGGCAGCATGGGCGGATTGATCACGATCGGTTCGCGCTTGCCGGCGTTGGGGGGCGAGGACGGCTCCGCGACCCACTGGCGCAGTTTCTCCCCGCCGCGCCGCAGGTCGTCCAGGCGCAGCGTTGGTCGGCGGGTGCCGATGGTGTTGACCCAAAACACCGACCGGTCCGCCGCCATGCGACGGATCAGGTGCTGACAGCTCGACGGGTGTCGGCCGTAGTCGTCAGCGAATACCAGCAGCGGCCGGCGCCAGCGCATGGGTCAACTCCTCGTACAGTCGTGCATACTCGCGGTGCATGTCGGTCTTGTTGAACTGTTCGATGACGCGCCGTCGGCCGGCCTCGCCGCAGCGCTGTCGCAGGTGGGCATCGGCGAACAGGCGTTGCAGGTGCGCTGCCAGCGCCGGCGCGTCGCCGCGCGGCCCGAGCAGGCCGGTCGTTTCGTGCTCGACGACTTCGCGGTTGCCGCCCACGTCGGTCGCCACCACGGGCAACCCGCAGGCCATCGCCTCCAGCAGGGCCACGCTGGTGCCTTCGCTGAGGCTGGTCAGCATCGCCACGTCCGCCGCCCGCCACAGGTCGGCCACGTCCTCGCGCCGGCCGAGAAACCGCACGTGCGAATCGACGCGGCAGATCACCGCCTCGGCCCGGGTCAGTTCCAGGCAGGGCCCCTCGCCGACCAGCAGCAGCATCGCCGGGCAGCCCAGCAGGTGCAGATGACGCAGGGCGTGAATCGCAGTGCGGTGATCTTTCACCGGCCGGAACCCGCCGACCTGGCCAATCACCGGCTGACGGTCGGACAGGTTCAACTCATCCCGGACCCGGCGGCGTGTCTCGGGGTTGGGGACGAAGTGGTCGGTGCGCACGCCGTTGCGGATCACCTCGATGCGGTGCCGGGACAGGCCTTCGTTGGAGGCCAGGGCGCGGCGGACAAACGGGCCCACGGCGGTGATGCGGTGGGCCAGCCGCCCCAGCAGCAGTCGATTGGCCCAGACGCGGCGCGGTCGGCGCTCGTCGGGATAGTGGCGGCCGTGTTCGGTGAAGATCAGCTTCGCCGAATGCCCGCCGGCCAGTCTGGCCATCGCGGCGTAGCAGAACGGCGTGTACTGGTGGGCGTGGATGAGGTCGACCTGGTCTTCGCGAACCAGCCGAGCGATCCGGCGCGCGCAGCCGAAGTCGAACCCCGATCGCCGATTCAGCAGGCGCACTTCAGCGCCCAGGTCGCGCAGGTCTTCGTGCAGCGGCCCGTCGGTATCGAGGGCGGCGACCACGAAGCGGTAGCGGTCGCGCAGATCGGCGACCAGGTCGCGCACGAGCAACTCCGCCCCGGCCCGGTTGAGCGTGTGCAGCACGTGCAGCACCACGGGGCGACCGGGCGACGCGGCGGCCGGGCGATAGATCGGCGCGGTGATGTCGGCGGCGGTGGTCACAGCATGAATCCCGGACACGTGCGGCACGGATTGGCCCGACCCGGCTCCGCGGCGGCGGGGCGACGGAACGAACGTCGCGCCAGGCGATACGCCCGGCTGTTCCAGATCGCGTGCAGCGGGCGGTCGAACGCGTTGGCGATGTCGTCGGCCGAATCGAACACGCCGCAACAGGCCACGACGGACCCGTCCCAGTTGATCACGGTGTCTTTCCATGGCCATTGGCAGTCCATGAGTTTGCGGCCGTTGAACTGTTCGCCCTCCAGCGCCGCGCCGGCGCGGAGCAGGCGGTATGGCTCGATGACGTAGCGGTCGTCATCGGGCAGCCAGCGCTCGAGGTGTTCGCGGGTCTTGTCTTCCAGTTGCTTTGCGTCCATCCTCAGCGGCACCAGGTCGCGATCGCGATCGAGGAATCGGAGGTTCAGCGACGGGCTGGAGAACACCGCCTTGCAGCCGAGTTCCTCGGCCAGCGTCTCGAACGCCGCCGTTTCGTGCTGGTTGAACCGGGTGACGACGAAGTTGAGCTGAACCGCCGGCGTCTCGCGGCCGAGCCGGCGCTTCGCTTGCTGAATGGCGCGAATCCTGAAGAGGACGTCCTCCAGCCGCTTGCCCGGCTGATATTGCTCGTACGTCGCCTGGGTCGCGCCGTGCAGCGAACAGGTCATCAGGTCCAGCCCGCTGCGAACCAGCGCCTCGGCCTGGCCCGGGTTCGGGCGCAAGGCGTGGAGGTTGCTGCTGAGGTAGGTCCAGATGCCGCGGTCGTGGGCGTAGCGGATCATGCGGTCGATGTCGGGCACGATCAGCGGATCGCCCCACATCGACAGGTCCAGCGTGTAGGCGTACCGCCTCACCTGGTCGACCAGGCGGGCGAACTGGTCGAAGGTCATCCGGCCTTTCGCCCGGCCGCGATAGCCCAGGCCGGTCGGGCAGAGCTGGCAGCGGGTATTGCAGAGGTTGGTCGGCTCGATCTTGATCCGGTAGGGCATGCCGACGACGCGCTCGGTCTTCAGGCGGCACTGCACGTTGACCAGGGCCATGTTGGCCAGCTTGACGGGCGTGAGGTATCGGTGGTTTCGCCAGACGTGCCACGCGCCGCGGACGAGGAAGTCGACGGCGTGGCCGATCCGGCGGCGCAGCAGGCCGTAGCGCTGCTGCGTGCGGCGGAAGGTGTCGGCGGCGCCGGCGAGCCGGGCGAGGGGGGTGTCGACGTTGAGGCTGGTCATGGCACGGGCTCGGGTGGCGTGGTCAGGGCTGGGCAATCGGAGGGTTCGGAGCCGTATGGGGCCTGTCGGACGATGCGCTCGTTGAGCGGATAGCGTTCTTCGGCAAGCCCCGGCAGGGCGCCGGCGATGGTGAACAGCAGCCAGGGCAGTTCGAACACTTCGAGCGACAGGAACAGCCCGCCGAACACGAAGCAGATGAGGCTGGCCTGGATGGCCAGGGCGATGTCGGCGAATTCATCGGTGGGGCCGGGCGTGTGCAGCCCGACCGGTCTGGCTTCGGGCGGCGCGTGGCGATAGATGGCGCGGGCTTCGAGCATGTGCCGGCGGGCGATGGACAGGTGCCACAGCGACCAGCCGCAGATGGCGACATAGACGGCCAGGGCGATGATGCCGGTGTCGGCGGCGACCTGCAGGTACTGGCTGTGAATGGTCTGACCGGGGTAGTCGTTGCCGTAGTTGGCCACGTAGCGGGGACTGTTGCGGACGCCGATGCCGGTCAGCGGGTGATCCCAGGCGATCGCCCAGGCGGCCTGCCAACTGTCCAGCCGGCTTTGAGCGCTGCCTTCGGCCTGGTAGTTGCCGATGGACATGAACCGGGCGCGAATCTCCGGCCCGGCCATCACGGCCACGGCCACCACCACCGCCGCGACCAGTGCCGCAGCGTGCAGGCGCGGACGATGATGAACGAGAATCCACAATCCCGCCGCCGCGGCGCTGAGCATCGCCCCGCGCGAATAGCTCATCAGCACGGCGTGAAGCATCAGCGCCCCGGCGAACACGCACAGCAGCTTCAGCGCATAACCTTTCGCGTGTCGGGCGCACACATAGGCGAACGGCAGGCCCATGGCGATCATCAGTCCCGCGCCGTTGTTGTCCAGTCCGCCGTAGCCGTGGTGGTAGATGTCCAGCCGCCCCTGGAACAGGTACAGCGCGTTCATGTCCCATGAAACGTACCCGATCGCCAGCAGTACCATCCAACTGAGGTAGCGCACGAAGTGGAGGCGGTCGAGCACGAGCGTGGCGATGACGGCCATGATGAAGATTTTGGCGTACTCGGTGGCCCAGAATCGTGCGGTGTGCTGGTGGTAGGCGTTGATGGTGCTCAGGACGATGAAACAGGCGAAGATGACCAACAGCGTGGCCACGCGGTTCCATCGCAGGTGCAGCGCCACGCGCGGCAGGCTGAGCGCCAGGCCGATCATCGTCGCCACCGCCGCCCACAGCGACCAGCGAATCTCCGAGGGCAACGCCCAGCCCCACAGGGCCTGGGGCCGCAGCACGGCCAGCATGTAGTACAGCAACACCCCGTAGAACGGATGCACCACCGCGCCGACGGTTCCGATGACCGACAGCATGACCAGGAACAGCAAGTGCTTCATGTCACCTGGCTCCCGGGAGGAGATGAAGGTGAACCGGTCTCTCATCGCGCACTGCCGGAATCAACGCGCTTCCCCCGGCATGTGCACGCTGACGCTTCTTCGGACCATGGGCCCCGGCCTCTCGGCGGTCCCAGGCCGAACCGTCCCTGCCGCCACGCGCCGCGGGAACGGGTCTGTGCAATCCCTACAGACCGATTCGTCGGCACAATCCACCGGCCGCTTAACCGGCGGGTGTTGGCCCCATCGCCGATCCGGCGACCGGGCGACCGGGCGCCGGGCCGAAGAAGGGGTCCGGCGGTACGCGGGGCGCCGCTCGGGCGGCGGGGCGGGGTCGCAGACGGATGAAGGTCGCGGCGACGGTGATCGCCTGAAGCCCGATAATCGGCAGGTGGAATCGCTCCAGGCCGTTGGTCTGCGTGGCGAAAACGAAGTACGCCAGCAGTCCCGCCAGCAGCGCCAGGGTCGCCCACCGCCGGGCGATCAGCAGACGCACCAGCCCCACGAGCATCAGCAGAACCAGCAACGCATTGAACGCCGACCAGGCGCCGGCCACGGCGAGTTGTCCGGCCTGCGACCGGTCGATCCGGTCCCATCGGCCGGCCAGCAGGTGCGCCCGCGCGCCGGTCGGTTCGTACGCCGCGCCCAGGGCGTGGTAGAGCTTCGGCGCCGAGTGATCGGTCATCATCTTCCCCGCGCTTCTGGCCAGCAGGGCGGCGTACATCGCCGGGTCGGCCTTGATCCGGGCCACGGCCAGGCGCTTCATCGCGGCGAAGGTGCTCTCGCGGTCGCCGATCCGTTGGCGCAGACGCGCATGTTGCACGGCCACGGCTTCGGGCCAGTCGTGGTAGAGGTCGCCGCCGCCGTCGGCGATGTCCATGTGAGCGGCGGTATAGAACCAGGCGTTGAGGTTGGCAATCGAGCTGAGGCGCATGCCCGAACCGTGGTGGTGATTGCGTCCCATCCACCCGGCCGCCGGCGCCAGCGAACAGAAGATCAGCACGATGGCAGGGCGTGTTTGGCGCTGTGTGATGGCCATCCAGAGGCCTATCGCCGGGCCGATGACGATGCCGATCGGGCGCACGAGCACGCTCAGGCCCAGCAGCAGTCCGCCGCTCGCGGCACTCGGCGCGCCGCGGTCCAGGCTCCGCAGGCTCAACCAGATGCCACCCAGCATGAAGGTCACGAACAACGTTTCGCTGAGAAACGCATTGGCGAACACGATGCACGCCGGATGCACCGCAATGATGCCCGCGGCCATCACCGCGCCGACCGGCGAGGCCAGCACCCGTCGGCCGATCAGGTAAACCAGCCAGACGTTCAAGGCGCCGAGGATGCACTGAACGAGCAGTACGGCGACCCAAGGGCCGCCGACCCGGCGCAGGCCGGCGATCATGAGGGGGTATCCGGGCGTGCGGACGATTTCGGGCCGCAGGCCGTGGGCGTTGAGCGGTTCTCGCTCGCCGCGTTCGGCGCGGAACTCGGCCAGCGGCACATGGACCAGGCCGGTGACCTGTTCGTCGGCCAGGCCGAACGTGCCGGTGCGGGCCAGGTTCTCACCGAGGTGGATATAGCGGTTGGAATCGGGGTACAGCGCGCGGGCGTGGTCGGTGGCCGGTCCGGCGATGAGCAACCCCAGCCTCAGGACCACGGCCAGGAGGATCAACCCGGCCACCCAGGCCACCGGTCCATGCCGGGCGGGTCGTGGACAAACGCGCGCACCGGACGATGCGGAACAAGGCGTTTGGATCATCTTCATCCCTTTTCAGCCCGACTTGTCACGGCCCTTCTCCAGACGCTATCGTCGGCACGCCGGGGGCACGGCTTGACCGGGTGACGCCCGAGATCCGCGACAGGAATCAGGTTTCAAAGGGCCCGGCCAGATCGGCCAGGGTGGCGGGCTTGTCGGGGGCTTTGCCGTGGCGAAGCTGGTCGACCAGTTGCCAGACGGGCTGCTTCGATCCGTCGGTGGGCTTGGGCAGCAGCTTGGCGCCCGCTTCGAGCAGTTGATCGACGGACACCTGTTCGGGCGGCCGGGCGAGGCTGTAGGCCGGCTCACCGTTCGCCTCGACGCGGTGGACGATGCGCTGGTCGACCAGCAGATCGATCAGGCGTCGGGTGGCGTGGTCGGGCAAGGCGAGTTGACGGGTCAGGTCGGTGATGTCGCAGGTCCGCCCCTCCCCGAACGCCGAGGCGATGTGGGCGGCCAGGGGGATCAGCGTGGCGGCGTCGATGAACAGGCGCTGACGTTCGCGTTCCTCGTGTTTGAACTTTCGGCCTTTCATGGCTTGCAGCGTGTAGGTCACCTCCAGGCCGAACAGAACGATCAGCCACGTCACCCACAACCACAGCAGAAACAGCGGCAGCAAACCGAGCGCTCCGTAAATCTTGCCGTACGCGCCGCCGGCCGCGAAGCGGGAGATGTAAAGCGTCAAGCCCTCGATGGCCAGAACCCACAACACCGCGGCCGCGAAACTGCCGACCGCCGCCGGACGCAGATGAACCTTCGTGTAAGGCAGCAGGACGTACAGGGCCAGCAGCACCACCCACGTGGTCAGCAGCGGCAGCAGGACGATCAGCGGCCCGGCCAGCCAGTTCGTCCACGCGCCCGATTCCAGGGTGCTGATCAGCACCCGCTGGGCAAGTTGACCGGTGATCACCACGAACGGCCCGGCGGTGATGACGAAGTAGTAAATCGGCAAGCGCAGATACCACGGACGCGAGCGGCCGGCGCTGTAGATCAGGTTGAAGCTGCGCTCGATGGTCGCCAGCAGGGCCGTCGCCCCCCACAGGAAAATCAGCATGCCGACCACCCCGATGCTGCCGAAGTTCACCTGTTCCAGTTCATCGAGGGTCGCGCGGATCTGTTGGCCCATCGCCTGGCGAGCCTGGGCGAATTCCATCTGTCGTTCGGCGGTGTCGGCCACGGCCGGCCGATCGGTGTCGGGGCGCGGCTCGACCCCTTCGGGCCCCGGCGGGGCGGTGACGGTTGCTCCGGCGGTGTCGGCCTGCAGCGGGCGGGTGACGAATTCGATCACCGTCTGTTTCCATTGTTCGCGCTTGTCGTCGCCGAGAAACGCCTGCAGCACCACCAGCATGAGCACCAGCGTCGGCAGCAGACTGAACAGCGTGTGGTAGGTCAGGGCCGCGGCCATCTGCCCGGCGCGGTCGTGGTGCAGTTCGCGGGCGCAGTGGCGGGTCAGGTCGATCCACCACCGGGCCGTGCGCTGCCAGCGGGTCAGCTCGCCCTGGGGCCGGGTGACCAGCCGCCGCGCGGTCTCGATGGCCTGGTTGATGATCTTCATGCGCGGTCCCGTGAGAGGTTATCGACCCCGCGACCCGCCCGACTCAAGCCCCAATGCCAAGCCTCAAGCCCCGCTTCACGCCGGATCGTGACCGCCCCGACCCCACGGATGGCACCGGCACAGGCGCTTGACGCCACGCCAGACGCCCGGCAGCGCCCCGTACTTCCGAACCGCGTCGATCATGTACTGGCTGCACGTGGGCTGGTAAAGGCAATGGCCGCCCATCACCGGCCCGAGCGTCACGCGGTACAGCCACACCATCGCCACGATCGCTCGCACCACCGCTTCGTGGATCGCCCCGATCGCCCGGCGCAGGAAGCCGGCCCGGTCTAGCTTGATGTCGCGCGATTCGTCCATTGGCGATGCACCTGCTCGGCCGCCCGCCTCAGCAACCGCTGATAGTCGGCCGGCGATCGGTCGTCGTGAGCCGAGGCGATGACCACCAGATCGTAGCCCGCCGGCAGGTCGTGCTGCAACAGTCGGAACGCCTCGCGGAGCATCCGCTTGGCCCGGTTCCGCCGCACCGCATGGCCCACCCGGCGCGACACCACCAGGCCCAGCCGGCAGTGCGAAAGACCGTTCGGCCGGCCGTACACCCGCAACGGAAACGCCGCCGCCGAGCAACGGGCCTCGAAGACGTGATCGAACTGGCGCTGCTGCCGAAGCCGCTGCGCCGGGCCGAACGTGAACGGGTTGGGCGGGCTGGACGGCATGGTTGACGGGATCGGCCCCCGCTCGCCCTGAAGCGCTTCGACGGAACAGGGAACCGGGATCACACTTGCTCGGCCTGGCGATCGGTGCGCATGGTCATCAGCCGCTTATTGTAGGCCGCGATGATGTCGCCGCGGCGCATCAGCCCGACGACCTCGTCGCTCTGCTCGGTTTCCACGACCGGCAGTTCCTCCCACACCACCTCGGCGAACTGCCCGATCGCTTCGCTGAGCACCGTTTCCAGGGTCAGCGGCGGGGCGGCGGTGGCCAGGTCCTCGGCGGTGGCCAGTTCGGCCATGGCGCTGTCGTAAAGGTACTGCCGCACGTCGCTGATACCGAACACGCCCACGTATTTGCCGTTCTCATCGACGACCGGGAACGCGATCTGCCGCGTGTCGGCGATCAGGTGCACCACGTCGCGCAGCGACATGTCCAGCGGTACGGTGATGAACTGCCTGCCCGAAGGGGTCAGCGCGTCGCGCACCCGCAGACCCTCGAGAATGTCGATGATGAAGTCGCCCCGGTGGGCCGGCGAATCGACCCGCCCCTTGACCTGTTCGACGTAGATCGACCAGCCCCGGCTGACCAGGTACGCCAGGGCGCACACCCACATCGACGGCAGCAGCAGCGTGTAGCTGCTGGTCAGTTCCGAAACCATGATCAGCGTGCTGACCGGCGTGTTGGCCGCGGCCGCGAAGAAACTGGCCATGCCCAGAATGGTGAAGATCACCACCTCGGCCGCCTCGATCATGCCGGCCATGTGAAACAGCAGTCCCACCACCGATCCCAGCGATCCGCCGATGACCATGGACGGCCCGAACACGCCGCCGCTGCCGCCCGAGCCGATCGTCAACGACGTGGTGACGATCTTGCCCAACCCGACGACCAGCAGAATCGCGATCAGCCCCCCGAACACCCGATGCCCGCCCGGGTCCATCACCAGCACCTTCTGCAGGAACCCGTAACCGCTGCTGAGGATGCCCAGGCCGTCGTGGCCGGGATCGAAATCGCTCATCGCCGCCGGGTCGACGTGGACGAAATGCCGCAGGCCGTAGAAACACACCAGCCCCAGCACACCGGTGAGCATCGCACCCAGGGCCGGACGCAGGTGCTTGGGCAACCGCAGTTTCGCAAACAGATCGGTCGTGCCGTAGAAGCACCGCACGTACAGCCACGAAGCCGCCGCCATCGCCACCGCCAGCACCGCCAGCGGCCCCAGCAGCGACGGGTCGTCGAAGTGAATGCCCGCGCCGACCTCGAACAGCGGATGAAAAGCGGTGTGACCCAGCGTCAGCCCCAGCGTCAGGCTGAACACGCAGTAGGCCACCGTGCAGGCGATGAACGAGGGGATCAGCGCCTCGGCTTCAAAGTCCGGATCGCGGTAGAGCACTTCAATGGCGAAGATCGCCCCGGCCAGCGGCGCGTGGAAGATCGCCGCGATCCCCGCCCCCAAACCCGCCACCATCAGCAGACGCCGCTCGGTCACCGACAGGTGCAGTTTCGTGGCCAGGAACGACCCGAACCCCGCGCCGATCTGCGCGATCGGCCCCTCTCGCCCGCCCGACCCCCCCGTGCCCAGCGTGATCGCTGAGGCGATCATTTTCACGATCGGCACCCGGCTGCGAATCTCGCCCTGTTGCTGGTGATACGCCGCGATCGCCGCGTCCGTGCCGTGGCCTTCGGCCTCCGGGGCGAAGGTGTAAACCAGCCACCCGCTGATCAGGCCGCCCACCGTCGGCACGATCACCAGCAGCAAGGGAATCAGGCGTTGTACGGTTTGCCCGCCGAACAGTGGCGTTTCCCCGCTCGGCCCGCCCGCATCGTAGCCGGCGATCAGCTCCATCGCCACGTAGCCGACCGCGCTGGTCAGCGCGTGGAACGCCATCGCCCCCACGCCCGCCACCACCCCCACCAGCGATGCCAGCAGAATACTCCGACCCACCGTGCGAAACGGTCGGCCGCCGGTGATCTCCCGCCGCAGCGCGTCGATCGGCCTCGACGCCGCCTTTCCCAGATGTTCACGCAACCATGACCACATCGCACAGCCCGGAGAAAACCGTCCAGTGTACGCTCCGCCTTGCCACGAGCAAGCCGACCGATAGACTGAGGTCGTGATTCCGTCCGGCCGTTAACCCCTGATTCGCGGTCTCGGCGATGCGACGTGGGGCCGCTGGAGCGGCCATGATCGAAACCCCAAACCCCGAACCCGAACCTGAGCCCTGAAACCTGAGGCGACCGCCCATGAAGATGCTCGAATCACTCGTCACCACGCCCGGCGTGCCCGGACGCGAAGAACGCATCCGCAAGCTCATCCAGTCGCAGGTCAAGGGACGGGTCGACGAACTGCGCACCGACGTGATGGGCAACCTGATCGGCCTGCGCAAGCCGCGACCGGCCAAGGGCACGAAGGCGAAGAAGAAGCCCCTGCGCGTCATGCTCGCCGCCCACATGGACCAGATCGGTTTTCTCGTCAAGCACGTCGACGACAAGGGATACGTCCGCATCAATCCCGTCGGCGGATTCGACCCCCGAAACCTGTTCGCCCGCAACGTTCGGGTGTGTGCCGCGTCGGGAGATCTTCCGGGGGTGTTGAATCCCGGCGGCAAGCCCGTGCACATCGCCAGCGATGAGGACAAGAAGAAGATCCCGGAAGTCGGCGAGTTCTACATCGACCTCGGTCTGTCGAAAGACCAGGCACAGAAGAAGATCAAGATCGGCGACATGGTCGTGCTCGACGCGCATTTCCGGCAGACCGACGAGGTGGTCATCAGCCAGTGCCTGGACAACCGCGTCGGCTGCTGGGCGCTGGTGAAGATGCTCGAGCAGCTCAAGTCGCACCACTGCGAGATTCACGTCGTCTGGACGGTGCAGGAAGAGGTCGGCCTGCGCGGGGCCGGGCCGGCTGCCTTCGGCATCGAACCGGACGTCGCCCTCAGTTGCGACACCACCGTGTGCGCCGACGTGCTGGGGGTCGATCCGTCGGAGCGCGTGACCGAGTTCGGCGGGGGCGTGGCGCTGAAGGTCATGGACGGGTCGACCATCGGGGACCTGAAACTGCTGGAGGATATCGAACGGGTGGCCCGGGGGGCGAAGATCAAGGTCCAGCGCTCGGTGCTGCCCCGCGGAGGGCAGGATGGAGCCATGATGCAGCGCTCACGCACGGGCGCCCGCACCGCCGTGTTTGCCTGTCCTGTGCGGTTTATCCATACCGCCACCGAAATGGCCCGCAAATCCGACCTGACCGGCTACCCGAAGCTGCTGACGGCCTGGCTGAAGCAGGCCTGAGGCGGTTCTCTTGCTTGATGGGTGAACGAATGACGTCGTGGCGACGTCTGCAATGATGATGCGCGCCGTGCGTTGGACTCATGCGGCAGGCCGAGGGCCTCGATGGCGGAAAGTACCCTTGTTTCGCGCGATTTTTGCGCGGAGCACCCGGATCGGCGCGGTATAATTGACTATCCCCGCGCCTGCGGAACCGGGGTGATAAGCCGTGACGTTGAAGGGCGTTGTGCAGATGGACGCGGAAACGACCCACTATCCCGCGCCGCCGACCAAGGAAGCCGAGGCGGTCGACAAGACCAGCGGCAAGCTCATCCCCGATGTGCTGTATCCCAAGCTGTACGTCTGGTACCTGTTCATCTCCACGATGGACCTGATTCTGACCTGGATCATCCTGCACGTCGGCGGGGCGGAGGTGAATTTCCTGGCCAACTGGGTGATCGGGCAGTTCGACCTGCCGGGCATCGTGGTGTTCAAGTACGGCCTGGTGCTGCTGGTGATCACGATCTGCGAGATCGTGGGCCGGACGGACTTCCGCCGCGGCAAACACCTGGGCGAATGGGCGGTGGGCCTGACGTTCATCCCGGTGGTCATGGCGCTGTATCAACTGTTCGCAGCGTTGTGATGTTCCGTCAGGCGCGCGGGTGGTGTTGCTTCATGATGTTTTTGAGCCGTTCACGGTCGACGTGGGTGTAGATCTGCGTGGTGGCGATGCTGGAATGCCCGAGCAGTTCCTGCACGATGCGCAGGTCCGCGCCGCCGGCCAGCAGGTGGGTGGCGAAGCTGTGGCGCAGCGTGTGCGGATGCGCCGCCCCCATGCCCGCGGCTCGGGCGTAGCGTTTGACGATGTGCCAGACCTGGATGCGGTCGAGCGGGGTGGAGCGCAGCGTGACGAACAGTCGGTCAGTCGGTCGGTCGTCCCGGACCAGCTTCGGGCGCAGTTCGCTGAGATAGCGGTCCACCGCGTCGAGGGCCGGCCGCCCGATCGGCACGATCCGCTGCTTGGCCCCTTTGCCTTGGATCATGACCACGCCCAGATCCCGGTGCAGGTCGTTCAGTCGCAGGGTGCCGATTTCACCGGCCCGGCATCCACAGGCGTACATCAGTTCCAGCATGGCCCGGTCGCGCAGGGCGGTGCGTGAGGTCGGATCGACCGCCGCCAGCAGCTTCTCGATCTGCTTGAGATGCATCACGTCCGGCACCGTCCGCCACATGCGCGGCGTCTGGAGCAGTTCGGACGAATCCTCGGCACAGTGACCGTTGGCCGTGCAGAACCGGCAGAACATGCGGAGGGTCGCCAGATGGCGGGCGATGCTGCGGCCGCTCAACCCGGCGGCCCTCAGATCCTTGAGATGATCGACCAGCGCCGCGAAGTCCAGCCGATCCACCGACCCGATCCCGCGTCCGGCGCAGAACGCGCCCAGTCGATCCAGGTCCAGGCCGTAGGCGGAAAGGGTGTTGGCCGCCAGACCGCATTCGATGCGCAAGTACGTGAGAAACTCACGTGCCAGTTGGCTGAAGGACGTGGCCATGGAGGGTGGGGCGGATGATGCGCCGGGGGTTCTCGCGTTTGAGTTGACCGTAGTGGGGGCACTTGCGGTAGTCGCCCAGACAGTCGCCGAACGCCTCGTTCAGGCGGCTGAGGCGGAAATGCCCGCTGCACCGCGGGTCGTCGACATCGATGAAAGGACAAGCGCGGGGCGGCGAAGCGTGCGGGTCGAACACGAGATCACTCCAATCGGCGAAAGGGGCGCGCAGGCCGTTCAACGGCTTGGTGCTGTCATCGACCAGCGGCGCGCGATGTCGTGAATTTCCCATATCGGACGTGCCGATCGGCGAAAGGGGCGGCAAAACCCGGCTGGCGGACCCAGGCCATGCGCCGGTGCGGACCGGGTGGCGGCCCGGTCCATCGAAGTTTGTTGATCAAGGCCATTGCGGCAGTTACGTGCCGCGCGGCATGACGCCCGCCCATTCGATGTCCCCGGCGCGCCTAAACCAGCCCACACAATCGGCACATCCGGCTTAACTCGCGAACCCGCCGGGTCGATACTCATGCTGGTTTCATGGAGAGGTAGACCGGAGTGAACGCGCGTTGCGGGAAGACGTGCGTCAGCTTCGCTTTCGGGGAGTTCCGGGCGATGACCATTCTGAGCACCAATGCTCACACGGAGCTGGCCGTTGCGAACTGGCCGGCTGAAGACAAGATCGGGTTCGTTGTTTTCAAACGAGCGCTCGACGTGGTGCTCGGATTGATTCTGCTGCTGCTGTGCGTCCCGCTGTTGGCGGTGTGCGTGGCGCTGATCAAGGCGTCCGACGCCGGACCGGCGATTTACAGCCAGTGGCGCGTCGGCAAGGACGGCCGGCTGTTCCGCATCTATAAACTCCGCACCATGCGCTTCAGCGCCGAGGACGATACCGGTGCGGTGTGCGCGCAGTCGGACGATCGCCGGGTGATCGGCGTCTGTCGCTGGATGCGACACAGCCACATCGACGAACTGCCGCAGTTGTGGAACATCATCGTCGGCGAGATGGCGCTGGTCGGCCCGCGCCCCGAGCGCCCGGAAATTCACCAGCGCATCTGCGAGGCCCTGCCCGAGTTCCGCCGGCGGCTGGAAGTCAAACCGGGTCTGACCGGCCTGGCCCAGCTTCGCAACGGCTACACCAACGACCTGGCCGGCAACCGCCGCAAGCTGGAGTTCGACATGGACTACCTCCGCGCCATGACCTGGCGGGAGGATTTGAAGCTGCTGCTGCTGACGGTGCCGAAATTCTGGGATCGTAAAGCGCACTGAGCCGAACGACGCACCGCCGACCGGGCGAATCGAAGGGAGTCCACCCGCATGACACACGAACGCAGCCAAGACAGGCCCGCACGGTGGCCGCATCTTTGCGCCCCGCTTGTCGCGGCGGTCGCGGCGCTGGTGGTCGTGTCCATGGGCGGTTGCCAGCGGTACCACGATGTCGATGCCTTCCTGATGCAGCGCGACCGCATGGCCGGGGCCGAACCTTACACCGTCGCGCCGCCGGACACCTTGCAGGTCATCTCCCGTCAGGTGCCGGAGATTGACAAGACGCACGTGACGGTCAGCCCGGACGGGACGGTTTTCCTGCCGCTGATCGGCGAGATGCACGTGGCCGGCAAGACCGCCGCGGAAATCGCCGCGATGATCGAGGATCGCGCCCTGGAGTACTACCAGGAGGCCGACGTGGTGGTGCAGGTGGTCGGGTTCCGCTCGAAGCACCTGTACGTCTTCGGCGAAGTCGGTGCGCCCGGCCGCTATCCGTACACCGGTTCGGACACGGTGCTGGACGTGCTGGCGCGGGCCCAACCCACGCGGCTGGCCGATCCGAACCGCATCCAGGTCATCCGGCCCAAAGGCGAAGGTGAACCGCCCGAGCGTATGACGATCGAGCTGGGCAAATGGGTGCGCCAGGGCCACGTCGATCGCAACGCCCAGATCGCCGAAGGCGACATCATCTACGTTCCGGCGAACGGCCTGGCCAGCGTGGGCCTGGCGCTGCAGCAATTGCTCTTGCCGATTCAGCCGGCCGCCGCCACCGTGCGCGGGCCGGTCAATATCGATGATTCGGTCACACACTTTGACGGGGCGAACAGTCATTGATCCGGCGCCGGCGGATTAGCCAACCTTTTCGGTAAGGCGTGAGTATGTCCAGTCGATGGAACCATCCCGAAACAATGCGCGACCTGCGGCGGGTGGTGGTGCGCTATCGCCACCGATTCGTGCTGGTGTTTTTCGCCGTGACCACCGGCGTGCTGCTGGTCGGGCTGTGCCTGCCACGGCGGTACGAAGCGCGGGCGGTGTTCGAGCGCCGTAACGACCTGGTGCTCAGCGAGATCGCCGGTCGCGGCGCGCCCCAGTCGTTTCACGTGCTCAAGCGGTCGCTGGCCGAGGAACTCAAGAGCACCCCGGCGGTCGAGAAGGTCATCGACGACCTGGACCTGGCGCCCCGCCCGACCGACGACATGGCCAAAGCCCAGCGCCGAGAACGGCAACTGGCCCGGCACGACCTGTTGACCGACATTCAGCGCAATCTCGTGGTCCGCTTCGATATTTCCACCCGCGATCTGGACCGCGTGTGGGTGTCCTACATCGGCCAGGACCCGCGGGTCACCCGCCGGGTGGCCAATCAACTGGTGGCCAACTACATTGAGAACACGCGCAGCCAGATCGACCGCATGCTCACCCAGGCCGCCGCGTTCTTCGATCAGCAGGCCGACGAGGCCCGGACGCGGATCAACGAACTGGAAGACCGCCGCCTGCGTTTCGAGGTCGAACACGCCGGGCTCCTGCCCAGCGAGCATACCAGTGTGCAGGAATCGCTCGTTCTGGCCGAGGAGGACCTGGTGATGCTCGAGCGGCGCGACGCTTCGCTCGCCGGGCGCATCGGCAAGCTCGAAGACAACCTGGCCGCCATGGACGGCGACGAACCGGCCCGCATCATCCGGGGCGCCAACCCGGACTTCGACCGCGCCGAGCGGGAACTGCACCGCTGCGAGCAGCAACTCGAACAAGCCGTCGTCATAGACAAGATGACCGGCCGGCACCCGAAGGTGCAGGCGCTGCGACAGCAGATCACTTCGTTGCGGGATGAACTGCGCCGGATGCCCCGCGAAGTGGTCGTCCAGCGCGTGTTCGGTGAAAACGCCAAGCGCAACGGCATGGAGCTGGCGCTGCTCGAAGCCCGCAACCAGCGCGAATCCGTTCAGGCCGAGTTGACCGCGGCCCAGAAGAAGGTCGCCCGCCTGCGGGCCCAGGTCGCCCAGTTCTTCCCGGTGCGCACCGAGTATCGCAAGATCGAACGCCAGATCGCCGACGCCCAGTCGAAGGTCGCCTTCTGGCAAGCCAACCAGCGCCGGGTGACCGTGGCCCTGGCCGCCGAACGGGGTCAGCGGGGCATCAGTCTCGACTTTGTCTCGCCCTGCGGGCCGATCAGCCGACCCACCGCGCCGAACCTGACGCAGATCATGTTCGCGGCGCTGGCGCTGGGCTTGCTGGCGTCGGTGGCCGGCGTGCTGTGGGCCGATCGCACCGATCAGACGATTCACAGCCTCGACCAGGCCAATCGGGCGCTCAGTGTGCCGGTGATCGGCGCGGTCGGTCAGATCATCACCCGCCGGCAGGCGGCGCTGCGACGGTGGTATCACCGGGTTGTCGCCCCGGTCTCGGTGGGGGCGATGGTCATGCTCATGGTCACCGCCGCTTACCTGAACTACGTCAGCCTCAACCGACCCCCCATCTTCGAGACGTCCGGCGATCCGGCCGCCGCCCAGGCCCCCGATCTGCCGTCGATCCTCTCGTTGTCGTGGACCGATCCGGCCGGCGGCGACGCCGACCGCCTGAGGACCGAAGACTGAGGAACCGACCGATGTACCTCGAGCATTACCAGCTTAAAGCCTCGCCGTTCGAAAACACCCCTGATCCGCGGTTCCTTTATGCTTCTGAAGACCACACCGAAGCCCTGGCCGGAGCGGAGTACACCGTTCGCATGCGCAAGGGCATCGTGCTGATCAGCGGGGAGATCGGCTCGGGCAAGACGATCATCACCCACGTGCTGCGCCAGCGTCTTGCCCGCGTGGCCACCTGCTTTCTCATCCGCCAGGGTCACACCTCGCCCGTGCAGTTTCTCAAGAACGTGTGCCGGGCGATGAAACGGGCCGTGCCCCCCGACGCCGACCGCGGCGAGATTCTCCAGATCATCGAGGCGTTGCTCATCGAACAGGCGCGGCTTGAAAAGCCGGTCGTCCTGATCATCGACGAAGCGCAGATCATGAGCCGCCCCGTCCTGCACGAGGTGCGGATGCTCGGCAACATCGAAACGCCGCGGCAGAAGCTGATCCAGATCGTGCTGCTGGGCCAGCCGGACTTGCGCAGCGTGCTGCGGGATCCCGAGATGGACCCGCTCCGCCAGCGCATCGCCCTGAGCCATCATCTCAACGGCATGAGCGCCGAGGACACGGGCAAGTACATTCGGCATCGCCTCGCCGTCGCCGCCGAAGCCGACGAAGCGCCGGACATCTTCGATGGACAGGCGATCGAGGCGATCTACGCCTTCGCCGAGGGCATTCCGCGGATGATCAATTACGTGGCCGACAACTGTCTGCTGGTCGGGTACGTCAAGGGCGTCAAGCGGATCGACGCGGCGATCGTTCGCCACGTGACGCGGAACATGATGCTGCACAATCCGGCGGCGGGACTGGATGGCGGTGGTTCGGAGTCCTTGCCGTTGAGGGTTGCCGCCTGAAGGGGCGCGAGGAGTTCGTCATGGGATACGTGTTCGACGCATTGAGCAAAGCCGGCCGCCGGCTGGCGCAGGGCGACAACCCGCCGGCGCCCGCGCAAGGGGCCGCCGACGTGCCAACGATCCGCCTGGGCGATCACCGGGCCGACGCGGCGCAGGCCGACCCGCCCGACGCCGAACCGGACCCCAGGCCCATACCGCCGATCAACCATCTACCCCAGGCCCTTGACGATCGGCTCGTCTCGGTGACCGATCCGTCGAGCATCATGGGCGAGGAATACCGCGCAATCCGCACCCGGCTGCTCGCCCGCTGGCAGCATCGTCGTCACCTGATCCACACCATCACCTCCGCCACGCCCAAGGAAGGCAAGACGCTGACGTCGCTGAACCTGGGCCTGAGCTTCAGCGAAATCGCCGACCGGCGCACCATCGTGGTCGAATGCGATCTGCGCATTCCGATGTTCGCGAAGATGCTGGCCCTGGAGCCGGGGCCGGGCATCATCCAGGTGTTGCGAGGCCGGGCGGAACTGGACGAAGCGATCACCTGCTCGGTGCGGCCGAATCTGTCGGTGATCACCGCGGGGGACGTCGCCGTCGACGACGCCATGCAGCTTCTGTCCAGCCAGTCGTTTTCCCAGGTGCTCACGACACTGCGCGAACGCTACGATCACGTCATCGTGGACACGCCGCCGGTGCTCGACCTGGCCGATGCGGGCATCGCGGGGGGACAGTCGGACGAAGTGCTGGTCATCGTTCGCATGAACCGCACGCCGCGCTATCTGGTCGACGAAGCGATTCGCACACTCAACAGCTACGACGCCCCGGTGGCCGGTTGCGTGTTGACCGACATGCAGCTCGGTTCGCACGGCGGGTACAGCTACTGGTATCGAGGCTACCACCGTTACGGTTACGCCAGCCGCTACGTCTCATCGTCCGGGCGCGAGAGTTTGCGGCACAGCGCCTGATTCATCTGAACGGTTCGCGAGGGAGTTGACGTTGAACCTTTGCCTGCCCAGCACCGTGTCCGACCCGCCGAGCGGCCAACGGCCGAAGCTGCTGATGGTCACCCATCGCGTGCCGTTTCCGCCCGACAAGGGCGAACGCATCCGCAGTTGGAACCTGCTCAAGGCCCTCAGCCGCCATTACGACGTGCACCTGGCCGCCCTGGTCGATCGCGCCCTGGATTACCACGAATGGCAGGCCCTGCGCGCGCAGACCGTTGAATGTGTGCTGGTGCCGATCTCGCGGTTCGGCCAGCGCTTTCGCGCAGCGCGGGCCGTGATCGGCGGGCGCAGCCTCACGCAGGCGGCCTTCGCCAGTAGGCCTCTGGCCCGCACCATCGAGCAGTGGGCCCGGCGCCGGCGCTTTGACGTCGTCCTGGCCGTCTGTTCTTCCACCGCCCAGTACGTGCGGCATCTGCCCGCGCCGAGGAAGGTGATCGACCTGGTCGACGTGGACAGCCGCAAGTGGGTCGACTACGCGCAAACATCGCGAGGCGCCCGACGAATGCTGTTCAACCTCGAATCACGCCGGCTCGCCCGGTACGAACGCAGCCTGGCCCGTGACTTCGATCACATCCTCCTGACCACCGGCGCCGAGGCCGACCTGTACCGCCAACTGGCGCCCGGGGCCGCCGTGACCGTCGTGCCCAACGGCGTGGATACCGGCTACTTCACCCCGCAGGTGCGCCCGCATCGGCCTGTCGCCGTGTTCACCGGGGTGCTGGACTATCGTCCCAACGTCGAGGGGTTGGCGTGGCTGATCCGTCACGTCTGGCCGGCTGTGCGCCACGAAGTGCCCACGGCGGTGCTGCGCATCGTCGGGCGCGATCCCTCGCCGGCGGTGCACGCCCTGGCCGGTGCGCCGGGGGTGGAGTTGGTCGGGCCGGTCGCGGACGTGCGCCCTTACCTGGCGGAGGCGGCGGTGGCCGTGGCGCCGCTGCACATCGCCCGGGGCATTCAGAACAAGATTCTCGAAGCGATGGCCATGGCTCGGCCGGTCGTCACCACCACCGGCGCCGCGGCGCCGGTGGCCGCGACCAACGGCCGCGACCTGTACGCCGTCGATCAGCCCGGCGAATGGGCCTGCCTGATGACGCGCCTGCTGACCCATGACCACAGCGCCCGGCGCGTCGGGGCCCATGCCCGCCGGTTCGTCTGTCAGCACCGGCAATGGAGCATCTGCACCAATGCGATGTTGGAAGTTCTGGGAGTGGGGCGCAATGCGCCAAACCTGGTCGTGAACTCCGACGATGCGCCGATGATCCGGGCGGCGTAAACGGTTGTCCCCCCGCGAAGGTGGAAACCGCACGAAACTCACGCTCGCGCCGTTCGGCTGTTCGTTGCGGCCAACGGCGTTTTTCGATGTTCCCGGCCCCCCGGCGCCCGCCCCGCCCGCTGCCCTTGGCGCGAACCACCGGCCAGGCGCCAACGGACCAACGTCGATGCGGACGCTGAACGGCGGCCGGGTCAAGTGAACGCTTGACCGGGACGATAAGGGCAGTAGAATAGGGGAACTGGCCGACGTAGACGGCCGAGAGGCAATACATGCTTACAGCCCAACAGCTTTTTCAACGAACGTGACCGGCATTCGAAGTTCGAGACCTTCCAGGGTCGTCGGCCGAAGCCGACGACCTTTTTTCGTGTGCCGGCGATGGGTCTGAGCGTGTGAAAAAAGTATGTGGATAACGCCCCGGAGGCGTTGACAGGCCGGTTGGGCCGATTAAGATATGTGGCTCGCTCCAAATCGTCGGTTGACCGAATCAGTCGGTTGGCCGCGGGTTCGGGCGGGCCGAAACGGATCGCCGAGGGACTCCGATCCCGACGCGAAGCTCTTTGACAAGTGGATAGGAAGTGTTGCTGGGTAAGAATATCCAGCACCGAGTATCGAGCGTGGCCTGAGGGCTTGCCCGGTCGGCAACGGTTTGTGTGGTTGCCGGCGGGGTCATCACGGTAATCGTAACGTGATGGATGGCACCGACGTAAGGTCGATGTGATCAAGCTACCAAGGGCACGCGGTGGATGTCTTGGCGTCAAGAGGCGATGAAGGACGTGGAAGCCTGCGATAAGCCCTGGGGAGCTGGCAATCAAGCTTTGATCCAGGGATTTCCGAATGGGGCAACCCGGCCGGCTTTGCCGGTCATCGGCACCTGAATGCATAGGGTGTCGAAGCGAACGTGGAGAACTGAAACATCTTAGTACCCACAGGAAAATAAAGAAACCTCGATTCCGTCAGTAGCGGCGAGCGAAACCGGAACAGCCCAAACCGGACTTCGGTCCGGGGTTGTGGACACCAACATCTGCGCTCTAGTGCCATTGAATCGTCTGGAAAGTCGAACCAGAGAAGGTGACAGTCCTGTCGGTGGCGCGAACAGCGTGGTAGGTGCACCAGAGTAGCACGGAGCTCGTGAAACTCCGTGTGAAGCTACGGGGCCCACCCCGAAAGGCTAAATACTCCTTGACGACCGATAGCGTATCAGTAAGGCGACTGAACGATGAAAAGCACCCCTATAAGGGGAGTCAAAAGTACCTGAAACCGCGTGCCTACAAACTGTCGTAGCCCCGCCATTCCATGGTTCTGGCAGAACCATCGCGAGCGAAGCGGAATGACCAATGACGAAACTCGAATGACCAGGTCGGCCAGGCCGGCTTGGGTGATGAGGATTCGTGGTTGGGATTTCCACATTCCCGCCACCCTCTTGGGTGGCGCGAGGATGACCCGTTCGTCGAAACGTCCGGTTCTGCCCACAACCATCGAATGGCGGGGTGACGGCGTGCCTTTTGCATAATGAGCCGGCGAGTTAGTTCTTGCGGCAAGGTTAAGTCCTCCCGGGACGTAGCCGAAGCGAAAGCGAGTCTTAAACGGGCGAATTCAGTCGTAAGGATTAGACGCGAAACCTTGTGATCTACCCATGGCCAGGTTGAAGGGTCGGTAAAACGACCTGGAGGACCGAACCCACTAACGTTGAAAAGTTAGGGGATGAGCTGTGGGGAGGACTTAAAGTGTTATCAAACTGGGAGATATCTCGTTCTCCTCGAAATAGTTTTTGGGCTAGCCTCGTGTTACAGCGTACGGGGGTAGAGCGACTGGATGGAGTTGGGGGGCTACCCGCCTACCCGCTCCAACCAAACTCCGAATACCGTACGCCTCTGTCACGGGAGTCAGACTGCGGGTGATAACATCCGTGGTCAAAAGGGAAACAACCCAGACCGCCAGCTAAGGCCCCTAAACCTGCCTCAGTTCTTAAGGAGGTCAGGTTCCGAAGACAACCAGGATGTTGGCTTAGAAGCAGCCATCATTTAAACAACGCGTAATAGCG
>CAYNCM010000006.1:0-69107 GCA_964395825.1 uncultured Planctomycetaceae bacterium
GCCAGAAGCCCGGCCTTGGGGGCGACACGATCGAGCTGAACAACATCACCCCCGACACGGGGCGCGACTCGGTCACGATCATCATCGAATACAAGGTGCCCGACATCCTGCCGCAGGATCTGGTGGCCGACTCGCTGCGGATGTTCCTGTTCGATGAGAACTCGGGCCAATTCAACCTCGCTGGCACGAACAACCTGGGCCTGGCCGCCCCGACCGACGTGCTGGGCGACTACGGCGTGAACAAGTTCGGCGACACCGTGCAGGTTTGGACGAACGTCAACCACGCTTCGACCTATGTCGTGGCCGGCGAGGTCGTGCCCGAGCCGGCGTCGCTGATGCTGTTGGGGATCGGGTCGATGGCATTATTGCGTCACCGGCGGGCGTGGCCCGCCGGCTGAGCGTCGCAGCGAGGGCGTTGGATAGCCGGCGGCTCACAGCCGCCGGGCGGATAGAGGTCGATCCGGCGGGCGTGGCCCGCCGGCTGAGCGTCGCAGCGAGGTCGGCAGGGGCGTCATCGCTGGGCTACGGCGATGGTCGTGCCTGGATGAGGCGCAGGTCGTCGACCCAGATCTGTTCGTTGTCTTCGGCGCTGGCGCCGCCCCAGTTCAAGATTTCAAGGGCGAACAGTTTGATGGGCCAGTCGATCTTGCCGTTCGCGGTCGATCCGCCCCAGTGGTCGGTGATGCCGCCGGTCAAATCAAAGCGATAAGTGCGCCATCGTGGATCCAGCGACCGGGGCTTGGTCACCAGGGTTTCGCCATCCGCGTCGTGCATGTACAGTCGCACGTGGCGGCCTGGCCGGCTGCAACGAAGGTCGACCAACACGGCGTAAGTGGCATCTTCGCCCGGTCGCATATCGTCCATGAAACGTCCACTCTTCAGTCGCCAGGTGGTCGGTTTCACGGTGTCGTCAGCGTTCAGGAACACGTAAGTCAGATGGGCGCAACGGCCGGCCGCCCCTTGAGCTTCCACGGCCCGGAGTTCGCCGCGATCCTTGTCCCTGCCGTCCGACGATTGAAGGGACCAGCCCCTGATCGGATCGGCATCGAACGTTTCCTGCAGGCGCATCGCGCCCCGCCAGTTTTCAACCTTCTGCTGATCGGCCTGCAGGTCGGGGCGAACCCGGTACGCGTCCGGCGGCAGCAGGTTGCGCGGCTCGGCGGTGGCCGGGGCGTCGGCGATGAACATCCACGTCTCGCCGGGCTCAAGGCCCGCGACGCTGAATGTCCCGCCGTGATCGGCCGGCAGTTCGACGCGCCTGGAAAGGCCCTGCCAGTGGTAGAGCGTCAGCTTCGTGGCGTCGGCCGGCACACCGTGCAGCGTCACCGACTCACCCAGGCGATCGGTCCAGCCGGTGCGGTTCTGCCAGACCCACATGGTGCGATCCTCGCCGATCAGAGCAAGCATGCCTGAGCCCAGCGGATCGGCGGCGACGAGCGTCATGCCCTCGGTCAGCTCGAGCACCAGGTCGAGCACCTTGCCGCGGGGCGAGGGCTCGTAGTTTTCGAGGTCGGCGGACATGCCGAACTGCGTGTCCTTGCTGAAATCGTAGAAAATGTTCCAGGGGAAGGCGATGCGCGTCTTGAGCGATCGGCCGTCGTTGGCGGCCATGTACCCGCCGGGGGCCACGTCGAGTTCGGGGTCGACGCTCTTGACGCCCCGGGACAACCCTCGCAGCGCCGCGACATACGGCTCAGGCCCGAGCTTGCCGCCGAGGCGGAAGTCCTTAGGCTCCGGTTCGTTCATCGCGGTGTACAACCGCACGCCGTAGTCGTTGCCGATGCCCTGCTCTGTCGCCCAGGCGCCCCCGGGGGCGTAGCGCGTCGCGAAGGCCCTGCCGATCGCCTCCCACTGCGCCTCGTTGCCGAAGCCCTCGCGGTCGTGGTATTCGCTGTAATACTCGAAGAGGAGGATCGGCTCGATGCCCGCGGCGTGCATCTGGGCCATCATCGCGTCCACCGAGTTCTTCGCCGGCGGATCCCACTGGCCCGGTTTGGCCAGGTAGGCGCCGGGATAGAGGTTGATCCGGGCCCGCTTCATGCCCAGTTCGTTGAGCACCCGCAGTTGATAGTCGGTGGAGCCCTTGACCTTGGCGTTGTCGAAGTTACCCGCGCCCATGACGGCGGCGGGTGAGACGGCGGTATCACTGACCTGGGCACAGTTCATCGCGGCGACAAGGCCGGAGGTCAGCATCGCGATCCACAGCATGCGTTCGATCATGCGTCGTGTTCCTTCGTTGAATTGTGCGCGGAACTGCGGGTCATTCGGGCGTGATGCGCACCTGGTCCATCGCCGCATCGTCTTGGGGGATGTCCACCACGTGACCATCGATCATGATCACGTTCGCTACGCCGTGGTGACGGGAAAAGTCGAAGTTGTGCACCCATCCGGCACGGGGTTCAAGCGGGAAGTACGCACCGTTGTTGTAGCAGTGCAGTAGCGTGGTGGTGGCGTTCTGCCAGTTCGCCACGAGGTTCTGCGCGACCGGCGATCACCGCTGGCTGGCCGAAAGGGCACTGCCCGTGTTGGCCGGGGTGGCGGACCTGTTCGTCAGCATGGCCCGACCGATCGACGGCACCGGTGAGCAGTTCGGACTTCTCGACATCTGGTGCGTCAACGAACGGGAAGGCCTTGTCGATCGCTGCGCTTACACCACGGCTGCGGCCCGCAAGGTATTGCAGTTGACGGACTATGCCGCACGGCTGTGCGGCCGGGCCTCAAACCCGGGCTGGCTGGCGACCGTTCGGCGACTCGCCATGCCCACCCTCAACGGCCGCATCGTGGGCCACGCCAACACCGATCAACCGCTGAGTTGGGGCCAGGCCCTGTTGACCTATCCGCTGGAATGGCCCTTCGAGTCGAACGAGGTTCAAAGCAATCTCGCCGAACCCCAGGGCTGGGACATGTCGTTCCAGGCAATCCAGGCCGCGGTGGCCGGTGATGCCGCGGCGATGCGACGCTACCTCGATCATCAGGCCGACGCTTTCCCCATGGCTCCGTTCGGCGTCCGCGCCGAAGCGCCCGGCCGCGATGCCATACCGTTCCACACCGGCTGCGGCGCCTTCCTGCAGGCCTGGCTCTACGGCGTGACCGGCCTGCGCTGGCGCGAAAGCGGCTTGAACGCCGTCTATCGGCCATGTCTGCCCCAAGGCATCCAGTCCGTCGAGTTCCCGAACCTCACCTGGCATCAACGCCGCCACCACGTCGTCGTCGATCGGCATGGACTGAGCATGACCAGCAACCTGTGAACGCCCGTCCCGGCGCGTTGACGAGTATCGCCGGCAGTTCCATCGATACCCGCTGCACATGACCCATCCGCCTGGGCGACTCTGCTTGGCGTGGCGGCTTCGCAGAGCAAAGAGCGGCGCTGCGCAGCACGAGATCACATCCAGCTTGGCCTGTTTGGTTCTTGACCAGGGCGGCATCGGCTGTCATATTGTTTCCATGCGGCTCGGGGGCGTTCTCCGTGCGAAAACACCAGTTCCAGCGGCCTCGAACGGAGGGTTCGGGTGGTGAACGGGGCGGATCACGTGCCGATTCGCGGGGCGGGCAAACCTGTGTCAAGTCCTGGTCTCCGGTTGGCGCGCCAGGGTGGGAGCATCTCGTGCTTCAAGGGTGTCTGGATATCTGGTCGGGCGGGCAGTTGCTGGCGTTTTCCGGTCTGGATGGGCCGACCGACTATGCTGCGGGTCTCTGCGTCCGCACGGCCCACGCGGGAATCGGGCTGGAGGTGATGCTGCCCGGTCGATGCGACGTGCGGCTGGGCGGTGCGCGGCCGCGCCCCGTGCTGCTGGCCGGGGACTGGTTCGAGTTGGTCACCGATACCGGACTCGTGCGCGGCGGGTTCGTGGATACGCATCACCTGCTGGTTGAAGGGCCGTGCGAAGCGCAATCGCACGACGAGGCGGTGCGGGTGAGGCATGAAGCCGGGCGGACGCTGATCGGCGCGGCGGCGGCGTTCGACGCGGCGAGGATCGACGGAAACCTGGACGCCCTGCGGGCAGCCCGGCTGGCGTGGCTGGAACGAGCACCCATGCCGGCGGACCTCGATTCGTCGGCCCGTCGCACGCTGGCCAAGGCGATGTCGGTTCTCAAGACACAGGTGTACCGCGGCGAAGGTTGCTTCGGTCAGCGATGGCTGACCGCCGACCGCTGGCCGCACCGCGATCTGTGGTTGTGGGATTCAGTATTCCATGCGATCGGCGTGCGGCGGATCGACCCGGCGCTGGCCCGCGAGGCCATCAGCAGCGTTCTGGACAGCCAGCAACCCGATGGTTTCATTCCTCACCAGGCCAGTCCCGATGGTCACAGCGGCATCACGCAGCCGCCGGTGATCGGGCTGGGAGTGGTTCGGGTACTGGAAGCCGAGGACGACCGCGACTGGCTTGCCGCGGTGTATCCGAAGCTGGCGAAGTACCTGGCGTGGGATCTGGCCCACCGCACGGCGCCGTCGGGCCTGCCGGCTTGGCGGATCGGCGAAGATGGACACTGCCGCTGCGCCGAAAGCGGGATGGACAACAGCCCGCGGTTCGACGGGGGCGGCATGATCGAAGCAGTCGACTTCGCCGCGGAACTGGCGTGTGACGCCGAATGTCTGGGCCGGCTGGCCGACCGGCTGGGCCATGCGGGCGAAGCGGAGCGCTGGGCCGGGGTGCATCGCCGGTTGTGCGCGTTGATCCAGCAGCGGTTGTGGCACGATGAATTGGGCCTGTTTGTGGATTACTCGGTCGACCGCGAGGCGCCGATCGCACTGCCGAGTTCCGCGGGGCTGCTGCCGCTGATCTGCGGGGCGGCGACGGAGGCCCAGGCCCGGCGGATCGCCGGACATCTGGACGACCCGGCGACATTCGGTACGGCGTTGCCGGTCGCGTCGATCCCACCCGGTCGGCCGGAGTATCGCAAGGACATGTGGCGGGGACCGGTGTGGGTGAACGTCAACTGGCTGATCGCCGAGGGACTGGATCGCTACGCGCTGCACCAGGCGGCCGATCGCGTGCGCCGGGCCACCTGCCGGGCGATCGAGCGGTACTACGCCGAATGCGGCTCGCTGTTTGAGTACTACGACACCGAGATGCTCGCACCCCCGCCGGCGCTGGAGCGCAAGGGGCAACTCATTCCCGGTGAACATCCCTACCAGGCGATCTACGACTACGGCTGGACGGCGACGCTGTACGTGGACCTGCTGTGGCGGACGAGTGGAGCGACATGAACCGATCCGATCTGCAGCAGCGTGTGCGCCGCGCGGTGGAGGCGCTCATCCTCGCGGGCCAACGGTACGAGGGCCTGCTTCCGTCGGTGTTGGACCGCTCGACCGGCGACATGCCGGCCGACCTGCCGCCGGCCATCGAGGGCCAGCGCGATCACGACCGCGCTTTTCCCGGCAGCAACCTGCTGCACGACGTGGACCTGCTGGAGGTGATCGGGGCACTGGGCGAACGGGGTGACGAGCCTTACCGGGCCGCGGCGGATCGCTACCTCCAGCGCTTCGCCACGCACTGCACCGACACGCCGACCGGCCTGTTCCCGTGGGGCGAACACGCCTTCTGGGACTTGCGCCAAGACCGCATCGGCAACAGTTACCTCATCCGCGGCCGTCAGGCGATCGAACTGGTCATCCACGATCACCTGCGCGAGGCGCCCGTGTGGCTGTGGGAGACGCTGTGCGAATTCAATCCGCGTTGCGTGGAACGGTTCGCCGAAGGGCTGGATCACCACTGGAAGGGCGGCCGCGCCCGGCCGACCGAGTACCTCCGCCATGCGTTCGTCGAGTTGCACGCTTACCCGGGCTACGCCAGTCCGTCTTCGTGCGACTTTCCGCGGCACAGCGGGTTCTACATCGTCGACTGGGCCTTCGCGTATCGTCGGTTCGGCCGGGCGCCGTTTCTCGAACAACTGGAGCGGATGCACGAATACTGGTGGTCGCGGGTCGATCGGCGGGGGCTGCTGCCGACCGAAAGTCGTTCGACGTCCGGGCGGTTCGAGGGTGGGCTGTCGGTCACGCAGACGCTGTCGCTGGCGGTGAGTCTGCTGCACGCAGCGCCGTGCCTGGACGAGGCGGCGCCGGAGATGGCCGCGCGCCTGCGGCATAGCGCGCAGGTGTATCTCGATGGCTGCCTGAACGCCCCGCACGCCCCGGACGCAGGGCGGTACGCCAGTCTGTTTCACCGGGCCACCAGCCGGATCATGCAGGCGATGCCGCTTTGGGCCAGCCGTTACGGTCAACCGGCAGCGGCCCCGGCGGGGGTGATGCTGCTGGACGCCTACGAACAGACGGGCGAGCGCCGCGCGCTCGACCTGGCCGGCGCCATGGGGCGGGCGTACCTCGAGGCGCCGGTTCCCGAGCAGCCGGGCATTTGTGCGCGAGACGCGGCGGAGATGCTCAACCTGCAGGTCGGTCTGCGACGTCACGACGCGGCCCCCGACCGGGCGGCGCGAATCGACGAGATGATCGGCGTGATCGTCGACCGTTACTTCAGCGACGCCGCCCTGCCCCGCGGCGCCACGGGCGTCGATTGGTACGAAGGGCAACTCGGCTCCAGCGCGCTGGTCGCGGCGCTGGCGCGGTGGGCGTTCGACGTCGCCGGGCCAGGGATCACCCCTTGACCGCACCGAGTTGAATGCCGCGCACCAGGTATTTCTGCAACACGACGAAAACTGCGATCATGGGCACGATCGACATCGCCACCGCCGCCATCAGCAGGTTGGTTTGCTGGCCGGTGTCGGCGTCGAAGTAGAGCAGGCCGATCGGCAGCGTGTAGTTGTGTTCGCTGCGCAGCATGACCAGCGGCCAGAAGAAACTGTGATAGTTGCTGATGAAGGTGAAGATGGCCAGGGTGATCAGTCCGGGCCGGGCGAGCGGCAGAATCACGTCCCAGAACAGGCGCCAGTAGCCGGCCCCGTCTATCTTGGCCGCCTCGTCGAGTTCGCGCGGGATGGTCAGCATGAACTGGCGCAAGAGGAACGTGCCGAAGGCGGTGAACGCGGCCGGCAACACCAGCCCGCCCAGCGTGTCGACCAGCCGCAGCGAGATCATGATCTGGAAGTTCGGGATCATCATCACCAGCCCGGGCAGCATCATCGTCGACAAGTAGAGCAGGAACACCGCGTCGCGCCCTGGCCAGCGAAGCCGCGCGAACGCGAACGCCGCCATCGCGCTGGTCAGCACCTGCAGGAACGTCACCCACGAGGCGACCAGCAGGCTGTTGAGGTAGAACCGGCCGAACGGGATGCGTCGGAAGACCTCGGCGTAGTTTTGCGGATGCCATCCCGCCGCGCCGGGCAGCCACGTGGTCGCGCCGGTTTCGCTCAGGTGCTTGAAACTGGTCAGGATCATCCACACGAACGGCAGGATCAGCAGGAAACTCATCACCGCCAGCGCCAGGTGCAGCGTGGTCAGCGGCGCCAGTCGGCGCCACGGCGTGCCGCGGGCCGGGGATCCGGGCGGTTGGCCCATGCGGCGGTCGGCCAGGGCCGCGGCCGGATAGGTTGCCGCGGGCGACGTGGGGTTATCCGTGCCCGCCGGCATTGACAGCGGATCAGTCGTTGACATAGCGGTTGCCAAATTTCCAGTTGAACACGGTCAGGGTCAAGATCAGGGCGAACAAGACCCAGGCCGTGGCCGAGGCGTAGCTGAGCCGGCCGGTCTCGAAGCCATGGATGTAGACGTAGTAGCTGAGCGTGGTGGTCGCGCCGGACGGTCCGCCGGCGGTCATGGTGCGGGCCATTTCGAATCCGCCCTGCAGGCCGCTGATGGTGGACATGACCGCGATAAAAAACGTCGTGGGGGCGAGTTGAGGCCAGGTGACGTGCCAGAACTTGGACCAGCGCCCCGCGCCGTCGACGTCGGCCGCCTCGTACAACGGCAGCGGGATATTCGTCAACGCCGCCAGATACAACAGCATGTTGTTCGATCCGACCGCCGCCCAGAGCATCATGATCATCAGCGACGGCTTGGCCCACTGTGGATCGTAGATCCACGGCGGGGCCTCCAGACCATCGGCCGCCAGCTCCGGCAATCGCCACAGCACCACCGCCAGACCCAGCAGCACGAACTGACCCGCCATCGCCGCCAGCGCCATCACCAGCGCCGAGCCCAATCCCTCCGATCTCCGGAAAACCTTCAGCCGTTCTGTCCCCCGCACCACCATCACCCCCTGCCAGGCCACCACCAGGCCCGCGCCGATGAGCAGGCACGCGGCGAACATCGACGCGCCCGACCACGCCGCGGCCATGAGGATCGGAATCAACAACACCGCCCCACTGAGCAGCGCCGGTCCGCCGCCGGTTTCCCCGTCCGCCCAGCCTCGCCGCAGCCGCCGCATCGCCATCGCCAGCAACACGATCATCCCCGCAGCCAGCACTGCGCCGCCGGCGCGGCAGACCGAATCCGGCATCGCCCGCACCGCCGTCCCCAGCGATTCGAGCACCGGACGCATCGCCGTGTTCACCGGACCGTTCTGAGGGTTGTACAACTTCTTCCACAACACGAACGTCGGCACGCCGGCCACAAAGTGCGGCATGTAGAACAACGTCCGGTGCACCACGCTTCCACCGGCCAATCCGCCCAGCAGAATCAGCCCGCCGATGCCCGTCAGCAACACCACCAGGGCCGTGGCCCCCGCGCCCATCGCCGCCAAGCCCGCCACGCTGAACGTCAGCACCGCCCCGATCGCGATCGCCAGCCGCAGCCGCCCCTCGCCCCGGCCGGCGTCCCGGCTCAACAGCATCGCCGCCGCCAGTGACGCCGCCACCGAGAATGGAATCACCATCATCAGAAACAGCGTGTTGCCCAGCGCCTGGTAGAATCCGTCGTCGGCCAACAGCCGGGCGAAATTATCCAGGCCCACGTATTCCAGTGGCTGGCGCTTGTACATGTTGTGACGACGCAGATCCCAGTTCGTCAGCGCCAGCAGCACGCTGAACAGCACCGGCAGCACCACGAACGTAAGCACGCCGAGGATGTTCGGCCCGAGAAACATCAGGGCCGCGCCAAGTTCACCGCGCTGGTTCCAGAAGCGTCGCAATCGTCAATCCAACATGCCCCGCGCCGCGTGGTAACGCCGCAGGAAGGGGTTCTGCACCAGTTCAGCGGGGATCGGCCGTCCCGCCGATTTCCGTTCGTCGATCCGCCGCTGCTGTTCGAGGCGCTGTTCGTACAGCGGGCGAAGGTCGGGTCGTTCGTCGAGGGTGCGCTGGATCTCGGCGTTGACCCGATCCGCGGTCCGCCGGGCGAGTTGCTCGGGGCCATAGCGGTCGTACTCAAAGAGGATCTTCTGCTCGGCGTCGTCCACGTGGCGGTTGACGGTCATGGCCAGAACGAATGGACTGAACACGCCGCCGATCGCGATGTCGCGGGCGGCCTGGGCGAAGGGGGTGTGGAGGTGCCATTCGTTGGGCCGGTCGGCCGGTCGGGCGAACGCTTCGGTCCGCGTGAAGCGCGGGTTGGGCGGCAAGGCGTCGGCATCGCGAACGATCTGCATGTTGTACGGTTCGCTGGCCAGGAAGTGCAGGAAGTGGGCGGCGAGGTCGGCGTGTTCACTGCCGATGAAGATGGCCGCGGCGCGGGCGCCGGTGGCGGTGTTGGGAAAGCCGGCGTGCGGCGGTTCGACCACCGCCAGCCGCAGGTCGGGATAATCGCGCAGGTGCACCAGCGTGTACCGCCCGCCGGTGATCAGGGCGAAACGGCCCTGGTGAAGCATGTCGACGTTGAACCGGTTGCCGCTGCCGGTGCTGGCCATGGCGCTGCGCTGCGACGAGGTGGGCAGCAGATGCAGTTCATGGGTCCAGCGATGGATCAACGCGAGCGACCGGGCAAACCGCGGATCGTCCAGCGTGCACGCGGTCAGCGTTTCGTTGAACGCAGACAGGCCCATGCTGCGGTACAGCGTGCGGAGCGTCACCGCGTTGGCGAAGAAGTCCATCCGAACTTCACCGTCCGGGTTGGCCGCCTCCACGTATGCCGTGCCGATCCGCTCGAATTCGTCGAGCGTCCAGCGCTCGGGCGGCACCGCCAGGCCGACCCGCTCGAACGCATCGACGTTCACCCAGTACATCAGCGCGTAAACGTTGCAGGGAAAGGTGTACTGCCGGCCGTCGATGGTGATGTCCGACTCGACGGCTGGCCACGTGACGTCCAGCCCGAAGCCTCGCCGCGGGGCGAGGTCGGTCAGGTCGGTCACCAGGCCGATCTGCTGGTAAAACTGAAGCCGCTCACCGCCGTTGTAGATGTCGATCACGTCCCCCGCCACGCCCGAGACGCCCTGAATCACTTTCTTGGGCATGCTGTTGTTCCCCGCATCCAGTTTCAGCCGCATGATCGGCTCGCCTGTTTCGGTGACCAGCCCTTCGTCGACCATCCACTGGCCAAACAGGTCGACCTGCTGAACCCGCGCCTCGCTGTAGCCGGTCACCCAGTAGACGACCGGTACGTCTGAACGCACCGTGGGCAGCGTCAGCCAGGTGACCGCGCTGGCCGTCACCAGCAACACGGCGACAACGCCGAACAGGTACTTCATGCGGTGACCTCCCCGGCCGATTCATCCCCCCGCAACCAGCGCGACACCGATTGGAGAAAGCACGCCTGATCGCCCAGCGTCCAGGTCTGTCCCGTCCGGCATTGGGCCAGCCGATCGGCCACCGCATGTCCCGCCTGGCGCAGCATCGCGGACGTCCTGACCCTCGGCGCCCGGCCCGCCGATGCCCGTCGATCCCCCGCCCCGTCGCCCCGCGCTGCGCAAACCGCCTGGGCATAGGCGAAGTAGGCCGTCCGGTACTGGGTCGGACCGCCGACCATTGGATCGATGATCCAGCCGGCGTCATCCGGGCGTCGCCGGTGGCCCTCCACCGCCCGGCCGAGGTACGTGATGGTCCAATCCGCGTGAGACATGTCCAGATAGTTTACTCGCCATCAGGATGATCGTACAGGCATTATCTGGATGAAAAAGCACAATCTTCGCCATTAGGCCCGGCGGAGGCTTGTCGCGATGGTAAGGTTTACTAAAATACTTGATGCTTGGGCACGCCGGACGAACGGCACCGAATGAACGTAACCATCCAGGATGTCGCCCGCCGGGCGCGGGTCTCGGCGAGCACCGTGTCGCTGGTGCTCAACGGCAAAGGTTCGCTCAGCGGGCGCACCCGCCAGCGCGTCGAGTCGGCCATCCGCGATCTGGGCTATCGCCCCCGCGCCGTCGGACGCCGCGCCCGACGCGGTCGCGAAACCGGTCGCACCATCGCCGTGGTCTGCCCCGCTTCACACACCTCCGGCAAACGCCATCGATCGGGAACCTACCGCGATTGGCTGCGCGGCCTGCGCCGCGTGCTCATCGAGTACGGCTGTCACGTGGGACTGTTCAGCGGCGCGGTGAACATCGACGATGACCTGATGCTGCGCGAGATGATCGACGATGGCGAAATCGCCGGGGCGATCCTCATGGGCATCGGTGAATCGGACGGCTATCTGCAACACCTGCAAGCGGCGGGATTGCCGGTGGTCGTGATCAACCGCTCTCCACGGCACAACGAGTTCAGCAGCGTGGCGATCAACAACGTCGACGGCGGTGGCCTGGCGGCCGGACACCTGATCGACCTGGACCATCGACGCCTGGCCGTGGCGACCCTGCCCGGCGACCGGGGCCCCCACGCCGATCGCGCCGCCGGCTTCCTCGCCCGCGCCCAACGGGCCGGCCTGTCCGAACCTTCGATGGACCACGTCGAACTCAATGCCGATGAACGGACGCTGATCCGATTGCTCCAGAAGCTCCAACGCGAGCGCCGCACCGGCGTGTTCACCTACAACGACCGGCTGGCCGTGCGGATCATCGACGCGATGGCCACCGCGGACCTGCGGTGTCCGCGGGATTTGTCGGTGGTCGGATTCGACGATTCCCCGATCACCTCGGCCGGGGGTCTGCGTCCCACGTCGATCGGCTACGATGCGGTGAGCATGGGGGCGGCAGCCGGCCGCATGGCCGTGCGCCTGGTCGATGAGAAACCCCACCTGCTGGCGCTGAACGAGACCTTTCGCTGTCGGCTGATCCAGCACGACACGACCGACAGCCCACCTCAAGGGAGCTTGCCATGAGAACAATGACCAGACCACTGGCCGTGTGCTTCGCGATCGCGCTCGGCGCGGCCGTTCCCGCGCCGGCCGATGGCACGGTGCGCGATTCACTCTACTTCCGGGTGCTCGTCGCCGAGTCCTCACCGGCTGAAGCGCTGCGCGTCGCGCCGCGCGTGCTGCCGTCGCGCCAGCGACCGATCAACCTGGCCCCCCAGCCCCTCGCCCCGGCCGGCGATATTCCCGGAGGCTGGTTCGCCGCCGATTGGCATCGCCTTCCGTTGAAACTCGAAGACGACCCCGGGCGCATGATCTACCACGCCGTGATGCTGGAGCTGCGTTCGGGCGATCGACCGGTGGACGCGGCCGACGTGGTCGTGCAGATTTCGCGGGAGCCGAAGGCCACCGGAGCGCTCGCCCAGATCCGCGCGGCGTTCGAAGGCTCGACCAACACGTTCTACATCCCCGAAGGACCCGTGCGCGACGCGCCGCGTCGGGCGCGTTGGATCGCCGATCACATTGCCGATCTCGCCGAAGCGCTGGCGGCGGCGGGCTACGATCGGCCGCTCGACCTGCGGGGCGTCACCGTCGAAGCCGAATTGAATCTCCAACGCTTTCGCCCGCCGGAACTGACGTACGACCCGCGGCTCCGCCAAGCGCTGGGCGCGATACTCGCCCAGGTGGGCTGCAACCGCTCCAACTACACCGGTTACGCGGCGGCGGCGGAACACTTCGACGGATACCTCACGCGCTATCACCTCAGCCCGGACCATCCAGTGTACGCCGTGCCCGATGAATCGATGCGAAAGGCGTTGCCGGCGTTCTGGTCGGACTACTCGGCGCGGTTTGACGACGACGGCATCTTCGCGGGTCGTCCGCTGCCGGCGGTGCTGAAGCTGGGCGATGAGATTTCACTGCTGCGACCGTACGAAGCGGTCCGCCCATCCTCGCGATTCGCTCAATTGCTGCGCGAAGAAGCGATCGCGCTGACCGGCGATGATCCGACAGCCCTGGGGCTCGATGACTTCTCGAAGCTCGCGCCGCCGCCGACCATCCCCACCCGCGCCGGCGGCGGGCCGGACGGCGTGCCCGATGACCAGCGACAACGGGTTTACCTGGCGCTCCGCGCGCTCAACCGGGCCACCGCCGAAATGTACGCCACGAACACCCAGGCCGTGCACATGCACGTCGGAGAATCGATCGACACGACCGTGAACCTGTTGGGCGTGTTGTACGGCGGCGGGTACTCGGCGCTGGCCTGGTGGCACAAGACGCCGGACTATTTCCGTCTCGCCGATGCCCATGCCCTGGATCGTCTGCAGGTGCAGGCGGCGGTTCCGTTCTACCCGCCATCCGGTCCGTTGACGATGTCGATGATGATGCCCGGCCTGGCGAAGCAGGCGGCCGACCGGCATCCGGCGGTGGAGGCGGAAGTGATGCACTTCGGCGCCCGGGTCGAGCCGGGGGCCTATCCGCACGTGTTCGCCTCGACGCTGGGCCTGGGCATCGGTCACATCACGACCTACCGTTTCGGGCTGCGGGCGACGGGGTGGGAGTGGTACGACCAACCGGCCAAGGTGGTGGCGATGGCCGAGGTGAACCGAATGGTGCATCGGCTGGCACCGTACGTCGTCGACGCGGAGCGCCCGGCGCCGGGCGTCGCGGTGCTGCACGCCGAGGCGAGCGACCTGTGGGATCATCCGGCCGACAGCGTGTCGAAAGCCACCGTGCGCGGGCCGTACTTCGCCATGCGTTTCGCCGCCACGCCGGTCGACGTGCTGCGCGAATACATGCTCGAACGCGACGAACTGGATCGCTACCGCCTGCTGTTCGTCGGTCAGCGTTACGTGGCGCGTTCAGCCCAGCGGGCGATCGCCGAATGGGTCCACGCCGGCGGGACGCTGGTCATCACTCCCGGCGCGATGACGCGCGACGAAGCCGCCCGGCCCTGCGCGATGCTCGACGAACTGACTGGCGACGGCCTGCACTGGCGCGACGACCCGCAACGTCCCAGCCGCGGCAACGAGTTCGATGAACGTGAAACGCTCGATCACGTGACCTGGCGTGCGCCGGGCCTCGGTCCCATCCCGGTGGTGTTCCGGCGCGAGGTGGTCGGCGGGACGGGCCAAGTGCTCGGCCGATACGAAAACGGCCACGCTGCGGCGCGGCGGGTATCGCTCGGTGGGGGGCGCATCGTGGCCCTGGGCTTCCACCCGTCGTTCAGCTATCTGCGCGGCGCGGCACGTTCGCGGTCGGCATGGCGGGAACTGACGTTGCGGGCCGGGGAAAGCGAGTCGATCACCGGCGCCACGCGCGAAGGCGCGCCCTATTGGCTTTCGCCGAACGCCTCGGCGCACGATCTGTTCAAGCTTCTGGCCGCCCAGGCCGGCGCGATGCCCGTGGTGGAGGTGAATCGGGCGAACATCGACGCCCAGTTGCTGATCAGGCCGGAGCGGGCGGCCATCGTCCTGGCCGACTACAACCTCCGACCCGCCGGGCCGGTGACCGTACGGGCGCGCCTGCCGCGGCGATACCCGCACGTGCACGACCTGGCGGGCCGGCCCCTCGACGTCACCTGGCTCAATGAAACCACCGCCCAGGTGATCGTGGCCCTGGACGAAGCCCAGGCGATCACCTTCGACGCGGACGAACCGGACCTGCCCGCCGAACCGCAACCCGACCCGCTCGCACTGGCCGGCGCGGCGAACGCGGCATCGACGATGCTGCTGGCCGCCGGCGCGACGCCCGCCGTGACCGGCAAGACCCCGACCCCGCCCGATGTCCCGGACACCCCGGTGATCTATCACGACGGATCGTGGTGGGTCCATCGGCCGAACGCCGAACCGCTGAAAATCAGCTTCCAGCGCGCTCGCGGCATCCCCATCGTCGGCGACTGGGACGGCGATGGCCTCGATGAAATTGGCGTCGTCCGCGAACACGGCCGACACCTGCAATGGGTTTTCAGCGGCACCGGCGATGGCTATGCCGACGATCCGGCCAGCGGCTTCCAACGACGGACGCTCGTCCACGGCAACGTGGGCGACGTGCCCATCGTCGGCGACTGGGACGGCGACGGGGTGGAAACGGTCGGGCTGGTGCGCCCGCGCCGCGGCGTGTACCGCTGGTACCTGACCAACCGCCTCGCCCAGGCCGTCGACGTGGAGTTCGACCACGGCGAGGTGGAGATCGATCGGCCCGTGGTCGGTGACTGGGACGGTGACGGCCGAACCACCCCTGGACTGGTGCGCGATCACAACGGCGAAATGCGTTGGCTGTTGACTGACAAACTGGCCCCCGGCGTCGAAGCGCTCGACCGGCGATTCGGGGATCTGTCACGCGACCTGCCGGTGGTCGGCGACTGGAACGGCGACGGTGCCGACTCGATCGGGATCCACCGCGCGGCCGAAGCCGCCTGGTACCTGCCGATAAAGCTGACCGACCAAGCAAGCCAACCGGCGGCCCGCTTCGGTCGCCAGAACGTCACCGCGGTTCGAGCCGGTCGCCTGGATGGGGTGGTGAACACCGGAGCGGATGAATGAACCGGCCGGCCGGTCAGTCCTGCGGGCCGTTGCGGTAGTTGGCCCACGTGCCGTCGGTGATCACCGAACCGCTGCGCGAGCCCGACCCGTCCGCCCACAGCAGGTTCATGGTGCCATCATGCCGGAAATCGAGCTGGGCCACGTCCCAGATGTGATGGCTGTGGGCCGTGCCCCACTGGCCGTAGTTCGGATCGAGGGACGCGAGGCGGGTGACCGGTTCCAGCAGGAGTACCGTGCGGGTGGGATGGGTGACGTCGCTGATGGTGACGTTGGCCTGGTCGTCGCCGTCCGCCAGGCCGGCCACGTCGATCCAGCGCGGATAGGCGTAGGCGACCAGGTGCCGCTGCACGTTGCCCACGCGGGCGCTCGGGCAGTTGTAGATGCCCGGCGAACTGTTCGAGGGTTCAGGGTTGTTTGTCTGCGGCAGATTCAGATAGTCCTTGAGCGTGGCGTACCACCAGTCGCTTCCCGCCGGATTGCACGCCGGCAGATGACTGCGGTGATCGTCGATGAAGTACTGCGCGATGAGAAAGGTCTGCCGTTCGTTGGACAGACAGCCGATCGCCCGGGCGTGCTCGCGGGCCTTGCCCAGCGCCGGCAGCAAAATCGCGATCAGCAGCGCGATGATTGAAACCACCACAAGCAACTCAACAAGGGTGAAACCATGTGGCGTGGCCCTGCCTTCGGCTCTGAGGCTCAGGCTCGAAGAGAGCCTGCCGAAGGGCAGCTCGACGAGCGTAAAGCCGCGGCGATCTTTTCGGCGGCCGGTATCCTGCAAGCGTTGGAACATGACGGCATGCCATCCAATGCGCAAGGGCTGAGGCGCGAATGGACATCGGCCTCACGCCCTTGGGTTGACCATCATCTTCCGTCCGCCCCGGTGAACGCCGCGTTCAGCGACGGCGGCGGCGGATCGCGTACAGCCCGCCCGCAGCCAGCAGCGCCAGCGACGCCGGCTCGGGAATCGTGGCCGAACCGACCACGTCGATCTCGCGCATGACGCTGGAGGCCTCGCGCCAATCGTTGGAAGCGAAAGCGCGCGGGATGTACACATCCACGCGAATCGCATCCACGCCCGACGCCATGACGGTGCTCGGGTCGTCGCCGTCTTCGATCACGATGCCCACGTGGCCGCCGGCGTTGTCCTCGTTGTGGCCCACCGGAGTGCCGCTGCTGCCGATCTCGGTGAAGTCACTGTCACCCACGACGGAGTAGAACACGCGGATCAGTTGGTTACGGCGTCTGTCCGACCAGTCCGACAGCGAGCGAATGCTGGTCACGTCGTAGCCCAGCGCGTTCACCGTCGTGTCGAACTCCACCAGCACTTCGTAGCTGAAGGGGATGTTTGTCGAGTAGTCGGACGCCTGCACGTTCGAGTCACTCTCAAGCTTCATGGCGCCGTCAGCCCCGGTCTCGGCACTGCCGACCGTGCCGTCGTTCAGGACCGACAGGCCGCCGAACCCGCTATGCGCCGAGTAGGTGGTCGAACTGATGGTGGAGAAGGTCGACTGGTCAGAATTGGCCAGGTCGTCGTTCAGCACGCTGTAGCTGGCGAAGAAGCCATCCGAACCGCCGCCCTGGTCGGTGCCGGTCAGCACCTGCACTTCCACGGCCGCGAACGTGGACCCGGCGAACGCCAGGACCAATGCACAAGACAGAATCGTGAGTTTGTTGGACATGGGATTGACCCTCCTTAATGTCCTTGGGTTGGATGAGGGGTTTGTTTGATGTCGCCCCCGCCCGTTGCGGGAGGCTGGGTGGTTTGTCGTTCGATGAACCGGGCAGGCAGGGTGGCGGTCAGGAAGCGAATGCGCTGATCGGCCAGCAGGCGCCGGGCGATATCCGTGGCGCAGCGGGCCGAATCGGCCAGTTCATATCCCACCGAACTGGGCAGCCGTCCCGACGCCGAGCGAACGTTCGAGGCATCGAAACCGACCACCGAGATATCCTCCGGCACGCGCAGGCCCATCGCCTCGGCCGCGTCGATCCATTGAACCGCCATGCGGTCGTTGGTCAGACAGACGGCGGTGGCGCGGTCGGCGCATCGCTGGATTGCTTGTCGGTAGGCCGCGTGGGCGAGGTCGGCTTCCGGGTCGACGGGGATCATCGCCACCGGTTCGATCCCGTGACCGGCCAGGGCATCGCGGAAGCCGGCCTGTCGATCGAGGTTGTAGGAAAGACCATGCGTGTTGTGCACCATGGCGATGCGACGATGGCCCAGGCCGACCAGCGCGTCGACCGCATCGCCCAGCCCGCCGTAATCGTCGATGCGCACACTGCTGAATCGCTGGGGTTCGCTTCGCACGTGGACGACCACGGCGGGAATCTTCAGGTCGCTGAGCAGGTCGAGGTAGCCGTCATCTTCGCGCACGCCGACGATGATCACGGCGTTCAGTTCGTTGCGAATGATGCGCTCGGTGATGAGGCTGCGGGCGAGCGTGCCGGCGCCCACCAGGAGCCGGGGCGAATCGCCGCCGTCGACCACCTCGTCGTGAATGGTGTTGATAAGCTTCTGGAAGTAACTGGCGCGGGGTTCGGAGCTGACATCGCGGGCGCAGATGATGCCGATGCGGTCAGCCGCGGCGCGGGGCCGGCCGGTTGGGCGCGTCCGGTATTTCAGTTCGATCGCCGCCTGGCGCACGCGCTTGCGGGTAGTGGAACTGAAGCGGCCTCGCCCGTTGAGCACCTGCGAGACCGTCGCTTTGGAAACCGCCGCGTGTTTGGCAACGGTGTCGAGCGTAACCACGTTGACTGCTCCTTGCGGTCCTGCAAGCCCGTCGAGCGCCGTGCAGGCCGTCAACCAATGACTTCACTGCTAAACTTATCACATGGCATGGAATGGTCAAGCGGATTTCCAAAAAACCTTCGTTACAGGCCATACAGCGACCAGCAAGATAAACGTGATAAACATTATTCAGTGAATATGCCCCCGGAGAAGGGCTTTTGAGGTGGTTGGTGATCCGGCCGGGGGTCATTGGCTCGGGGCGGTCGGCCCCGGCTCGCGCTGCAGGCTGGCCGGGGTGATGCCGGTGACGGTGCGGAACTGGCGATGGAAATAGGGCACGTCGGCGATGCCCACGCGCCGGGCGATCGCCTTGATCGGCAGATCGGTGGTCCGCAGCAGATGGGTCGCCACCTCGATGCGCCGGCGGCGCAGGAACGCGTGCATCGTCATGCCGTACGCCCGGCGGAACTCGCGGGCCAGATAGCCCTGCGACAGGTCGGCCTCATCGGCGAAGTCGTCCGCGCCCAGCGGCTCGACGTAGCGATCGTGGATCATCTGCGCCACACGCCTGACCGCTTTCGGGGCGTGCCGTCTCCGCCCCTCCGGCGCGCCGCCGGGATCGTCCAGGGCCAGTTCCATCAACAGCGCCTGCATTTCGGCCGCCGCCGCCGCGGCCGCGGTGCGACCGGCCGCCCCGGGCGACGTCGACCGCGCATGCAGTTCGGCGATGTGCCGCATCCGCTGGGCGATGTGGCTGCGCCGGGGGCCAAGCGACTGATGGCAGACGATCCGGCACCCGCCCCCCGCCTGGACCGGATGAAAGTGAATGCACAGGTGATGGCCCGGTGCGTCAAGCGCGTAGCTGCTGACCCATCGGGCCGGGGAGATCGTCAGGTCGCCCGGACGCAAGGCAAACTCCCACTGGCCAAGGCGCATTCGGCCGGCGTACTCGTGCAGGTGCAGCGCGTGCGTGCGGCTCTGATAGCGGCGGCGGAAGCGGCGCACGTCCAGCGGGAATCGCCCGGCCGTGCGTATCGGGGCCAGCGCCGCCCTGGGCCAGCGGAATGTCGGCGCCAATGGGGTCATCAGTGACTGTTTCTTACAATGAAATCTCTGGTCTGTCCATTTTCGCGCCCCCGTTTTGGTGATACTGTGCAATAGTGCGATCGCGACGACGCTTCGCTCCTGACGATGCAATATCAGAATTCGACAATAGGAGGACGGCCATGCTCACCGCCGAACAGAAGACGCAATACCGTGAACAGGGCTACGTGCTCGTCTCGGGGTTATTCACCGAGGGCGAACTGGATCGCCTGGAGTCGGAGTTTGACGGGATCATCGAGCGCCGGCTTGGCCACGACGCCCAACTCGATGCGACCTGGGAAGGCGACTGGAAGAACCAGTACGGCCGCACCACCATCACCCACACCCACGACGTGCAGGCATACTCGGCCGAATGGACGAAACTGCTGGTGCACGACCGATTGACCGAGGCATTGGCCGATTGCCTGGGCACGCCGAACGTGCAACTGCATCACACCAAACTGTTTCAGAAACCGCGCGAAAGCGGGTCAGGCTTTCCCATGCATCAAGATGCGCCGTTCTTCCCGCATGCCCGACATAGCCTGATGGCGGCGATCATCCACCTGACCAGCGCCGATGATGTGAACGGGTGCGTTCGGGTGATTGCCGGTTCGCACCGGCCCGCCCGCATTCTGCCCACCCTGCCGGACACCAAGCATCTCGATCCTGACCGTTACCCCGTCGATCAGGCGGTCGCCTGTCCGGCGGAGCGCGGCGACGTGTTGCTGTTCAGTTACCTGACCATTCACGGTTCAGGGCCGAATCGCTCCGATCGGCTGCGTAAGACGGTGCTGGTGCAGGTGCGCGACCCCGAAGACGAGCCGACCGTGGACACCCATCGCTCCCACGCGCAGGGTCTGATGCTGCGGGGCGTGAACCCGTTGACCACCGGCCGGGCCGCCGCCGAAGCAACGCTTGACGCGCAGAACGCCGTAGCGCGGTAGACTTTCGATCATGACCGACCCCGCCACACCCCGCCAGCAATTCATTGACGCGCTCGAGCGACGCCCCATCGCCGGGCGCGTGCCGCATTTCGAACTCGTCTTCTTCCTGACCATGGAAGCGTTCGGCCGGCCGCATTTCTCGCAGCGCCATTACGCCCAGTGGGACCAGATGGAAGAGAGGGAACGCCAGCTTCATCGTACCGACCAGGCGGACCTTCATCTGGCTTGCGCCGAGCGCTACGAGTGGAACGCCATCTTCCTGCAACCCAATCCCAATGACGTGGAGGAGACGGTGCGGCTGATTGACCTGGTGCGCGAGAAGTCCGGCGATCGGTACTACCTGATGCTGCATGGCGACGCCACGTTCGCCATTCCCGATGGCGAGCGCATGGTCGAGTTCAGCTATCGCCTGGCCGACGAACCGCAAAAGGTTCACGCCGAAGCGCAACAGCGAGTCGACAACGCCCTGCGCCGGGCCGAGCAACTGAAGGCCCGCACGGGTCTCGACGGCTTCGCGCTGTGCAGCGATTACTGTTTCAACACCGGTCCGTTCCTCTCACCGGGGCAGTTCAGCGAGTTCATCACGCCGTACTTGGCGAAGCTGATTACCGCCTACCGCGACATGGGCTTTTACGTGATCAAGCACACCGATGGCAACATCATGCCGATTCTCGATCAGCTTGTGCAGGCCGAACCGCACGCGCTGCATTCGCTCGATCCGCAGGGCGGCGTGGACATCGCCGAGGTCAAACGCCTCGTCGGCGACCGCGTGGCGCTGTGCGGCAACGTGAACTGCGCGCTGATGGACACCGGCACGGATGAACAGGTCATCGCATCGGCCCGCTACGCCCTGACCCACGGGATGCCCGGTTACGGATACATCTTCTCCACCAGCAACTGTATTTACACCGGCATGCCGTTACGGCGATACGAGCTGATCCTTGACGTCTGGCGGCGTGAGGGGCATTACGCCCCACCGGCCGCGATAAGCTGTCCATGACCGCGCCGATCCACTTGCGGCGGTGGTTCAGAAGGTCGGTCAATCCCCGCCTTGCCCCGAATCATGCGACTTTTGCTCGTCGCGGCTGAGCAGGCCGCCGAGAAAAGTGCGACGGGAGTTGCGGAAGCTGGGGTGGGATGTGCCGGTGGTGTGGGAGGAGGCGGGCGCCGCGGGCATGCGGAGTCTTGTGGCCTTGTCCGTGAATCAGTGTGTTACTCGGGCGCACAGTGCCTGGCGATCCCAGCGATCGCCGGGGTTCCCACCGAACGACGCCGGTGCGTTTTACACGTGCCCCTGCATCAGTGTGCCGCCGGACAAGGTGCGTACGTTTTTGAAACCATGCTGGCGCAGCAGGCGGGTGGCGTAGTAGGATCGCTGACCGGCGCGGCAGTAGGTGACCACCGGCCGCTCGCGGTCCAGTTCGTCCAGCCGCTGGCGCAGTTCGTGCAGCGGAATCCAAACGGCGTGTTCGAGGTGGCCGGCGTTCCACTCCTCGTCCGTGCGCACGTCGAGCACCTGGGCGTTGGCGTCCACCGCATCGAGTTCCGCCGGGCCGACGAAGCGGTCCAGCTCTCGCCGGTCGTTCTGGGCGGCGAAGGCGGCCATGTGCACCACGTCCTTCGCCGCGCCGTAGGGCGGAGCGTAGGTCAGATCGAGTTCGGCCAGTTGATCGATGGTCGCGCCGAAGTGGATGGCGGTGGCGATCACGTCAAGGCGCTTGTCCACGCCCGCCCCGCCGACCGCCTGGGCCCCGAGCGCCCGGCCGGTGTGGGGATCGTAAACCAGCTTGATCATCATCTCCTCGGCCCCGGGGTAGTAGCCGACGTGATGGTTGCCCGGCACCCAGACGGCGCGGGCGCTGCGGTGGTGCTTCTCGGCAAGCCTGGTGTTCAGCCCGGTGGCCGCGGCGGTGACGTTGAACACCCGAACCACCGACGTGCCCAGCACCTTCGGCATGGTCGGGCCGGTATCGGTGGCCGCGTGTTCGCCGGCGATGCGCCCGGCGCGATTGGCCGGTCCGGCCAACGGAATGCGCATCGGTTCGTCCAGCACGCCATGCACGTACTCCGCCGCGTCGCCCACCGCGTAGATCGTCGGGTCCGATGTCTGCATGTGGGGGTTGACCGAGATGCCGCGCGATTCACCGATGGTCAGTCCGGCATCGTCGGCCAGCTTTGTCTTCGGCCGCACGCCCACCCCCACGATCACCAGGTCGGTGTCGATCTTCGTCCCGTCGGCCAGCACCGCCCGGCGTGCGGCGCCTTCCGGGGGCCCGGCGCGATGACCGTCCAGTGTCGATTCGGGCGCGTCGGACCATTCGGCGGCTCCAAGTTCCAGTGACTGAAGCGCATTGCTGAGGTGTACCTGCACGCCCTGGCGCTCGACTTCCTGCTGAACCATGTGTGCCATTTCCGCGTCCAGCGGCGGAAGCACCTGGTCGAGCAACTCCACCAGCGACACCTCCAGCCCGCGGTGGTGAAGCATCTCGGCCATTTCCAGGCCGATGTAGCCGGCCCCCACCACCACGGCATGTCTCGGATCGTGCTGTTCGACGTAAGCGCGAATCGCATCGGCGTCCGGCACATTCCGCAGCGTGAACACGTTGGGCGCGTCGAGTCCGTCGATCGGCGGAATGAGCGGTTCGGCCCCGGGGGCGAGAATCAACCGGTCGTAGGGCTGATCGAATTCCCGCTCGCCGTCCACGTCGCGCACGCGCACGGTCTGTTGGTCGCGGTCGATGGCGAGCACTTCGTGCCGCGTGTGCACCTCGACGTTGAACCATTGCCGGAAGCGCTGCGGCGTGGCGACCAGCAGCTTCTGCCGGTCGGTGATTTCCCCGCCGATGTAGTACGGCAGGCCGCAGTTGGCGAACGAAACGTACTGGTCCTTTTCGAAGAGGATGATGCGGGCGTGTTCGTTCATGCGCCGGGCCCGGGCCGCGGCGCTGGCTCCGCCGGCCACCCCGCCGACGATCACAATGGTGCGTTGATCGGTCGTCATGCAGTCACTCCGCGTGGTGTGGGTTTCGGTGACAGGAATGCGGACACGCCAAACGGCTGGATGTTACAGCACTGATCATATCGCCTCGCCGTCCTGGAACGAGGCATGAATGTGTTCGTAGTTGTGAATCGCCCGCCACACGCCGAGGACACCGGCATGGGTGACGCGGTAGTAAACGCGGCGGCCCTCGCGGCGGCGGTCGAGCAGGCCTCGCCCGGCCATCAAACTCAGATGCTGACTGACCGCGTGCGGCTGCCGGTCGACCAGCCGCGCCAGGTCGCCCACGGTGTGCGGCCGTTGGACGAGCAGCTCAATCAGCTTCAGGCGCACCGGATGCCCGATCACGCGCAGCAAATCCGCCGCGCGGCGCATCGACGGCATGGGTAAACCGGCAAGGGCGGGGCGTTGGGCCATGGGCTGGCTCCGGGCAGTGAATATCAAAACATCATGATATGTCGAGCACCGGGCATGTCAAGTGATATACATCTTATTGTTAACAAGATGGTTACGTCGATGGAGATACTTTTCAGAATCGGCCGGAATGGGCGAATCCGACCCTACAATGGTGCACATCGGCGGAACTGGCCACGCCAGGCCGGCCCGGCGAATTCGTGGAGGTGCCCGCATGACCGAAACAGTGGCCAGGTCCGATCAACTGGCCGAGCGCGAAGCCGAACTGGCCGCGGCGGCCGGGGAACTGGAAAACGCCCCGCCCCAGGAAATCCTGCGCTGGGCGGTCGATCGCTATGCCACCGACGGCACGGACGAAGGCGGCATCGCGCTGGCGTGCAGCTTCGGAATGCAGTCCGTGGTGTTGATCGACATGCTGGACCAGCTCGGCCGCCTGGACGAGGTGGAAGTGTTCTACCTGGACACCGGCGTGCTGTTCGGGGAAACCCATCAGACGCGGTTGCGGATTCAGGCCAATTACGATTTTCAGGCCGTGCGCGTCAGCCCGCCACTCACCTGGGCCGAGCAGCAGGCCAAGTACGGCGGCCACCTGTACGCGCGCGGCGTGGAGGGCATCCACGCATGCTGCCGCATCCGCAAGGTCGAACCGATGCGTCGCCACCTGGCCGACAAGCGAGCGTGGATCACCGGGGCCCGACGTCGCCACAGCGACACCCGCTCCAGGCTGCCGGTGGTGCTGTGGGATCAGGTGAACGGGTTGGTGAAGGTGAACCCCGTGGCCGCGCTCGACGATGCGGCGTTATGGGGCTACATCAAGGCCCATGACGTGCCCTACAACCCGCTGTACGATCAGGGGTATGGATCGATCGGCTGCAACACGCCGGTGTGCACCCGGCCGATCCGACCCGGCGAAGATCCCCGCGCCGGGCGCTGGGCCGGCCTGGACAAGACCGAATGCGGCATTCACGTGGATGGCAAAAGTGTCCGGTCGCTGGACAGTTCGCAACTGTAAGACCTCGCGGCGCGCTTCGCCGAGCGCGACGCCGGCCGCAAAGTAAAGGACGGTGGGACATGGCCCGCAAAGACAAACCATCGAAAGTCGAAACCGCCAAGCAGAACAGCCACTACCTGCGCGGTACGGTGGCCGAGGTGCTGGCGTCCGATGCGGCGTCGTTCGACCATGACGACGTGCAGGTGCTCAAGTTTCACGGCATCTACCAGCAGGACGACCGCGACAGGCGCAAAGGCAAACACAAGGACTACAGCTTCATGATCCGGCTGCGCCTTCCCGGCGGGCGCATGACGGCCGAGCAGTACCGCCGGCTTGACGACGTGGCCACGACCTATACCCATAACCATTCGCTGCGCGCGACCACGCGCCAATCGTTCCAGTTCCACGGTGTGCTCAAGGAGAACCTCAAGCAGACGATGGCCGACATCAACCGGGCGCTGGTGTCGACGATCGCGGCCTGCGGTGACGTGGAGCGGAACGTGATGGCGTCGCCGGCGCCCCTGGCCGCCCCGACCCACCGGACGGTGCAGGAAATGGCCTCGCAAATCTCCGATGAACTGGCGCCGGCCAGCGGGGCGTATTACGAAATCTGGCTGAACGGCGAGAAGGCTGAACGCCGCGAGAAAACGCCCCACGGCGAAGAACCGTTCTACGGCGAAACCTACCTGCCGCGCAAGTTCAAGGTCGGGATCACACTGCCGGACGACAATTCCATCGACGTGTACACGCAGGACGTCGGCCTGATTGCAGTACCGGACGGCGATGCGATCGGCGCGGTGAACGTGCTGGTCGGTGGGGGTCTGGGCATGACCCATCGCAAGGAAGACACGTTCGCCCGCCTGGGCACGCGCCTGGGCAGCGTGCCGACCGAACACGCCGCCGACGCGGTGAAGGTCATCGCTTCGATCTTCCGCGATCACGGCAACCGCAGCGACCGCCGCCATGCCCGGCTGAAATACCTCATCGAGGCGTGGGGCATGGACAAGTTCCGCGATGAATTCATCGACCGCGCCGAGTTTCCGCTCCACGACTGGATCGACGTGGGCCCGATGGAACTGAACGACTACCTCGGCTCGCACGAGCAAGGCGACGGCCGCTACTTCCACGGCGTGTGGGTGGAGAACGGCCGCATCATCGACCGCGGTGATCGCCGCACGAAGACCGCCCTGCGCACGATCGCCGACCAACTCGACAAGCCCTTCATCCTCACGCCCAACCAGTCCGTGCTGATCGCCGATCTGAGTGGTGACGAGGCGGAAACGGTTCAGACGATTCTCGCCGATCACGGTGTGTCGACCGAGCGCGAGCTGTCGGGCGTGCGGCGATATTCGATGGCCTGCCCGGCCCTGCCGACCTGTGGCCTGGCCCTGGCCGAAAGCGAGCGCTTCATGCCCGATCTGATCGACCGGCTGGAAGACGAACTGTCCAGGCACGGTCTGGAGGACGAGCGGTTGACGGTGCGCATGACCGGTTGCCCCAACGGCTGCGCTCGGCCGTACACCGCGGACCTGGCGTTTGTCGGCCGCAAGCCCGGTGTGTACGACGTTTTTCTCGGCGGTCGTCTGGCTGGCGATCGTCTGGCCGAACTGTACGCCGAATCGGTCGACGAGGGCGAACTCGTGCCCACGCTGCGCCCGGTGTTCGATCGCTGGGCGAAAGACCGTGGCCCCGAAGAATCGCTGGGTGATTTTTACAACCGCGTGTTCGCCCGCCAGGCCGATCGCACCCTCGTGACCGGTTCCAAGGATTACCAGGGCCGCGTGACCGTTGAAGGTCAGCCGGTCGATCACTGAGCGGCGTGCTTCGTCTCGGCGCGCGCTGCCTCCGTCCTGCTATGATGCGCTTGGCCCGATTCAGATCAGGAGCAGGACATGCAGGTGCTTTACCTCGGCGGGACCGGCGAGATTTCCCCCGGTTGTATCCAGGCCGGCCTCGAACGCGATCAGCAGATCACCGTCTTCAACCGCGGACATCACAACGACGAGCTGCCCGACGGCGCCCGCACCATCACCGGCGACATGAACGACCCGGCCGCCTACGCGGCCCTCGGTGAACGGGCGTGGGATGTGGTCTGCCAGTTTCGCGCGTTCGACGTCGAGCAGGCGAAGCGCGACGTCGACGTGTTCGGCGGCAGGTGCGGGCAGTATGTGTTTATCTCCTCGGCGTCGGCCTACGAGAAACCGCCGCGCCGTCCCCGGATCACCGAGCAGACCCCGCTGGCCAACCCGTTCTGGGAATACAGCCGCAGGAAGGCCGAGATCGAGGCATACCTGGCCGGCGCGCACGACCGCGGCGACATGCCGGTGACGATTGTGCGCCCCAGCCACACCATCCGCACGCGGCTGCCCGGCACGTTTGTCAGCGGCGACCACCTGGCCTGGCGGATGCGCCACGGCAAGCCGGTCGTCGTGCACGGCGATGGGTCGAGCCTGTGGGTCATCACGCACAGCGGCGACTTCGGCAAGGCGTTCGCCGGTCTGCTCGGCCACGAACGCGCGCTCGGCGAGGCGTTCCACATCACGACCGACGAGGCAAACACGTGGGATCGGATCGTCGGCGCGATGGCCGATGAACTGGGCGTGGAAGCCGGAATCGTTCACGTGGCCAGCGACACGCTGGCGCGTTACCGGTCGGGGTGGGCCGGCCCATTGCTGGGCGATAAGGCGCGCAGCGTGATCTTCGACAACACGAAGATCAAGCAGGCGGTCGATGGCTGGGCATGCGAGCACACGATGCGTGATGCGATTCGGCTGGTCGCCCCCCACGTGCGCCGGCGTCTGGAAACGTTCGAGCCGGATGCCCAGACCGACGCCCTGATCGACCGGGTCATCAGCGATCAGGCGCGGCTGGGCGATCAGTCATAACCCAGGTCGCGCAGGTCATTTTCATCGAGCCCGAAGTGGTGGCCGATTTCGTGCAGAACGGTGATGCGGATCTGACGAAGCAGTTCGCCGTTGCTCGCTTCGCCGCGGTCGTCGCAGGCCGCCGACTGGATGCCTTCGCGGTAAATGGTAATGCGGTCGGGCAGGTGGGCTGAATCGGTGACCGAGCGCTCGGTCAGGGGAATGCCGTCGTGCAGGCCGCACAGATCGTCGCGGTACTCCAGGTCGAACGCCTCGATCACATCGTCGGGCGGGTAGTCCTCGACCACCAGCGGCACTTCGTCGAGCAGGTGTCGCAGTGGCTGGGGCAGGGCGTCGAGCACCACTTCCAGCCGTTCGTCGAAACGCTCGCGATCGGAGGTGTTCATGGGGTTCACTGATTGGGCCAGGGCGGGGTGCCGTTGGGCATTTCCAGCGAGCCGATCACGTCGCCGATCGACCGGCAGCCGAGTTCAGCGAGCCAGCCGCGCAACCCGTCGCGGATTTTCAGCGGGGTGGCCGGGTCGATGAACAGGGCGGTGCCGACGGCCAGGCCGCTTGCCCCGGCGAGGAGGAACTCGGCCGCGTCCATCCAGTTCTGAATGCCGCCCATGCCGATCAGGGGTACGCCGGCATCGCGCGCGATCCGCGAATACACCAGGTGGGTCAGATAGACGGCCATGGGGCGGATGGCCGGACCGCTCAGCCCGCCGGTGCCGTTGGCCAGGCGCGGCCGGCGGCGGTGCACGTCGATCGCCAGCGCGGTGAACGTGTTGGTCAGGCTGAGCACCTGCGCCCCGCCGTCGATCGCCGCTTCAGCCGTCGAAACGATGTCCGAAGCGTTCGGCGACAGCTTGACGATCAGCTTCACGCGCTCGTCCATCGCCGCCCGCACGTGGCGCACCAGGTCGCGCAGCAGCGGCGGGTTCGTGCCGAAGGTCAAACCGTCCTTGACGTTCGGGCACGAGACGTTCAACTCGATCGCCCGCACGACCGGTTGACGGCTGATCGTCGCGGCGGTGTGCACGTAGTCCTCCACGCGGTGCCCGGCCACGTTCACGATGATCGGCACGCCCAGTGTTTCCAGCAGTGGAATCTTTTCGGCCAGGAAAGCGTCCAGCCCCACGTTCGCCAGACCGATCGCGTTGAGCATCCCCGCCCGCGTTTCCACGATGCGATAAGCCTCGTTGCCCGCCCGCACCTCGCGCGTGATCGACTTGGTCACGAACGCTCCAAACTGCGACAGGTCGACGAAGTCGGCATACTCATCGGCATACCCGCACGTCCCCGATGCGGTCATCATCGGATGGGGCAGGCGCAGACCCCCCAGGTCCACCGACAGATCGCACGATGCAGGCGGGGCGGATTCGCTCATGCGCCAGAGCGTATCACAACTCGTCCGGCCCATCACGGCGCCGGCGGTTCGGACTGGTCGTCCGGCGAGGGCGATGGCGGCTGTTCGGATTGATCTTCCCCGCCACCGCGCCCCGGTCGCGCCGCGTGCAGCAGCAGCCCCACGATCACCAGCACCCCCGCCGTCACGTAGACGATCCACGGCTGAACGGACGTGCCCACCACCAACGCCCGCGTGAACTGGTCCATCAGTCCGAAGATCAGCAACACCGCCCCGATCACCACGATGATCCATCCGATCTCGTCGCGCCACGCCTCGTGCACTTGCATTGCAGGTCTCCTTCGTATGTGAGTGGAACTGCCTGGAAATGCACCGCCCACGTCGGCGGCGGATCACGACATGGTGGAGGTCCGGCGAGGTGCGCAAGGCCGAACCCGCCTATCATTGCAACCGTCGTCCACCGTGGAAGTCAAGGAAAATCCACGCTCACCGCCGCGGCGCGTATAATCCCGCACATGGCGACAACCCCGGATACCGCATGATTCGAGAAGCCCACATCCGCGATGTGCCGCGCATGGCCGCGATCATCAACGACTGCGCCGAGCGGGCCCTGATGCTTCACCGCTCGCTCGGCGAGCTGTACGAAGACCTGCGCGATTTCCGCGTGTGCCTCGACGACGATCAGGTGGTCGGCGTGGTGGGGCTGCGGGTGATGTGGGCGAATCTGGCGGAGGTGTACGCCCTGGCCGTGGCCGACGAAGCGCGGGGGCGGGGCGTGGGCCGGAGGCTGGTGGCCGATGCGGTCGAGCAGGCCGCACGCCTGGGCATTCGCCGCCTGTTCGCCCTGACCTACGAACAGAAGTTCTTCGAGAAGTGCGGCTTCGAGGTGTGCGACCGGGGCCGCCTGCCGCTGAAGGTGTGGAGCGAATGCGTTCGCTGCCCCAAGCGCGCCTGCTGCGACGAGATCGCCATGATCCGCGTGCTCGAACACGTGGCGGACCTGGCGCCGCCGATCGGCCTCGACGAACGGACCGCCGAGTACGACGTGCCGGTGACCATCCGCCGGACCGACGGGTAGGCTTCGCCTGCCCGCGCGACATTCCCGCACCCCGCCGACGACCCGTTCCGTCACGCGGTCGCCGCATTGGCGTGCGCGGCGTGAACGCGACTTCCCTGCGCCCCGTGAGAGGGGCGGGAGCACCATGTCACGACCGTGGCTGGACAGTTTGACCGGCGACCGGCGCGTGGCGGAATTGGCCGAGGCGGCCGCGGCGACCGGCTCGGTGGTCGCCGAGGGCGTGTGGGGGTCCAGCGCGCACCTGCTGGCCGGGGCAATCGCGCGGCGCTGCGGTCGGACCGTGCTGCTGGTGGTCGCTCACCTCGACGAGGCGGATGAAGCGGCGGCGGACCTCGGCCTGTTCGGCGATCTGTCGGCGGCGGTGTTGCCGGCGCTGGAGGTCATGCCGGGTGAAACCAACGTCAGCCTCGACCTGCTCGCCGAGCGACTGGGGCTGGTGACGCGCCTGCGATCGGGCGATCGGCCGAACATCCTCGTCGCGCCGGTGCAGGCGCTGATGCAGTCGGTGCCCGACAGACAGGCCATGGCCGGGCTGGTCATGGAACTGCGGCGGGGCGATGAACTTGGCCAGGAGCGGCTGACACGCTGGCTGGACGAAGCGGGCTATCAGCGGGTCGAGGCGATCGAGCAGATGGGCGATTTCGCCGTGCGCGGTGGGATCGTCGACATCCATCCGCCGGGCGACCTGCCGCCAGTGCGCGTCGATTTCTTCGGCGACCGGATCGACAGCCTGGCCGAAATCGATCTGGATTCGATGGGCTCGGATCGACAACTTCCGGGGGTGCGGCTGGTCGGGGCATCGGCCGAGCGCGTGCAGGCGGACGAGCGGGTGTGCAGCTTCCTGTCTGTCCTCGGCGACGAGGCGATCGTGGTCGTGCACGAACTGCTGGAAGTGTCCGAACAGGCGCGGGGGTATTACGAACGGCTGACCGATCCGCGGGGGATCTACTCGCCGCCGTCGGTCATCGCGACGCTGCGCGAGTTCGGCCACGTGGAGATGAACCAGTTCGCCGGCGTGGGCAGCGGCGTGCGGCGGATGGCGCTGCCGGTCGGCCGCCTGATCAACTTCGACGAGTCGGCCGACAAGGCCGTGACCGAACTGGCGACATTCGCAACCGGCGATGCGAACACGCCGGCCCATCGGGTGACGGTGCTGTGTGCCCAGGAAGCCGAACGCCAGCGGCTGGCCCAACTGCTGGCCGAACACGCCCCGGCCGCCGCGGGGCGCATCGCGCTGGAAGTCGGCTACCTGCATCGCGGGTTCGTGTGGCAGGCCGGCGCCACGCCCGCCATGCTCGTGCCGCATCACGAGCTGTTCCATCGCTATCACGCCCACCGACGCCTGCGCCGGGTCATCGCCACCCGCGGGACCGAAACGTTCTTCGACCTCGACGTGGGCGATTTCGTCGTGCACGTGGATCACGGCATCGCGAAGTTCCGGGGCCTGCGCACGATGACCAAGGGCGAGGCGACCGAGGAGTACCTGACGCTTGAGTTCGCCGACCGCGCGCTGCTGCACGTGCCGGCGTCGCAGATCGAACTGGTGCAGAAGTACATCGGCGGGTTCGCCGGGCGTCCGCCGCTGAGCAAACTGGGCGGCGGGCGATGGCGGAAGCAGAAGGAACAGGTCAAGCAGGCCGTGCGCGACCTGGCGAAAGAACTGCTCCAGGTGCAGGCGGCGCGGGCGGCGATGCCGGGCATCCGCTATCCCCAGGACACGCCGTGGATGACCCAGTTCGAGGCGGAATTCCCCTACGAGGAAACCGAAGACCAGCTCGCCGCGATCGCCGAGACCAAGAAGAACATGATCGACGATCGGCCGATGGACCGGCTGATCTGCGGCGACGTGGGCTACGGCAAAACGGAAATCGCCATGCGGGCGGCGTTCAAGGCGGTCGAGGCCGGCCGGCAGGTCGCGGTCCTCTGTCCGACCACCGTGTTGTGCGAACAACATGAACGCACGTTCGGGCAGCGCATGGCCGATTATCCCATCCGCATCGAATCGCTCAGCCGCTTCAAGACCCCGGCGGAGGCCGCGGAAGTCTGCGCCGGCCTCCGCAGCGGCAAGGTCGACCTGGTCATCGGAACCCACCGCCTGCTCAGCGGCGACATCGGCTTCAAGGAACTCGGACTGGTGATCGTCGACGAGGAGCAGCGTTTCGGCGTCGAACACAAGAACAAGTTGATGCGCTTCCGCGTGACGGTCGACGTGCTCACCCTCAGCGCCACGCCCATTCCGCGAACGCTGCACATGGCGCTGCTGGGTCTGCGCGATATCTCCAGCCTCAGCACGCCCCCGGCTGATCGGCGGGCCATCGTCACCGAAGTCTGCCCCTACGACCGCCAGCGCATCCGCACCGCGATCCTGCGCGAACTGAACCGCGAAGGCCAGTGTTACTTCGTCCACAACCGCGTGCACAACATTCACGAGGTCGCCAACGATCTGCGTTCGCTGGTGCCTGAAGCGCGGTTCGTGGTTGGCCACGGTCAGATGAAGGGCCGGGCGCTGGAAGAGGTGATGTTCAAGTTCCTGCGGCACGAGGCGGACGTGCTGGTGTGCACGACGATCATCGAATCGGGCCTGGATATTCCGACGGTCAACACGATGTTCATCGCCGACGCCGACCGGTTCGGCCTGGCGGAGATGCACCAGCTTCGGGGCCGCGTGGGACGGTACAAGCACCGGGCGTACTGCTACCTGCTGTTACCGAAGGATCGGCCGATCAGCGAAGTGGCCGCGCGGCGCCTGCGGGCGATCGAGGCGTTCAGCATGCTTGGCGCCGGATTCAAGATCGCCATGCGCGACATGGAAATCCGCGGGGTGGGCAATCTGCTCGGCCCCGAACAGTCCGGTCACATCGCGGCGGTGGGGTATCAGATGTACTGCCGATTGTTGGAGGAATCGGCGGCGGACCTGCGAAACGAATCGCATCACGCGGCGGTCGATGCGCACCTGGAACTGGGCATCGCCGGGCGGATTCCCGGGCGCTACATTCCGTCGGACGCGCGGCGGATGGAGGTCTATCGCAGAATCAGCCGGGCCGGCGACCTGGAAACACTCGACGAGGTCGAGCGCCACCTGACCGAAGCCTACGGCGAAGTGCCCGAGGCGACCGGGACGCTGCTGGCGATGGCGCGGATTCGCGTGGCCCTGGCCCGCATGAACGTCGAAGCACTCAAACTTCACGAGCGCGACCTGATCTTCACCACCAGTCACGTCCAGCCGCTGTACGAAGTGCTGGCCGAGGCGCCCGGGTCGGTGCGCCTGGTCGATCCGCCGATCGACGGCAAGGCGGGCACGGTGTTCTACCGCCCGCCGACGAACTACCTCGACCCGCCCGAAACCTTGCTGGCCGTGCTGAGGAAACTGCTGGTCAGGCCGCGGCGGGACGGAGGCGCGTGGGGCCGCGTTCAGCCGAGCAGTTGATCCAGTGCGCCGGGCAGTTCGCGCAGGCTGTCGATCACGAGGGTGTCCGCGGGCGGCTTGTCGTGCCCATCCGGCGGCCGGCGCCACACCGCCCGCATGCCGGCACGCTGCGCCCCGCGCACATCGGCACGGATCAGGTCGCCCACGAACACCGCCCGATCCGCCTTCGCCTCCAGCCGCTCCATCGCGATGTTGAAAATGTGCCGGCTCGGCTTGCGGTAGCCCACATCGCAACTGTACACCCGCACCGGGAAGAACTTCAGCAGATCGAGACGCGCCAGGTGACGGTCCAGCACGAAGCCCGGCACGAAGGTGTTGGACACGATGGCCAGCCGGTACCCGCGCCGCGTCAGTTCGCTCAGGACGTCGGCCGTGCCTTCTTCCACCGTGGCCACCTCAGCCAACGGGCGGTACCAGTGCCAGGCCAACTCATCGAAGAACTCGGCCGGCGCTTCGAGCCACAGCTTCCGGCAGGCCCGACGCAGCATCCGCATGGTGTCCAGTTCGCGCCGTAGAACCAGCGTCTTCAGATAGGACCAACGCAGGGCGAACCAGTGGTGCAGGTAGAAACGGCGATACCCGGGCATCCGCCGATTGCGCCGCGCCCACAGGCGATACGTCCGCCAGGCCGCCTTGTCGAACATCGCCTGCTTGTCGACCGGCCCGAAGCGCACCAGCGTATCGCCGAAGTCGAACAACACCGCCCGCGGAGTGTCGCTGTGGGTTTGCTCCATCTTCCACCCGGCGTTTGACGCCGAACGCTGCGCTAGACCTGCACCACCGCGTGGACATCGCCGAACGGTTCGAGCTTCGCCCGCCCGCCGAGGTCCATCAGTTCGATCAACACGCTGATGCCCACGAGGTTGCCGCCGAGTTGCTGGACCAGTTCGCAACAGGCTTTCATCGTGCCGCCGGTCGCCAGCAGATCGTCGGTCAGCAGCACGCGCTGGCCGCCCTTGATCGCATCCTGGTGCACTTCCAGCGCATCGGTGCCGTATTCCAGTTCGTATTCCAGCCGGTGGGTTTTCCACGGCAGTTTGTTCGGTTTGCGGATGGGCACGAACCCGGCGCTGAGGGCCTGGGCCAGCGCCGTGCCGAAGATGAACCCGCGCGACTCGGCCCCGGCAACGATGTCGATGTTCTTGCCGCGGAACGGATTGACCATCCGTTCGACCGCCATCGCCAGCGCCGGCGGACTGTTCAGCAGCGGCGTGATGTCCTTGAACACGATGCCCGGCTTGGGCCAGTCGGGAATGTCGCGGATGAACTTCGCCAGATCCATGGTCGCTCCTGCGATGGGGTGGATGCCGGTTGTACCATGCCGGCCGCGACGGGCCAAGTGGTGTCGCGGTCGCGGGGTTGGTGTTACAATGCATCATTCACCCGACCGCGGAGTTGCTGGAACCGGCCATGAGTGCGACCAAGCCCAAACACGACGCCTTCGAGACCGTCGAGCCGATCGGTCCCCGCGTGCTCATCCGCAAGGACGAGGACAAAAAGACCACCAAGAGCGGCATCCACCTGCCGGACAAGATGGAAATCCCCACGTTGACCGGCCGCATTGTGACCATCAGCGCCCAGGTCGAGAACGACACCGACTATCCCATTCGCCGTTACGACCGGGTGCTGTTCAATCCCAAGGAAGCGATCCCGGTGGACTTCGAGGGCGACAACCGGTTGTTCGTGGTGCCGGTGGAGAACATCGTCGCGGTGTTTCGCAAGTCCGACTGATCTTCGCGCCTCGTGCGGCACCGTCCGGCGCCGCGGAGCGGCCCCATGAGCAGGTTTTGGCAATTCGCGCGCCAGATGCTGCGGTATCGGCTGATGCTGATCGGCGGGGCCATGGGCGCGGTGGTCGATGCGGTCTGCCGCGCGGGCGGGTTCGCCGGCGTGCTGTGGATCATCAACCAGCTTTTCAAGGAAGAACGCACCGTCCGCATGATGGTGCTCGACTGGGCGGCACGGGAAAACGTGCAGGCGTGGATCGGCGATCAGACGCCCCTGGCCGAACGCCTGCCGCCCACGGCGTTCGGGGGACTGCTGTTCATCTTCGCCGTCATCCTGGTGTTGACCGTCATCGGGTCGATCGCCCGGTTCACCCACCAGTACTGCGCGGTGACGATCAGCTTCCGCACGGTCATGAACGTGCGCCGGCAGATTTTCCAGCGCCTGGTGCACGTGCCGCTGCTGAGGGCGACCGAAAGTGGCACCGCCGACAAGATCAGTCGCGTGGTGCGCGACTCAGCCCAACTGTCCGCCGGGTTCAACGCGCTGACCAGCAAGGCCCTGCGCGATCTGCTGCAAGGCGCGGCGATGCTCACCGTGGCCCTGGTGGTCAGTTGGCAGTTGACGTTGATCTTCCTGGTCGGCGTGCCGATCATCGGCGTGTTGCTCTACCGCTTCGGACGAACCATCCGAAAAGCTTCGCGCCGGGCGCTCAACCGGATGGGGGCGATGCTCTCGGCCCTGCAGGAAGCGCTGCAGGCGCTGGCGATCGTCAAGGTTCACCAGGCCGAGGGCTACGAGCGCCGCCGCTTCAATCGCATCAACCGCAGCGTGTACCAGCAGGAGATGAAAGCCCGCGTCGCCCGGGCCCTCAGTTCGCCGGTGGTCGAGACGATTGCGCTGGCCGGGTTCATGGCCGTGGCGCTGGTCGCGGCGTATGTCGCTTTCGAGATGCGCCGCGTCGAGCCGGAACAGATTGTCTGGGTGCTCGGCGCGCTGGGCATGGCGGGTATGGCGTTTCGGCCTCTGGCCAACCTGAACAGCGATCTGCAGACCGCCGCGGCCGCCGCCGAACGGCTCGATGAGGTGCTGCACCTGGAAGTCGAGCCCAACACCCGCCGCCATCCCGCCCTTGTCGGCGCCCCGGCCCTGCCGCGACACCGCCAGAGCGTGCGGTTCGAAAACGTCAGCTTCCGTTATCCCGCCGCCCACCGCGATGCGATCAGTGACATCAACCTGACCGTCCCGCACGGTAGCGTGTGCGCCGTCGTCGGCGGCAACGGCGCGGGCAAGAGCACGCTGCTGTACCTGCTGCCCCGGCTGTGCGAACCGACGCGCGGGCGCGTGCTGATCGACGAAACGGACCTCGCCCACTGCACGTTGCGAAGCGTCCGCCGACAAATGGCCATGGTCACCCAGCAGACGGTGCTGTTCGACGGGTCGATCGCTGACAACATCACCTACGGCGGGCGATCGAATTCCCAACAGCGCATGATCGAAGCGGCCAAACGGGCTTACGCCCACGAGTTCATCATGTCGTTGCCCGACGGATACGATTCCCAGATCGGCGAGTGCGGGGGCCGGCTCAGCGGCGGCCAGCGCCAGCGCATCGCCATCGCCCGGGCCATCCTGCGCGACCCGGCCATCCTGATCCTCGACGAAGCGACCAGCCAGATCGACAGCGACTCGGAAGCAAAGATCGCCGCGGCCCTGCGCGATTTCGAGTCCGGCCGCACCACGTTCGTCATCGCCCATCGCCTGAGCACCGTCGTCGACGCCGACATGATCGTGGTGATGGAAGACGGCCGCATCGCCGCGGTGGGCCAGCACGAGCCGCTTCTGGCCGAAAGCGCCGCCTATCGGGTGCTGTGTCAGACCCAGCTTGGCGGGGCGGGGGCGTGAATCATGCGAACAGGTGCAACGGTCCCGTTGCCGCGGCGGGGGAGGGTTCGCCCAGGCGCACCCAGCCGGTGCGATGATTCTGGCGGGTGAGCAGCAATCGCTCGGCGATGGCGGGCTCGGTGGCGAACAGGCGCTCGACCATCCGTGGATCGTTGCACTGCCGCGACAGGTGAAGCAGCACCACGTGCCGCGGCGGGACGGCCGAACGGGCGAACACCTGCCGCACCGCGGCCAGCGTTTGGTCGTTTGACAGGTGTCCCTTGCCGCCCATGATGCGCTGCTTGAGCCTTGGCGGGCGCGGCGAAGCCAGTTCCATCTGACGGTCGTAGTTCGATTCGATGGCGAGGATGTGCACATCGGTCATCGCGCAAAGCAGAGGCTCGGGTACGTGGCCGAGGTCCGTGGCATAGCCGATCTTCCCCGCGCCGTTTTCGATGATGAACCCGCAGGTGCCGTGCCGATCGTGGGACAGCGGAATTGGCCGGACGCGCACCGGCGCGCCCCCGCCGAGGTCCATCGCGAACGGTTGATCGTCGAACACCCGCAGCAGTCCGCCGGCGTGCAACCGGTGGGCCGAGCGCCCGACGCCGCGAGTGCTGATCGCCTGGTCGAGCGCGTGGCGGTGGCGCTGATGGCAGTAAACGGCAATGCCCCGGGCCAGCAGCGTGCGGTACCACGAGGGGTTGAAGTGATCGCGGTCGGCGTGGGTGAGCAGGATCGCGCGAAGGTCGTCGATCGCGCAGCCCGTACCCGCCAGCCGCGCCGGCGTCGACCGCGGACCGAAGCCCGCGTCGATCAACATGGCCTTGCCGTCGAGCACCAGCAGCGTGCTGTTGCCCGCCGATCCGCTGCCCAGCACACACATTGCCATGGACATCCGTGTCCTCCGTTCGGGGCTACTCGTCTCCGCGCGAACCGCCGCTGTAGGGTGTGATGCCGCGCTTGGTAGTTCGGACGAATTCGATCAGTTCATCGACCAGCGGATCGTCGAGCTTCTCGCGATCGATCATCTCCAGGGCGACCGGGGTGGTGTGGCGGGTGCGGTAGAGAATGGTGAACGCCCGCTGCAAAGGCTCAATGTGTTCGCGCAGGCCCGCGCGGCGCAGCCCCACCAGGTTCAGCGACCCGACCATGCGGTGATTGTACACCACGCAGAACGGCGGGATGTCCTGCACCACGCCCATCGCGCCGCTCATCATCACCAGCCGACCCAGCCGGCAGTATTGGTGGACCACCGCGTTGCCGCCCATGGTCACCTGGTTCTGCACGACCACGTGCCCGGCCAGCAGCACCTGGTTGGCCAGGGTGCAGCGATTGCTCACCACCGCGTCGTGGCCCAGGTGCACCGCGCACATGAGGTAATTGTCGTTGCCGACGGTGGTCGGGCGGTCGCCGGTGGCGCGGTGGATGGTCACGCCTTCGCGCAGGACGTTGTTGTCGCCGATCCTCACGCCCGCGCCGGGCTTGTCGGGATTGTACTTGCGGTCCTGGGGCGGAAAGCCGAGGCAGGCACTCGGATACACCGCGTTGTTGACGCCCATGATCAGCGGACCGCGGATGCTTACCCGCTCCATCAGCCGGCAGCCCGGGCCGATGGTGACCGGTCCTTCGATCACGCACCACGGGCCGATGCACACGTCGTCGGCCAACTGCACGTCGTGGGCCATGATGGCGGTGCTATGCACGTTGGGCATGGCCGCTATGATACGGGGCGAAACGTCAAACGTCACACGGAAGAATCGATGGCCTTGCGATTGATCGAACTGGGCCGCATGGATTACGCCGCCGCCCTGGGCGAACAGCAGCGGGTGCACGCGGCGGTGCTCGCCGGCGAGGCGCCGCCGACGGTGTTGTTCGTCGAGCACGACCCGGTGATCACGATCGGCCGGCATCCCGGCGCGGCGGAGCACCTGCTGGCCGATCAACAGCAGCTTGCCCGCCAGGGCGTCACCGTCCACCGCACCGACCGCGGCGGCGACATCACCTACCACGGCCCGGGACAGATGGTGGCCTATCCGATCATCCGCCTGAACGATCTGGGCCTGAACGTGCGGCGATACGTGTGGACGCTGGAACAGGCGATGATCGAGACTCTCGGCGCGTTCGGCATCGCCGGCCGACGGGATCCGTGCGCCATCGGCGTGTGGGTCGGCGGGGCGGACGATCGCGCCGGCACCGATCCATCGGCGCACCGCTGTGGCAGCGGCGGGGCGAAGCTGGCGGCAATCGGTGTGCGCGTGCGGCGATGGGTGACCATGCACGGGCTGGCGCTGAACGTGACGACCAATCTCGACCATTTCAAGCTGATCGTGCCGTGCGGCCTGGCGGATCGTCCGGTGACGTCGATGGCCCAATGGCTCGGCGAGCGATGTCCGCCGATCGGCGAAGTGAAGCGGGCGTTGACCGCCGCGCTGGCCCGCCACCTGGACCGACCGCTTGAACCGGGCGGGGCGGATGGCTAGATTGCACCGGCACGCAGGCGTGTTCGGGGGATCATCCTTCTTTTGGTGAGGTTGCGGCAGATGACGAAGGCCAGCAAGCGGACGTTTACCCTGGGGCTGGATTTCGGCACGAGCGAAGCGCGGGCCCTGATCGTCGACACCGCCGACGGCAGGGAAATCGCCACCGCCGCCAGCCGGTATCCCGGCGGGAAGGACGGGGTCATCACCCATCCGGCTGATCCGTTGCTGGCCCGCCAGCACCCGCGCGATTACGCCACCTGTTTCAACAAGGCGGTCAAGAGCGCCGTGACCAAGGCCGACAAGGTGCGCGGCTTCGACCGTGAGGCCGTGGTGGGAATCGGCGTGGCGACGACCGGCTCGACGCCGATTCCGATCGGGCGTGACGGCCGGGCCTTGGCCGCCCAGCGCACGTTCATGAACGATCCGGCGGCGATGGCGTGGCTGTGGAAGGATCATACCGCTCACGAAGAAGCGGCCGAAATCACCACCAAGGCCCGCGAATCCCGCCAGCCCTACCTCGGCAAGTGCGGCGGGTCGTACTCGGCCGAGTGGTTCTGGTCGAAGGTGCTGCACTGTTCGCGGCACGCGCCCAAGGTGTTCGGGGCGGCGCACACCTGGCTGGAGTTGGCCGACTACGTGCCGTATCTCGTCACCGGCGCCGACGATCCGGTCGCGTTCAAGCGCGGCATCTGCGCCGCCGGGCACAAGGCGATGTACCACGACGAGTGGCAGGGGCTGCCGGGGCGGGGGTTCCTGGCGTCGCTGTCGCCGGCTTTGGCGTCCCTGCGCGACCGCATGGGAGAAAAGGCTTATCCGTCCGATGAACCGGCCGGTCGGCTCGATGCCAAGGTCGCCAAGGCGGTCGGTCTGCCCGCGGGCATTCCCGTGGCCGTGGGCACGCTGGATGCTCACGCCGGCGCCGTCGGCGCGGGCATTCGGCCGGGTTGCCTGGTGAAGATTCTCGGCACGAGCAGTTGCGACATGATGGTCGTGCCGCTGTCGCGGAATCTCGTGGACATTCCCGGGCTGTGCGGCATCGTGCCTCACTCGATCGTGCCGGGGATGTACGGCCTGGAGGCGGGGCAGTCGGCGGTGGGGGACGTGTTCAACTGGTTCATCGAGAACGCCGCGCCGGCCGAATACACCGCCAAGGGCGATCCGCACGATAACCTGGCCAAAGACGCGGCGAAGCTCAAGCCCGGTGAAAGCGGGTTGCTTGGGCTCGACTGGCATAACGGCAACCGCACCGTGCTCAGCGATCCGCAACTGACCGGCCTGATGCTCGGCCAGACCATCCACACCACCGCCCCGGAAACGTATCGCGCCCTGATCGAAGCCAGCGCGTTCGGGGCGCTGACCATCATGAAACGGTTGGAGCAGTACGGCGTGAAGATCGGGGAAGTGGTCGCCTGTGGCGGAATTGCGGAGAAGAACCCGTTCGTGATGCAGGTCTACGCCGACGTATGCAACCGGCCGTTCGAGGCGGTGCAGGCGGCGCACACCTGTGCGCTGGGGGCGGCGATTTTCGGGGCGGTCATTGGTGGGGCTTACAAGAAGACCGAAGCCGCCCAGAAGCGGATGGTCAACCCGAAGACCACCACGTTCAAGCCCCAACCGCGGGCCGCGGCGGTGTACGACCGCATCTTCAAGGTCTACCGCATGGTGCACGACGCCCTGGGCACGCAGGAGTTCAAGGGCGACCTGTACCGCATCATGAAGGACATGATCGCCATCCGCGACGAGGTGCGCCGGAGCCAATGACCGACGCGCCGGGCGTCCAGCGATTGATTCTCTTCGGCGGTTGCGGCACACTGTACGCTTGGGTCAAACCTTCAACCCCAACCTTCAAGCGAGGATTCTCATGGCCAAGGACAAGTACGCTCCCGATCCGAAAATGAAATTCACCTTTGGGCTGTGGACCGTCGGCAACGTCGGCGCTGATCCGTTCGGCGTGGCGGTGCGGCCGAAGCTCCAGCCGTGGGAACTGTGCGACTTGCTCGGTGAGGTGGGCGCGTACGGCGTGAACTTCCACGACAACGACCTGATCCCCATCGACGCCACACCCGCCCAGGCCGACGAAATCAAGAGGAACTTCAAAAAGGCGCTGCGCAACAACGGCCTGAAGGTTCCCATGGCCACCACCAACCTGTTCACCGATCCGGTATTCAAGGACGGAGCGTTCAGCAGCAACGACGCGAAGGTCCGCGCCTACGCCGTCCAGAAGACCATGAAGGCGATGGACCTGGGCGCGGCGTTCGGCGCCAAGACCTACGTGTTCTGGGGCGGGCGCGAAGGCGCCGAGACCGACGCGGCCAAGGATCCGGTCGAAGCGATCAAGCGCATGCGCGAGTGCATCAACTTCCTGTGCGAATACAACCTCAGCCAGGGCTACAACTACAAGTTTGCCTTTGAAGCCAAGCCCAACGAGCCGCGCGGTCACATCTACAACGCCGTCACCGGCAGCTACCTCGCCTTCATCGAAACGCTCGACCATCCCGACATGTGCGGTGTGAACCCGGAAGTGGCCCACGAACACATGGCCGGACTCAACTTCGTTCACCAGGTCGCCGCCGCCCTGGAAGCCGGCAAGCTGTTCCACATCGACCTCAACGACCAGGAGTTCGGCCGGTACGATCAGGACTTCCGCTTCGGCTCGGCGAACTACAAGCATGCGTTCTTCCTGGTGAAACTGCTGGAGGACTATGGCTACAAAGGCCCGCGCCACTTCGACAGCCACGCCTACCGCCAGAGCGATGACAAGGACGTCAAGGCGTTCGCCGCCGGGTCCATGCGCACCTACATGATCCTCAAGGAAAGGGCCGAACGCTGGAACAGGGATCGCCGCATCCAGGGCATCCTGAAGAAGGTCAACCGCAAGGACGCGGCGATGGAGAAGCTGACGAAGAAGTTCACCAAGACCAACGCCAAGGCCCTGCTCGCCGCCGATCTCGATCGGGTCAAGATTGCCAGGCACCGCCTGCCGTACGAAGAGCTGGACCAACTGACGATGGAAGTCATCACCGGCGTGCGGTGACGTGCCTCACCATTGCCGAAAGCTCCCAAAGCCCGCGCATCGCTAAAGCCCACCCCTGGCCAGGGGTGGGCTTTGTCGCGTGTGCCGAATCATTCAGTCGGGGTCACGTCGCCGCGGCGCCGATCAGCGCCAGCGCGGCGGGGTGGCGGTTGACGCGTTCGATGGCATGCCGCCAAGGCTCGGGATTCTGGAGCAGTGCGAGCGTCCGGTCGTGATCGGTGGGACGGGCGAACAGGTAGCCCTGCCCGAAATCGCACTCGAGCACGAGCAGTTGGGCCAGTTGAGCTTCGGTTTCCACGCCTTCGCCGACCACGCGGATGTCCAGGTTGTGGGCGAGGGTGATGATCGCCTGCACGATGGCCACGTTGTTCCGCGCACCGCGCATGTTGGTGATGAACGACCGGTCGATCTTCAGCGCGTCGATCGGCAACTGGTGCAGGTAGCTCAGGGAACAGTAGCCGGTGCCGAAATCGTCCATCAGCACCTCGATGCCCATGTCCTGCAGTCTGGCCAGGGCGTTGACCACCGCCGAAGTGTTGTCCATGACGGTGGTTTCGGTGATCTCGATCTTCAGGCGACCGGGTTGCAGTCCGCTGTCTGTCAGGGCGGTGCAGATGTGTTCGACGATGTCGCCGTGGGCGAACTGGCGGCTGGAGACGTTGACGGTCACGCCGACCGGTTGATCGGGAAGCGCTTCCTGCCACTGCCTGGCCTGTCGGCAGGCCTGCTTGAGCACCCAGGCGCCGATCGGCACGATCAGGCCGGTGTCTTCGGCGATGGGAATGAAATCGCCAGGCGGCACGATCTGTTCGCCGTGCCGGTGCCACCGCAGCAGCGCCTCGAACCCTGACACACGCGCGGTGCACAGGTCGACGACCGGCTGATACTGCAAGAACAGTTCGCCGGCGTCGACGGCTTTACGCAGGTCGTGTTCGAATTTCAGCCGGGCGACGGCGCGTTCGTGCATGGTGTGGTCGAAGACCATGTGCCTTCCGCGGCCCTGGCTCTTGGCGCGGTAGAGCGCGGTGTCGGCATCGCGTAGAAGCTGGTCGGCTGATTCGTAATGCCCGCGCCCCATCGCGATGCCGATGCTCACGCCGGCCACCACCTCGTGCTGATCGAGCTGGAACGGCTTCTCGAGCGTGCGGCGGATGCGGTCGGCCACCCGGGCCGCATCGTTCACGTCGTTCACGTCCGGCAGGAGCACCACGAATTCATCGCCGCCCAGCCGGGCCACCGTCCCTGCCGCATCACGCGACAGCGTGTCGGTGTCCCGCAGGTCGCCGGTCAGACGCTCGGCCACCGACACCAGCAGCCGATCGCCCAGCAGGTGCCCGAGGCTGTCATTGACCACCTTGAAGTGATCGAGATCGAGAAACAGCAGCGCGAACCCGTCGTTGGTGTTGCGGCGCAGCCGGGCGAGACACTGTTCGAGCCGATCGAGCAGCAGCAATCGGTTCGGCAGGCCGGTCAGCGTGTCGTGCAGCGTGTCATGACGGAGTTTCTGTTCGACGGTTTTTCGCTCGCCGATCTCCTGTTCCAGTTCCTCGTTGGCCTTGCGCAGCTCAGCGGTGCGCTGCTCGACCATCGATTCCAACTGGTGCATGCGCCATCGGGCCTGCTGGGCCAGTTCCCACTTGCGGGTCAGGGCGGCGGTAATCTGGCGGACCTCGATACTGTCGAAGGGCTTCTTGAGGATGAGCAGGCGATCAGTATGGCCGAGTCGGCGGGTCATTTCGTCCCACGAATAGTCCGAATACGCGGTGCACAGGACGAGCTGAATGGTCGGATCACTCTGGCAGAGGCGCTCGATGGTGTCCAGGCCGTCCCAGCCCGGCGGCATGCGCATGTCGACAAACGCCATGGCGTAGGGATTGCCGGCCTGCAGCGCGTGGCAGACCTTGGCCCAGCCCTCCTTGCCCTGGAAGGCGGAGTCGAGTTCGTAGCGACACCTTGCTTCGGCCTGTTCATCGACGTCCCCGAACAGGGCGGCTTCGGCGGCGGCCAGGCCGTCACTCGTCTCCCGACGGTCCAGCAGTTTGCGGAAATCGCCGTGGATCGCTTCGTTGTCGTCGATGATCAGAATTCGCGCTGTGGCTTGGTCTTCACTCACCGTGTTGCCTCGCTGACATGGCGTGGTTCGGTCGCGGCCGGCTTGAAGGGCAGTTCGAGCACGAAGCTTGCGCCGGTTCCCGGTCCGTCGCTGTGGGCGGTCAGCGACCCGTTCATCTGCCGCGCCGCCAGGCGGGCGCTGTGTAGTCCGAAGCCGTGCCCCTCTTTCCGTCGCGTGTAGCCGTGCTCGAAGATGCGCTCCAGATTCGCCGCCTCAATGCCGATCCCGTTGTCCCGCACCACGATCCGAAACGTGTCGCGCCCGGTCGTTTCAATGCGGATGGACAATCGGCGATGGACCTGGTTCGTCGCGGTCAGGGCGTGCCCCGCGTTGCTGATCAGGTTGATCAGAATCTGCAACAGACGATGCTTATCGACCAGCAGCGGCGCGATCGGTTGGCAGTCCACTTCCCACTCGATGCCGTGACGATCGAACGCCAGCGCGTTGATCCGCGCCGCGTCGCGCACCAGTTGCTCCACCACGACCGGTTCCTGGCAAGGCGATTGCCCGGCGTAAGCCTGTTGGGTGTTGATGATCTGCCGGACGTGTTCGACGCTGTCGGTCAGCGACCGCAGTTCCGAGACGACCGAAGCCTGCTCGCTTTCGAGCAGATCGGCCAGGCCCGAAAGGTATTCGGGCAACAGCTTGCCCTTGGGGTCTTCGGTGAGGAATCCGGCCAGGTCGTCGCGGTGATCGCGGAGCATCTGAGAAGCCTGCCGCAGGCGACCGGCCTTGGAACGCGCGATCATGTCCAGGCTCATGCTCGCCGAGACGTTCACGCTGTTGAGCACATTGCCCACGTTGTGCAGCACGCCGGAGGCGATCTGGGCGACGTCGGCCTGGCGGGCAATTCGGGCCAGCCGCGCGTCCGCTTCATGCCGTTGGCGCCGGCGTCGCGCCAGGAACAGCGCCGCCAGCAACAGGCAGGCGACCAGTTCAGTCACAACCAGCGACCAGAGCAGCAGGCTGTCACCGGCGGCCGGGGCGTGGTCGGTTGAAGCGGACGAGACGATCGGGGCTCGCGCCGCGGTGATGTCGCCGCAGGCCACCGAAGCCGCCGTCGCGACGCAAGCGAAAGCCAATCCGGCGACCGCTCGGCGCAGGCTGGGCGGCAGAATGATTCGGACGGGATGGGGTTTCTGACAAGTCATGGTCAGCACCTCGTTGGGGAAGCCGGCCGTTCGGCCGGTTTCGGTTGGCGGTCATCGCCGGTTGCCTGCTCGGCTCTCGTGGCATCGAGCGGCAGAAGGATGGTGAAGCAGGCGCCGCGTCCCGGTCCGTCGCTGTGGGCGACGATCCTGCCGCCGAGTTCATGGGCGGCCAGCGCGGCGCTGTGTAATCCGTAGCCGTGTCCGCTGCGCCGGGTGGAATACCCGTGCGAGAAGATGCGGGTCAGGTCGTCGGGCCGAATCCCCACGCCATTGTCGATCACTTGAATCTCGATCTGATCGTCATCGCCTTCGGCCGGATGCGAACGCAGCGTCAACACCCGCTCCCGCCGGTCACTTTCAGTCATGGCGTACTTGGCGTTGCTGATCAGGTTGATCAGGATTTCCAGCAACTTGTGCTTGTCGGTGTCCAGCGGCTTGACGGGCTGATGCTCTTCGACCAGTGCGATGCCGTGACGATCGAGCGCCGCCCGGTTCATGGTGACCGCATCGGTCAGCAGCTTGCGCAGGTCGACGATCTCGTGAATGTCGCCGGCCTGAACGTAGGACTGTTGCGTGGCGATGATCTGCTTGATGTGATCCACGCTTTCAACCAGTGACGCCGTTTCCTCGATGAGTTCCTGTTGCTCGGCGGCGAGATGATCGGCCAGCTTCGACAGATAGTGGGGCAGGTGCCGGCCGTGTTCGTCGCGGGTCAGGAAGTGTGGCAGATCGTCGCGGTGTTGGTGGACCAGGTCCGCCGTCTTGCTCAGGTGGGTCAGCCGCGACTGTCGCAGCCGGTCGTTGATCAGGTTCACCGACACGTTCACGCTGTTAAGCACGTTGCCGACGTTGTGCAGCACGTTGCTGGCGACCTCGGCCATGCCCACGCGGCGGGACGAATCGATCAGTTGACGGTTCAGCCGTTCACGCTCGATTTCCGCGGCGCGTCGGTCGGTGATGTCCCGGCACGACCAGATCCGCCCCGACACCCCGACGTCGCTGAGCAGCGGAGCGGAGTAGATCTCGAACACCCGGCCGTTGGCCAGTTCCACGCTGAATTCGGCAGTTTCCGAGGTGGCATAGACCGCCTCGATCCGCTGCACGAATGCACCGGGGTCTTCCATCTGCTCGGCCGCCTGGGCCAGCGCCTGACGTTCGTTGTGTTCGATCAGCGGGGTCTCGCTCAGGCCCCACATCTTGCGGAACCGTTGGTTGACCTGCAGGATGCATCGGCTTGACGAAACGACGAGGATGCCGTCGCCGGTTGATTCGATGGTCGTTCGCAGAATGGCCTGATGGCGTCGCAGGGATGCGGCGGCGTCGACCGCCTCCTGCCTGGCCTGCTCGAGGTCGGCGGTGCGATCGGCGACCTGTTCCTCCAGACGGTCGCGCGCCTCGGCCAGCGCGGTGTCACGGGCCTGAATCTGCCGCAGCATGGTGTTGAAACCGTCGGTCAGCGCGCCGAGATCGTCGTCGGTGTGCTTGACCGCGCGAATCGAGTAGTTACGGTCGCGCGAGACGGCCTCGACGGTCTTCTGCAGGTCGAAGATCGGCCGGGTTACCGACCGGCGCAGACGCAGGGCCAGCAGCATCGCCGTCAGCACGCCCAGCAACCCGATGCCCGCGGTGGAGACGCTGTCCCACAGAATGTTCCGGTAGACGGGTTTCAGATCGTAGATCAGGTGAATCGCCCCGATCGTTTCGCCGTCCAGGCGGATGGGGTGGCTGGCGTGCAGCGCCGCGCCCTGGTGCATGTGCGGCTCGGAGGCGTGCGTGACGGACAGTGATGCCACGGCGGGCGCATGGCCGTACGTCGCGAACAGTCGGCCCCCGGTGTCGTAGATCGCGGCGGCGGCGATTTCGGGCACCGCCTTGAGCGATCCGAGCAGGTGTTCGGCGGCTTCGTGATCCCGGAAGGCCAGCGGTGCCGCAGCGTTGTGCGCCAACACGCTCGACTGGATTTCCAACTGTGAGGCCGGCTGGTGGATCGCCCGGTTCGTTTCCCGCCACAGGTGAACCGTGGTGATCAGCGCCACCGCACCGCCGGCGGAAAGCACCGCCAACGTCAGCACCTTCACCCGGACGCTCGTTGGTCGGTTCAACCAACTCATGGTTCACCCTCCCCACCGTGAGCGGTCGTCGGGGTGTTCGGCGGCGGGTGGCGAACGATGTCGGCCAGGCCCATGAGCCGGGAACTGATCTTCAGTGCCGACTGTTCCACCTCGTCGAGGTCGATGCGCATGGCCAGTCGATGCGGGTGTGCATCGAGGGTGATCTCTACCATCCCGTGTCGATCGGCGAAGGCAGGGCTGTCGCTGACCGTGAGCACCGGCTGGTCGCTGATTGCTCGGTGAATCCGCGGCCAATGCGGCTGCTCCGAAGGCCCCAGATACACCACGTGACAGTCGGCCAGTTGTCGGTGAACATTCGCCACCAACCCGCGATGCCGTTCGACCTTCTCGGGCTTACGCCGATCGGCCGGCTCTAACGGGTGCGGATACGTCAGGCGCTGAATGTCAACGGGGCGATTGTGAACGGTCTGATCCATGACTGCGGTTGCGAACACGTCGATCACCGGTTCGTCGCCCACCATGGCCACGCGCACCGGTGAAGTGTCATTGACGAATGTGTTGTCGGGCCATTGGACGAACTTCAGCATGTTGTAGATGAACGCCGCTTTCAGTCGCACCAGCTTGGCTTCATCGATTTCCTGCGCGCGGCACGGCCGGGGGGCCGCGGTCAGCGCGGCCGTGGTCAGCATCAGAATGAAGCAGATTCGCCGGGTCATGGGAATCACCGGATCGGGCATCGCCTCCTAGAATCGGCAAGTCAACGGAACATAGGCGGCGTGCTTCACGTGATGGCGTTCGGTCTGAAACAGCGGGTCGCCGATCGTGCGACCGTCAATCAACACCAGCAACTTGTTGGAGAACAACGAATCGAACCCGCGTACCGACACGCCCGAGGCATGTGCTCCGCCGCGAAGTGCGTCGAGCCCGGGCGCCAGGCGCAACGCCTCCGCCAGCCACGGATGACCCGTCCGGCGCACGTCCTCGGCAGTGATGACGGTGATCGCCGCCGGCGTGATGAACCACGGGTGGACCACCCCCGCCACCGATGTGACGTCCACCGCCATCATCGCATCAAGGTCCATGTCGAAGGACGCCTTTGCATCGGCCGGCGCGGCGGCGCTCATGTCCGCAGAACCGACCTGGGCACCGAATCCCCATGCCGCGGCGCACCCCAGGGCGATCACGGACCCCGCGCGGCAAAGTCCCCAACGCTTGAAATATCGCGACATGTTCAGTCCCCGGACGATGGGACAAACAGTCCGGTTCGTCGGAACCGAGCCGTTGCCCCCGAAGGCACGACACCTGCATCCATTTCGTCGTCATGTTCGATCACGGACTTAATGTCGTTCGATGGCCAGCGCCCCCGGTTCCGGTCGTGTTATCGGCCCCGGCGGCTTGACGTTCAGAAGCAGGCGGGTGATGGCGTGCCCGCTCGGCGATGCGCCGGCAGATTAGATCGCCGTGCCGTTGAGCTTGGGTCTGCACCGGCGAATACGACCAGGTCGCGCCATTGCCGCGGATCGTCGAACCCCCACGTGCCCGCATGAACGTGCGGCACGATGACGTTGATCGGGTGCATCGGTCGGCTCCTCGCCCACCGGCGACCTTGCCCTGCGATGCCGCCTTCGTGGTCCGATCCCCAATGTGCAGCGCGATGAGAATCGTGCTAGCATAAATGGCTTGGCGTTCGGCCGGATAGCTCAGTTGGTAGAGCAGCGGCCTTTTAAGCCGTGGGTCCTGGGTTCGAGTCCCAGTCCGGCCATTGGAGAGTCTGCCGGTCGCGGCGGAAGCCTTTCGCGGTGGGCGCGCCTACCGTATGGCGAATCGCCGATCGCGCTGGACGTGCGGTGCGGTTGGATGGATCGGGTGAACCATGAGCAGGACGTCAAACCGACATGTGGCGGGCGCGGCGTGGCGGATCGTCGTGATGACGGCGATGGCGATCGTCGCGCCGGCGTTCGGGCAGGATGAACCCCCCGATGGACAACCGCAGAAAGGTCCGCCGCCGGCGCTGGTGCGCGTGGGCCAGGTCGATCGGCGGCAAGTCCAGCAGAAGCGCCTGATCGTCGGCCAGGTTGAGCCGATCCGGCAATCGGAAGTGGCGTCGGAGGAATCGGGCCGGGTGATCCAGGCGCCGCCCGATCCGGGCACGGCGGTCAATCGCGGCGCGGTGCTGGTGAAGCTGGACGGCGAGTTGCTCAGTCAGCAGCGAACGGCGGCCGCAGCGCAGGTCACCGAAGCCCAAGCCGACGTCGAGCGTGTGAAGGCGGAACTGGCGCTGGCCGAGCGCATGCGCCAGCGCTACGCCGACCTGCTTCCGACTGATGCGGCGACCAAGGTGGAATACGACCAGGCGGTTCGGGATGAAGCGGTGTCGAAGGCCCATCGCGCTTTGGCCGAAGCGACCCTGGCCCATCGCCGCGCGGTGCTGGGCGAATACGACCAGCGTCTGGAGCGCATGACCATCGCCGCGCCGTTCGAGGGCATCGTGATCGCCAGGTCCACCGAACTGGGCCAGTGGCTTTCGCCGGGCCGAACGGTGGCGACGGTGATCGCCATCGACCGGGTCGATGCGGTGCTGGAAGTGCCCGAGACGATGGTGGGCGAGCTGGCCGCCGATCAGCCGATCCTCCTCCGCGTGCCGGCGGTCCACGCCGACCCGAAAGGCAAGGTCCACCGCATCGTGCCCAGCGCCGACCGGACCGCCCGCACGTTTCCGGTTTGGGTGCGCGTGGACAATCGCGATCATCGCCTGATGCCCGGCATGACGGTGCAGGCCGAACTGCCGACCGGCCGGCGCATCGAAGCGCTGACCGTCCCGCGCGACGCGGTGCAGATCATCCCCGGCGGGGCGCGGGTGTTCGCGGTTCGCGGCGAGGTGGCGGTGCCGGTGATGGTGAACATCCGCTTTGCCGCCGACGACCGCGTGGTCGTCGATGCCGCCCTCGAACCCGGCGAGCAGGTCGTCATCGAAGGTAACGAGCGGCTGCTTCCGGGCCAGCCGCTGAACATCCAGCCCGCCATCCCGCCCGCCGAGTAACCCGACCTTATGGACCCGATCCGCTTCGCCATCGACAACGGCGTCAAGATCACCGTCGGCGTGATCCTGGTGGTGTTGTTCGGCCTGCTGGCCCTGGGCGTGATCCCGGTCCAGCTTACCCCCAACGTCGATCGGCCCATCATCTCCATCACCACCCGCTGGGAGGGCGCCAGCCCCGAGGAGATCGAAAACGACGTCATCCGGCCTCAGGAAGACAAGCTCAAGTCCATTGCCGGCCTGGAGAAGATGAGCAGCTTCTGCCGGCTGGGCTCGGGGGACATCCTTCTCGAATTCCCCGTCGGCACCGACAAGGACGCCGCCCTGCGCGAGGCGTCGGAGAAGCTCCGCCAGGTGCCCGACTATCCCGAGAACGTCGACGAGCCGATCGTCGAGGCCTCCGATCCGAACAACCGCGACTACATTGCCTGGGTCATCTTCTCCACGTCCGATCCCGCCTTCGACATCCGCCACCTGCAGAAGTGGGCCGAGGACAACGTCAAGACCGAGCTGGAGCGCGTCCTCGGCGTCAGCGAGGTGAACGTACTCGGTGGCAGTGAGCCGGAGATGCAGGTGCGCGTCGATCCGCTGCGCCTGGCCCAGTTCCACATTCAACCCACGCGGCTGGCCCAGGTGTTGCGCGAGCAGAACCTCAACGCCTCGGCGGGGAACATCGAGGAAGGCAAGCTGGACGTGCGCCTGCGGGCGGTGGGGCGGTACGAAAGCGCCGATGAGATCGCCCAGACCATCATTTCCGAACCCGACGAGCCGATCGTCCGCGTGCGCGACGTGGCCGAGGTGAAGCTCGGTTACAAGGAGCCGTTCGCCATTGTGCGTTCCAAGGGCGAGCGATCGCTGGCCATCAACGCCCAGCGCGAAGTCGGCTCGAACGTGATGACCGTCATGGCCGGCTTCCGGGAAGCCATCGAGCGCATCAACCGCGACATTATGCCCGACAAGGCCCGCGATCTCGGTTTGGACGGCAACCTGCAACTCGAACAGGTCTACGACCAGACCGTCTACATCGAACAGGCCATCAACCTGGTGCTCAACAACCTGTTCATCGGCGGGACGATCGCGCTGGGCGTGCTGCTGGTGTTTCTGCGCAGCTTCAAGTTCACCGTGATCGTCGCCCTGGCGATTCCCATTTCCATCATCGGCACGTTCGGCGCCATGGTGCTCATGGGCCGCAACCTCAACGTCATCAGCCTTGCCGGCCTGGCGTTCGCCGTGGGCATGGTCGTCGACAACGCCATTGTCGTGCTGGAGAACATCGACCGCCACCGCCGCGGCCTCGACGAGCAGCCCCATACCGCGGCCTATTCCGGAACCCGCGAAGTCTGGGGCGCCGTGCTCGCGTCCACCCTCACCACCCTTGCCGTGTTCCTGCCCGTGCTGACCGTGCAGGAGGAGGCCGGCCAGCTTTTCCGCGACATCGCCCTGGCCATCTGCGCCGCGGTCACGCTCAGCCTGACCGTCTCGGTGCTGGTCATTCCTGTCGCCGCCAGTCGGCTGATCGGCAAGATCAGCCGTCCCGCCGAACACGGCCGATTCCGGCGAACCTTCGAGTACGCCTTCGGCCTGGCGCCGCTGTTCAGTCGCCTCAACGAACTGTTTGCCGGTCTGGTCTATCGACTGCTCGGTTCGTGGCCGCTGCGCATCGGACTGGTCGTCCTCTTCATCTCCGTTGCGTTGCTCGGAAGCTGGCTGCTCATGCCGCCGACCAGTTACCTGCCCACCGGCAACCGGAACCTCGTCTTCGCCGCCCTCGTCCCGCCGCCGGGCTACAACCTCGACAAGCAAGAGGAAGTCGGCCGGCGCGTCGAGGCCGTCATGCGCCCCTACTGGCAGGCCGAAGTCGGTACGCCGGAAGCCGATGCCCTGCCCCCGGTCCCCCAATTCGATCCCACCACCGGCCAGACCCGCATGGCGCAGCCGGCCCCGATCGACAACTTCTTCTTCGTCGGGCTGAGTAACGGCCTGATGTTCTCCGGCGCCGTCAGTGCCGACGACCGAAAAGTCAATCCCACCGTTGCCCTGATGAACAACGTCGTCGGCAGTCAGCCGGGCATTATCGGATTCGCCAGCAAGGTTCCGCTCATCCGCACCGGCAACGTCGGCAACGGCATCGAGCTGGAAATCTCCGGTCCGCGCCTCGATGAAATCAACAGCGCCGCCGAAGCCGTCTTCGGTCAACTCATGCAGATGCCCCAGTTCCAACGGGCTCGGCCTGATCCGGGTAACTTCAACATCCCCGCCGAGGAGGTCCAGGTCCGCCCTGAACTGGTCCAGGCGGCCGATCTGGGCGTGTCCAACCTGGACCTCGGACTGATGGTTCGCATGTTGGGCGATGGCGCGATCGTCGGCGAGTACATCCATCAGGGCGATGGCATCGACCTGAAGATTCTCACCGCCAACCGCCGGCCCGGCCGGGCGACCTATGTGGCCGACATTCCCATGGCCGCCGGCAATCGCCGTATCGTGCCCGTATCCAGCTTTGCCCGCATCACCCGCACGACCGCCGCCCAGCAGATCAACCGCATAGAACAGCAACGATCGGTCACCATCCAGATCGAACTGCCCGACGATGTGCCGCTCGACACCGCCCAGCAAACCATCCGCCGTCAGATCATCGCACCGATGCGCGAAAGCGGCACGATTCCCGATTCCGTCAAGACCGATCTCGCCGGCACCGCCGCCAAGCTCCGCGAGGTCCGCGCGGCGCTGCTGGGTGAGTGGCATGGCTTGAACCTGCAAAGCGCCATGTCGCGGTTTTCCAGCCGCGCGTTTCTGGCGCTGCTGGTGGTGTTCCTCGTGATGGCCGCGCTGTTCGAGGGCTGGCTGTATCCGTTCGTCATCATGCTCACCGTACCCCTGGCGACGATCGGCGGGTTCCTGGGGCTGCGGCTGGTCCACACCTTCGTGCCCGACCAGCAACTCGACGTGCTGACGATGCTGGGTTTCGTGATCCTGACCGGTGTGGTGGTCAACAACGCCATTCTTATCGTGCACCAAGCGCTCAATTTCATGCGCGGGCAGGCGGAGACCGACATCGACGGTCGAACCACCAGCGAACCGCTCGAACCGCGCCGGGCCATCGCCGAATCGGTCCGCTCGCGCGTACGGCCGATCTTCATGTCCACCCTCACCAGCACCGGCGGAATGCTGCCGCTGATCGTCTTTCCCGGTGCCGGCAGCGAGCTGTATCGCGGATTGGGCAGCGTGGTCGTTGGCGGACTGCTGGTCAGCATGTTGTTCACCCTTCTGCTCGTGCCCTGCGTGATGAGCATGGTCGTCGACCTTCGTCGCCTCGGCGTCCGACGGTTCACCCGATAAGTCGCGCCCGGGCCGACATCGCGTCAAGACCCCACGCGCCCCTTTCCGATTGTGCCGCCTGTAACAGCCGCACCGCCTGTGCGCCGGGCTTTATCACGTTCGTTCGCGCTGACCCTTCACCGCCTCCACCGCCAAACCGATCTCTTTCGTGAGGCTGTGGGTCCCCCGACGTTTGTCGGGTTCAGCCTTGGCTTGGAGGGTCCCGAGCACGGCGAGCTCGGGCTCTCCTTTTTCATGCGCCCACCGCCGATCTCCGCCATCAACTCGGCGTGATGCGGCGACAGGCGATCACGCTGCGCCGCGATGTCGCCCCCCAACGCGATGCGATCGGTCACCTGCTGGGCGCGGGCGTCGCGTGGCTGGACGAAAGCGATCGGGCCTACTTGCGCGAGATGACGGATCGCACCACGCGCTTGGTGGAGGATCTCGACGCCCTGCGCGAACGGGCTGGCGGTGGTGGGCATGTTGGGAATTTGGCCGTCAGATGTGCCGCCGGAATGCCCACGTGCTTGGCCGGTCACAACAGCGCGGTTGGCCACCTGATCGCCGATCCGCTATTCTGGCGGGGATGGTCGCTCCGCCCACACCGTCGGCGTCCGCTCCGCCGCCTGCCACGGCCCAGCACGACAAGGCCGGGCCCATCTGGACCTGGACCAGCGCGATTCTGCTGGTGCTCAACCTCGCCGGGCTGATTCTGCTTTGGCCGATGTTCGTGTTCATCACCCCGCGGTTTGCCGCGGTTTACGCCGATATCGCCGCGGAACTGCCGGGTCTGACGCGGTCGATGCTCTGGCTGTCGAATACCGGCTGGCTGATCGCGCTGTTCGTGGGGCTTCTGGGCGTGCTGCTGGTGCTGGCGCAGGGGCTCAGCCGACGCAAGCGCATCGCGACCTGGCTGAACGTGGCCGTCGGGGTGCTGATGGGCGCGTTTCTGCTGGTCTGGGTGATCGGCCTGGCGCTGCCGATGTTTTCCCTCATCCAGTCAACCCGCTGAGTTCATCAAGGCTTCCATCCGCTCGGGCAGTTCGTCGCAGGGGTAGAGGCGGTTGTATTCGAGCAGGCCGCTCAGCGCGCGGCTGACGGTGCGGTGGCCCGATTCTTCAAGGATGGCGATGGGATTCAGTCCGCCGATCATGATTGCGCCGATGCGCCCATCGCTGACCGGCAACCCGAGTACGGACTGGCCCGGGGCACCGATGGTCATGAACGCGCCCAGGCCGATGTCGGTCAGACGCTCGGACAGGTGCACGACCAGGTCGTGGCTGTGCTCGGGCATCTCGCGAAACGAAGCGCCGATCAGACCGTTGCCATCGCGGATCGCGCTGTGGTAGTCGGTCATGCCGCTGCGGATGAACACCTCCAGCGGGTCGATGCTGGTCCCGTCGTAATGGATCATCTCGACGAATCGGGTGGCTTGGCCGTTGCGCAGTTCCAGCAGGCCGCCGAAGCGCGAGGTGGTCGGCACGCCGTGCTTGAGCAGCACGCCGTTGAGCGTGATCGAACAGACGGTGCAGAACCCGATACGGTCTTCGGGGATGGTGATATCGCCCACACGTTCGCCGGGCCCGAGCAGCGTGACGCGGTTGCCCATCGCGTAACCGCGGGCGAACACCTGGCAGATGTTGTCGAGGTTCGCCGCCAGATGACGCGGGTGAACCAACGACGTATTGACTACGACTTCACCGCTGCGCGTCTGCAGGTCGAAGCTCATGCGGTAGGTCATCTCGTCGATCTTGGCGGACAGGTAGCCGACGCGCTCGAGGGTTTGGGCAGCGCGGATTTCAGTCAGGCCTTGTTCGGTGATGGTGCGGCCGCGCCGGCCGTGCGATTCGGTCAACCCGTCGTGGTCCAGATCGCGCAGGTAAAGTCGAACGGTGCGTTCGCTCAGGTCGGGTCCGGTCTCAGCAAGCAGCCGGGCGAGTTGGCCGGACGTCGTCGGGCCGGTCTGGCGGCGAAGTACATTCAAAATGGCGATGCGATTGCGTTCGGTCTTGGGGGGCATGATGGAGGATTCCTGCCGCAAGGCGACGGTGGGGCGGCAACCGGTGACGGGCGAATTGCCACGCGGGGCAAGTATACGGCAATTCCCGCACCTGGTGCAGAAAATATTGCCGATAATGGCGGTGTATCGGCAAATCTGCCATTCCAGTGTTCCACGGCACAGCTCGCTGGAAGGCGAAAATATGCCAATATGAACCTTGACGACCGGAAAGACCGTGGTAATCTGGAGGCATCGGCCTGATTAACCGCCGGGCGCAAACCGGCCTTGTGTGGCAAAACGATGCCGATCACGTGACTTGTTCTGTGCAAAATCCAACCCGATCAGGAGACTGTTATGCCCAACCTCCAGCAACCCAACGGCAACGACGCCACCCAGACCACGAACCGCTCGAAGTCGGTCGTGCCCATGAGCGGCCTGTGCTCGCGCTGCGTTGATGGCTGCCGCGGAAACTGCGAAGTGTTCCAGGCCACCATGCGCGGCCGCGAGTTGATCTACCCCGGCCCGTTCGGCGAAGTCACCGCCGGCGGCGACAAGGACTACCCCGTCGACTACTCGCACCTGAATATCCAGGGCTATGCGCTGGGGGCAGAGGGACTGCCCGAAGGCGTTGAGGCCAACCCCGATAACTGCCGCTTCCCCGCCGTCGACACCGAGACGGAATACGGTTGGGATATCAAGGTTCCCATGCTCGTGCCGGTGTTCACCGGGGCACTGGGCTCGACGGAGATCGCCCGCGTGAACTGGGAGCACTTCGCGGTCGGGGCGGCGCTGGGCGGCGTGACACTGGTGTGCGGCGAGAACGTCTGCGGCATCGACCCGCTGCTCGAACTGAACAAGAACGGCCAAATCCGCGCCGCGCCCGACATGGACCGCCGCATCCGCACCTACAAAAAGTACCACCGCGGGTTCGGGGAAATCCTCGTCCAAATGAACGTCGAGGACACGCGGCTGGGCGTGGCGGAATACATCATCGACAACCATGGCCTGGACACCCTGGAGCTGAAGTGGGGCCAGGGCGCCAAGTGCATCGGTGGCGAGATCAAGGTCAACACCATCGAGCGCGCTGTCGAATTGCAGAAGCGAGGCTACATCGTTACGCCCGATCCATCCGATCCGGTCAACCAGGCCGCGTTCAACGATGGGTCGCTCAAGGAATTCGAGCGCCATAGCCGGCTCGGGTTCATCGACGAGGAATCGTTCCTCGCCGAAGTCGACCGCCTGCGCAAACTCGGCTACAAACGCATCACCCTGAAGACCGGCGCCTACGGCGCCCGTGAACTGGCCATGGCCATCAAGTGGGCCAGCAAGGCAAAGATCGACCTGCTGACCATCGACGGCGCGCCCGGTGGTACAGGCATGAGCCCCTGGCGGATGATGGAAGAATGGGGCATGCCCAGCTTGTACCTGCACTCGATGGCGAACAACTTCGGCAAGAAGCTCGAGGCCAGGGGCGAGCGCGTCCCCGACATGGCGTTCGCCGGCGGGTTCAGCACCGAGGACCACATCTTCAAGTGTCTGGCCCTGGGCGCGCCGTACACCAAGGCCGTCTGCATGGGCCGGGCGCTGATGATCCCCGGCATGGTCGGCAAGAACATCGACCAGTGGATCAAGAACGACGATGTGCCCAAGACGGTGAGCAAGTACGGCACGAGCGTCGAGGAAATCTTCGTCTGTTGGGAACAGGTTGCCGACATCGTGGGCAAGGATGAAATGCCCAATATCCCGCTCGGCGCACTGGGCATTTTCAGCTATTGCAACAAACTGCAGGTCGGCCTGCAGCAACTCATGGCCGGAGCGCGGAAGTTCAATGTGTCGACGATCACGCGGAACGAGCTGATCAGCCTCAGCCGCGAGTGTGCCGACGTGACGGGCATCCCCTACGTGATGGACGCCGGCATGGAGGAAGCCGAAGCGATTCTGAACGGCTGAAAGAAAAAGGGGACATTCTACTTTTTTACGGTGTTCGGCGATCAGGTCATTGCGTTCTGGAAGAGCTCGATCAGTTCGCCGTCGGGGCCTTTGAAAAAGGCGATGCGGACGGGCACCTTGCCCACGTCGGCGGGGATGTCGAGGTCTTTCGGCTCCATGGTCACGGTCATGCCGGCTTCACGGACGCGGGACAGGACGGCGTCGACATGGGCGGTGCGCAGGGCGAAGTGGAGGATGACCGCCTGTTCGTCGATGGGCGGCTGATCGGGACGCTCGAACATCTCCAGATAGTTGCCATTGCCGGCATCGAGCATGACCGCTCGCTTAGGCGGTCCGCCCCAGGCGATCTTCTTCACGAACCCGAGCGTGTGCGTGTAGAAGTCGACCGATCGATCGAAGTCGCGAACGCGAATGGCCACGTGATGCAGCCCGCCTCCGCCGGACACGGTGTTGATCTGGGTCGGGGTCATGGGTTGACTAAAAGGCTAAAAGGGGACATTCTACTTTTTGGCATGTGTCCGGGGTCGGCCCCGGGGGCGGAGGGTGGATTCGATGTCCATGCGTTTGGCGGTGCGCCGGACCCAGGCCGGGTCGCCGTACGGCGCGCCGCGGGTCATGCTGCACTGCATCGCGTGCACTTCGTCATCCGTCTGCGGCTGATTGACTAACCACCGCCAGTTCCGCGGCCGCTCGACGGGCCAATCGCTCAACCATTCCGGCCGTCGGGATCGACCAAGCCAGTAGAGGCTCGACCACCGCCAGTCTTCCGCCTGCTGCACCAGACGGGCTTGCAGGGGGTTGCGTTCGACGTAACGCAGGACCACGAGCAGATGGTCATCCGCTTTGACCGGAAACGTCTTGAAGCGGCCCTGCCACACGTGGCCGGTGGTCTGGTAATGGGAATGGTATCGCCGCACGTGTGCGGTCATCAGCCACTGCATCCAGCGACTGAGGTCGCCATCGCGGCGGGGGCGGACGACCAAATGAAAATGGTTGGGCATCAGGCAATGGCCGAAGACTTCGACGGGCAGGCGTTGGCAGGCCTGGTCGATCAACTTCTCAAACGATTCGTAGTCGCCGTCCTTATGGAAGACGGTTGCTCGGCCGTTACCGCGGTTGATGACGTGGTAGACCATTTCGCCGACCAATGTTCTTGCGGTTCTGGGCATGTGGAAAATCTACCATCAACACTGAAGGATGTCAAAAAAGTAGAATGTCCCCTTTATTCGGGGATGTGGTCTGCGTACGTTCGCTTGAACGCGTCGAGGCTGGTAATGCCTTCGGGCAGGGCGGCCTGGTCGATGAGCATGATGGGGATGCCATCGCGGATCGGGTAGCGCAGGCCGCCGGTCTCGGCGACGAGTTCATCGCCTTCGGGTCTCAGCCGGCTGCGGGTAAGCGGGCAGACCAGCAGGTTGAGCAGGTCGGGCGAGATGGTCTTGGCGGAGGTGGGCATGGGTGGAAACTCAGAAGCCTCAGAATCGAAACCTGAAAGTCGACAGTGGAGTCTTTCAGACGTTGATGCGTTCGATGGCGGCGCCGAGTGAGGCGAGGCGTTGCTCCATCTGATGGTAGCCTCGGTCGAGATGGTAGACGCGGTGGATGGTGGTGGTTCCGCGAGCGGCCAGGCCGGCGAGGACGAGGCAGGCCGAGGCCCGCAGGTCGCTGGCCATGACGGGCGCGCCGACGAGTTCGTTCACGCCGATCACCATGACGGTGGGGCCTTGGCGGTAGAGGTTGGCGCCCATGCGGCCGAGTTCGGCGACGTGGAGGAAGCGTTCGGGGTAGATTTTCTCGGTGATGATGGAGTTGCCGTCGGCCCGGGCGAGCAGGGCCATGAGTTGGGCCTGCAGATCAGTGGGGTATCCGGGATAGGGCTGGGTGGTGACGGTGATCGGTTTGAGTTGTCCGGCGCATCGGACGTTGACGCCGGTGCGCATGGGGTCACGGATGTCGCCGACCGGTTCGACCGTCACGCCGATGGCACTGAGCCGATCGAGCACCGCGCCAAGCGCATCGAGCGGGCAGTTGTCGAGCCGGACTTCCCCGTTGGTGATGGCGGCGGCCATCATGAAGGTTCCGGCCTCGATGCGATCGGGTACGACGCTGTGCTCGACGCCGGCGAGTCGTTCGACGCCTTCGATGGCGAGGCGCGGGGTGCCGGCGCCGGTGATCTTGGCGCCCATGTGGTTAAGCATGTTGGCCAGGTCGCTGATCTCTGGTTCGCAGGCGGCCTGTTCGATAATGGTCACCCCTTCCGCGAGCGTGGCGGCGCTCATGACGTTGGCCGTGCCGAGGACGGTGGAGCCGAACGGCCCGCCGAGAAAGATTTTCGCCCCGCGCAGGCGATCGGCCCGGGCGACGATGTTGCCGCTGTCCAATTCGATGTCCGCGCCGAGCGCTCGAAGCCCGCGCAGGTGCAGGTCGATCGGCCGCTCGCCGATGGCGCATCCGCCGGGCATGGCGACGGCCGCCGCGCCGCGCCGCGCCAGCAGGGGCCCGAGGACACAGACGCTCGCCCGCATGGTGGAAACGATCTCGTACCGGGCCAGCGATTTCGACGGATCGGTTACTTGCAGGTTCATCACGCCGGCGTCATCGCGCTGGACCCGGCAGCCCAACTCGCCGAGCAGGCGGGACATGTTGGCGATGTCGGACAGTTCGGGCACATCGCGCAGCCGCACGGGTTCGTCGGCCAGCAGGGCGGCGGCCATCAGGGGCAGCGCGGCGTTCTTGGCCCCGTTGATCCGCACCGTCCCTTTCAGCCGGCGGCCTCCTTCAATGACGAATGCATCCATGACGTGGTCCGGGGTCTGGAGTCGGTCCACCCATTGTAATTCGCCGAACCTGAAAGCTGAAATCGCAGGGCCATGATGATCTTGATCGGCCCGGGCGGCTGACGTACACTCGGCGACTCGCGATCGGTCCATTTACCCTCAAGCCACCGCAGGAGATGTCATGGCCAAGAAGAAGACGATCAACGTTGCCCTGTTCGGGACGGGGTTCATGGGGCGGACGCATTCGAACGCCTACCTGAAGGTGAGCAAATTCTTCAACACGCCGATCAGCCCGGTGATGCACCTGGCGGTGGACCCGGTGGGTGCGGACAAGTTCGCGGCCAACTGGGGCTGGGCCGGGGCGAGCACGGACTGGAAGGCGTCGGTGAAGGACGACGAGGTGGAACTGGTCGACATCTGCACGCCGAACCACCAGCACGCGCCGGTGGCGGTGGCGGCGCTGGAAGCGGGCAAGCACGTGGCGTGCGAGAAGCCGCTGGCCTCGACGCTGGACGCGGCCCGTGAAATGCGCGACGCGGCGAAGAAGGCGAAGAAGTCGGTGACGCACGTGTGGTTCAGCTATCGCGGCTGCCCGGCGCAGGCGCTGGCGCATCAGATGGTCAAGCAGGGCAAACTCGGCCGGATCTTTCACGTGCGGGCGCAGTACCTTCAGGACTGGGGCGGACCGGACACGCCGCTGCTCTGGCGGTTCCGCGGCAAGGACGCCGGCTCGGGCGCGCACGGCGACCTGAACGCCCACCTGATCGACGCCTGCCGATTTATCACCGGCCAAGAGGTCACGGAAGTGAGCGGGGCGATCAGCGAGACGTTCATCAAGGAACGGGTGATTCCCGAGGCCGAACTGGGCAACATCAAAGGCGGCAAGGTTTCCAAGAAGGCCAGGAAGGGCAAGGTGACGGTGGATGACGCGGTGCTGTTTCTGGCGCGTCTGAGCGGCGGGGGCGTGGCGACGTTCGAGGCGACGCGCCTGGCCACAGGCCGCAAGAACGGCAACCGCATCGAGATCAACGGCGAGAAGGGCTCGCTGTTCTGGGATTTCGAGGACATGAACGTGCTGTGGTACTACAACGCCCAGGACGACAGCCAGCGGGCCGGCTGGCAGCGGATCATGTGCACCGATGCGGACAATCACCCGTACTCGGGCGCCTGGTGGCCGGACGGTCACGTGCTGGGCTACGAGCACGGGTTTATCAATCTGGCGTCGACGCTGATGAACACCCTGGCCGGCCGGAAGGTCGAAGCGCCGGCGGCGGACTTCGAGGACGCCTACCAGACCCAGCGCGTGCTGGAGGCGGCGGTGCTCAGCGCCAAGAACCGCACGCCGATCAAATTGAGCGAAGTGAAATAACCGCGGCGGAACGAACGTCGAATGGACTGACGAAGCGCCCTTGCCCCCCGGTGAGGGAAAAAATGGGGTGAGGGGTCGGCGTTCGGGATACGTCAGCCCAACCTCTGCCTGAAAGGAACAGGGCGAATCGCCGGCGAAGTTCAAGAAACCCATCGCAGGGAGGCGATATGAACGATATGCCTCTGTCACGTCGCCGATTTCTGATCGCGGGGCTGGGCACGTCGGCGCTGGCGCTGACCGGTTGCGGGGGGGCGATGTCGGTCGATCCGCTGCCCTCGGCGCCCTGGCCGGATGCGGTGGCCCGGCCGGACCGCCGCGGCCGGAATGATCAGCCGCCCGCCGACCGGGCCTACACCGACCGGATGCTCGGGCAGGTGATCCCCCGCTCGCGCTGGGCCAAGGGCGACCCGATCCTCCGCCGCATCAACGCCATGGGGCGCATTGCCAACATCACCGTTCACCACGAAGGGGCGGCCGGGGCGCCGGTGTATTTCAGCGACCTGGCTTCGACCGCCGCGCGGCTCGAACTGATCCGCAACGCCCACCTCCAGCGCATGACCGCCGGGGACATCGGCTACCATTACGTGATCGACCGGGCCGGCCGGCTGTGGGAAGGGCGCGATGTCCGCTACCAGGGCGCCCACGTCAAAGATCATAACCGCCAAAACGTCGGCGTGATGGTGCTGGGCAACTTCGATATCCAGTCGCCGACCGATGCCCAACTCGATTCGCTGCGACGGACGGTGCTGGCCCTGCGGCGGCGCTACCGCGTGACCGAACGGGCGATCTACACCCACCAGGAACTGGCCCCCACCGCCTGCCCGGGCCGGGCGCTGCAGGCGAAGGTCGAACAGATGCGAAGCCGCGACGCATTCGCCTGAGCGCCGATCTGCCTGTGCCTTTCAGGTCGGGGCCGGGGTGAGGCCGCAGTCCCGAATCCGATTCATCGACCCACCCTCAGCCGTCTTGTTCCCACGGCGGGGGATCCTGCGGGGTCCAGCCGGTTTCTTCGATGATGCGCGAAATGTCGACCAGGCCGGTCGCATCATCGATCGGCTTGCGGCGGGGAACGTTGGGGTAGAACGTCTGGATGACCTTCTCCACCGGCCAGTCAAGCTGGTTGTACGGCGCGGCGGGCAGGTAGCAACGATAGCCGGGCAGATCGCTTCGCAGGCACGCGTCGATCAGTCGGCCCGCATCGTCGACGGTGATGCAGGCGAAGCCTTCGTCGACCTGGTGGAAATGGCGGAGGTGTTCTTCGGGCACCGGTCGGGGGTGGCGGTAGCGGCGCCGGGAAGATTCGGACATCAACAGCGGCAGGCGCAGGGCGATCGCCGACAGGCCATGACGATCGGCGCAGAATTTGAGCATGGTTTCGCTGACCTGTTTGCCCAGGCCGTACGGCGTGCCGGGGTTTGGCGGGAGATCGCCGTCGAGCGGCAGATAGGCCAGTTCGCTGGGCCGGTCGAGGTCTTCACCGCGGCGCGTGCCGTTGGCCACCTGAATGGAACTGGCGTGGATGATCTTCCCCACGCCGACGTCAGCCGCCACGTGAAACACGTTGATGTTGGCCGTGACGTTGTCGGTCAGCGTGGTGGTGAAGTCCGGATCGCTCGATATCGGATAGTTCGCCAGGTGCACCACCGCGTCAACGCCCCGCATCAGGCGATAGACCGAAAGCACGTCCAGTTCCGTCAACTCCAGCGGACAGGGCGTATTCCTGCGAAAACGGCGATCGGTGGCCAGCACATCGTGACCGGCGTCGAGCAGGATTCCACACGCGACCCGCCCGAGCTTGCCCGCCGCTCCGGTGACCAGAACTTTCATCGCGCAAAACTCCATCGTCGGCTGCGGGACAAGCCGGCCCCGAGCGAAGCGAAGGGCCGGGTCGCCCGGTTCGAACCCAAGCGCCAAGTCGCCGGCAATCCACCCCGGCCGTCCGCTCAATCCTCCGGGGCGTTCTCGCGCAGCTTGCCGAAGGCCTCGATCATTTGCCGCGTGACCGGGCCGACCTTCCCGTCGCCGATCGGCCGGGCGTCCACCTTCGTCACCGGCAGCACCTCGGCCGCCGTGCCGGTCAGGAACATCTCGTCGGCTGAATACACATCGTACCGGCTCACGTCGGTTTGCCGGACCTCGTAGCCGGCCTGTTCGGCCAGTTCGATCACCAGGTTCCGCGTGATGCCTTCGAGAATGCCCGCGTTGAGCGAGGGGGTGATCAGCCCGGCCGTTTCGCCGTTCCGCCGCACCAGGAACAGGTTCTCCGCCGTGCACTCGCTGACGAACCCCAGGTGATTGACCATGATCGCCTCGGCCACCCCGGCGTTGATCGCTTCGATCTTCGCCATGATGTTGTTCAGGTAATTCATGCTCTTGACCCGGGGGCTGAGGGCCTCGGGGTGGTTGCGGATGGTCGAGGCGGTGATGACCGCCATGCCGTGCTCGTACATCGCCTGGGGGTAGAGGGCGATGTTGTCGACGATGATGAAGGTGGTCGGCTCGTCGCAGCGATAGGGGTTCAGCCCCAGCGTGCCCACGCCGCGGGTCACGCACAGCCGCACGTAGCCGTCGGTCTTGTCGTTGGCTTCGAGCGTGTCGCGGAGCGCCTGGCCGAGCTGGTCGGGGCGGTAGGGGATTTTCAGGCCGATGTACCGGGCCGAATTGTACAGCCGCTTGAGGTGGGTGCGAAGCTTGAGCACTCGGCCGTGGTAGGCGCGGATGCCTTCGAACACGCCGTCGCCGTACAGCAGGCCGTGATCGAACACGCTGATTCGCGCCTCGGCGGAGGGAACCAGCTCTCCGTTGATCCACACTTGTGTCTCGACCACGATGGGCATCCCCAATGGCGCACAACGCCGCCGGGCGGCCGTTGTGCTGGACGGGAAGACAAGGCCAACCCGGCCGGTCAGGCGGCCTGCTGGTTCGCCGCGGTCAGCGCGGCCTTGGCCTTGTCCACAATGGCGTCGAACGTCGCCGGATCGGCGATCGCGATTTCGCTGAGCATCTTCCGGTTCAGTTCGATGTTCGCCGCCTTCAGCCCCGCGATCAGGCGGCTGTACTTGATGTCCCGGCTCATGCATGCAGCGCTGATGCGGGTGATCCACAGCCGGCGGAAATCGCGCTTGCGGTTGCGGCGGTCGCGGTAGGCGTATACCCCGCTGCGGGTGACCTGCTCGCGCACGCGCCGCCACTGCGATCGGCGCGCCCCCCGGTATCCCTTGGCCGACTTGAACCAGCGTCGTTTGGCCTGACGCCGCGCGGCGCCTTTGAGTGCTCGTGGCATGACAATGCTCCTTGTTCACGCGAGAACGGAAGCCCGTGGGGACTTTGCCGCCCGGCTCGCAGTGGATCGGCGACCGATCAGGCCGCCGAGGATCGCTGGCTAGTCTTCCCGGGGCGTCAGGTGCGACTGCATCTTACGCCCGAGCACCTTGGTCACGGCCTTGGGGCAGACCATGGGCCGGCGCAGTTCGCGCGACTTCTTGCCCGAATGGCCGCTGTTCAGGTGGCTGCCGCCGGAACGCTTGTGCGTCACCTTGCCGCGGCCGGTGATCTTGAACCGCTTGCTCATCCCTTTATGGGTCTTGGTTTTCGGCATGGCCGTCGTTCCTTGCCCGGTGTTGCGAGCCATGTAGTCTAATCTCGCCGCCGCCTGCTTGCAACCGCCCGCCCGTCCGCCGAAACTGTCCCCATGGCCCCACCGATCAGCATCTGCGTCCTCGCGGTCAACGAGCAGGACAAAATCGAACACGCCCTGCAAAGCGCCCGGCGGTGCGACTGGTGTGATGAAATCATCGTGTTCGACTCCGGGTCGACCGACCGGACCGTCGAGATCGCCCGCCGCCACGCCGACCGCGTCGAACATCACGACTGGGTCAGCTTCAGCCACAACCGCCGGCGGATCGTCGAGGCCGCCCGCAATGACTGGGTGTTCCTGCTGGACGCTGATGAGGAAATCTCATCCGACCTCGCCGAGGAAATCGGCAACCTGACCGATCCGGCCTTCGCCCAGCATCCGGTGTTCGACATGCCGCGCAAGAACTATCTGCTGGGCCGGCACGTGGTGGCCTGGAACCCTGATCGGGTGGCGAGGCTGATCGATCGGCGGCGGGTCGAATGGCCCGATCGGGCGATCCACGATGTCCGCATTCCCACCGAGGGCACGCTGCGGAGCCTGCGCTGTCCCGTCCTGCACAACGCCCATGCCGACAGTTGGCCGGACTACTTCGACGGCCCGCGCTACGCCCGGCGCGCCGAGGCCCTGGCCCGGGAGATGTACGACCGAGGCCGGCGAGCCAATTACCTCGACCTGCTTCTGCGGCCTTGCTTCGCCTTCTGCAAGTTCTACTTCTTCAAGTTCGGGTTCCTCCAGGGAACGTTTGGTCTGCTCATCGCCCAGAAAGCCTCGTCCAGCGTCCAACTCAAATACGCCCGCCTCTGGCAACTGGCCCGGGAGGCGCAAAAGCAACAAAACCCGCAAAGCACAGAAACAGAAAAGACGCCAGGCATGTGAATACCATCAAGACCGCGCACCAGCGACGATGTCCGGCTTTGCTGTTTGCTTGTCTTCCTGCTTTTGGGATTTTCCGCCCATGACCCGACTGCCGTTCGATCCCGGGAAGCTGCCCAAGCGCGACGTGGGCAAGCCTGCGCGGCGCGAACGGGCCCGCGTCGCCGGTTCCGCGGCGGGGGCGGATGAGGCCCTGACCGTCACGCAGGTGGCGCTGCTGATCAAGCAGACGCTCGCCACCCGCCTGCCGCCGAAACTGAAGGTGGTCGGGGAGTTGAGCAACATTCGCGACCGCCGCCACTGGTACCTGTCGCTGAAGGATGAGGAGAATGTGATCGACTGTGTCATGTTCGCCTCGGCCGCGGCGAAGGTCGCCTTCCGCCCGGAGCAGGGCCAGCAGGTCGTGGCCACCGGTCACCTGGACTTCTACGGGCCCCAGGGCCGCATCCAGTTATACCTCGACCAGCTCGAACCGGTCGGCATGGGGGCGCTGGAGCTGCGTTTTCGCCAGTTGTGCGAGGAACTCCGGGCGGCGGGGTATTTCGACGACCGGCGGAAGAAACCGCTGCCGGTCTACCCGCAGCGCCTCGCGGTGGTGACCAGCCGCTCGGGTGCGGCGTGGCAGGATGTGATCCGCACCGCCCGCCAGCGCTGGCCGGGCATCGGGCTTTGCCTGGTCGACGTGCGCGTGCAGGGCGCCGACGCGGCGCCGCAGATCGCCCGGGCCATCGCCATGCTGTCGGCCCGACACGAGCGATGGGGGGTCGACGCGGTGATCCTCACCCGGGGCGGGGGGAGCCTGGAAGACCTGTGGGCGTTCAACGAGCGGATCGTGGCCGATGCCCTGCGGGATTGCCGCGTGCCGGTCGTGGCGGCGGTGGGCCACGAAACCGACACCACGATCGCCGAGTTGGTCGCGGATTTGCGTTGCTCAACGCCCACGCAGGCCGCGGCAAGTCTCGTGCCCGATCAGGCAACCGAGCATCAGCATCTCGACCAGCTTGGCCGGCGATTGCGGATCGGCCTGGTGCGTCACACCCAGCATCAACGGGCGCGGCTGGAAGCGGTGGCCCGGCATGCGTGGTTCCGCCGACCGGCCGAATACGTCAAGCGCCTGAAGCGCGAGATGGACCAGCGGCAAAGGCGACTGGGGGCGGCGGCGCGGCAGGCTTCGCGCGATCGCCGCCGGCACGTCGATGCGCTGGCTCGCCAACTGGCGGCGGTGTCGCCGTTGCGCGTGCTGGAGCGGGGGTATTCCCTGACCACCGACGATGAGGGGCGGATTCTGCGGTCGGCCGGTCAGGTCCGCGCCGGGCAGATGATTCGCACGCGCCTGGCGGACGGGCGGGTGGATTCGCGCGTGCTGGGCGCGGGCGATGAGCAGCGGGCGCACGGGCAGGCGTTGAAGCAGGCCCGATCCGCGTCGGGCGACCCGGACCGGGGTGCGACCGGACGGAAGGGCAAACCGAATCGCGACGATGGGGATCAGCCGGGGCTGTTCGGGACTTGATTTTTCGTCGATCCTGTGGATAATCAGGAATTCTTTGAACCCCGCTCGGCGGGCTGGACGACGAGGATCGTAACGCTATGGCACATTCGCTGTCGGCAAAGAAACGGATTCGGCAGGGCGAGAAGCGGCGGGCCCGCAACCGCTGGCGTAAGCGCCGGGTCAAGGACGAAGTCAAGAGCTTCCTCGCCGCGGTGCACGAGGGTGACGCGACGAAGGCGGCGGAGGCTTTTCGCAACGCGAGCAAGGCGCTGGATCAGGTCGCCGCGACCGGCACGATTCACCGCAACGCCGCCGCCCGCACCAAGAGCCGCCTGGCCAGGCGCCTGAACGCCCTCCAGCCGGCCGCCGCCTGATCCGATCGCGATACCCCCGAAGGGGATTGGTGTAACGGTAGCACGACTGACTCTGGATCAGTTAGTAAAGGTTCGAATCCTTTATCCCCAGTGTTCCGCATAGCGCCCCGCAGGCCCCCCGGCTTGCGGGGCGTTCTTGTTGCAGGGCACGCGGGGTGAGGGCTGAGGGGCGGGGCCCCAACCATCCGCGCCCGTTGCCCTTTGGGGCCCCTCGAAGCGAGCGCTCCGGCCATCCCAGCACGAACACCTGCGAACAAGGGGCAACCGGAAGGCTGGACATGGCATCATGTGCCCTTGTATTGCCCCTCATCCCTGGGGCACGATCCGCCCGA
>CAYNCM010000007.1:0-66422 GCA_964395825.1 uncultured Planctomycetaceae bacterium
CGATGCCTTGGTCGCCCGACTCGCCCTCAGCGAAAAGTTTGCCGACCTCGCCTCGCTGGTTTCCAGCGACGAGAGAATGCCCGGGACACCCCCAAAAAAAGCCTGAAGGCGCCGCCCACCCCGGCGCCGCCCGACGCCAACCGCAAATCGCAAGTCAAGCCCCGCGATCAACCCAGCCCTTCGCGGAATGCGTCCTCGCACCCTCAGGCCGCCCCCGCCCAGGCCCCAAGCCCCAGGCCTCAAGCCGCAAACCCCAAACCCAGGCCCCGCCCGCGCCGCCTGCCTCAGCAGGAAGTCGAAGACGCCATGAAAATCGACCTCGTCCGCGACGTCGCCAGCCAGTTCGACGCCACCGTCATCGACGTGCGGAAGCGGAAGGGTTGAGCGGTGCCGCGGTGAAACGGATGAGTGCGTTACGCTTGGGGCGCTTGTCCAGCAGCCGTTCGGTCATTCAACCGTTGACCGGTTACAATGCCCTCATGTTCGACAACCTGAAAAACATCGGTCAGCTCATGAAGGTGGCCGGCCAGGCCAAGCAGAAGGCCGCCGAGTTGCAGGCTGAGCTGGAGAAGAAGATCATCGAAGGTGAAGCGGGCGCCGGGGCGGTGCGCGTGACCATGAACGGCCGCGGGCGCGTGCTGCGCGTGGAACTCGATCAGCCTCTGTTGGCGGGTCTGGCCGGTGACGACAAGACCATGGTGGAGGAGCTGATCGCCGCGGCGGTCAATGCGGCCAACGAAAAAGTCCAGCAGGCCGTGGCCGAGGAAATGAGCAAACTGACCGGCGGCATGGACCTCGGCGGCCTGCAGAACATGCTCGAGAATCAATGAACCGCCGAGGCGCACAGACACAGAGCAAGGCCAGACAGAATCCGCCCTCCGCGTCTGCGCGGTGAGCATCATGCCGGACAACCCCGCCTATACCGATTCGATGAATCGTCTGATCGATCAGTTCGCGCGCCTGCCGGGCATCGGGCGGCGCACGGCGGAGCGGCTGGCGTTCCACGTTCTCAAAACCGCCCCCGAGGACGCGCTGCAACTGGCCCACGCAATCCACGATGTCAAGCAGAACGTCCGCCACTGCTCGCAGTGTTACAATCTCACCGAAGCCGACCCCTGCCCGATCTGCGCCGACCCGCGCCGCGACCGGCGGAAGATTCTCGTCGTCGAACAGCCGAAGGACGTGATCAGTCTCGAACAGACCGGCGTGTACGATGGGGTCTATCACGTGTTGCTCGGTCACCTCTCGCCGCTGGAAAACGTCCAGCCGGGCGACCTGAGCATCGGCCCGCTGATCGAGCGCGCCCAGAAGCTGGCCGACAACGGCGCGGTCGAAATCATCCTCGGCACGAACCCCAACATGGAAGGCGATGGCACGGCCTTGTACCTGGCCGAGCAACTGTCCGCCATCGACGCCGCGACCGTCACCCGCCTCGCCCGCGGCCTGCCCGCCGGCACCCAACTCGAATACGCCAACAAGGCCGTCCTCTCCGATGCGATCACCAGCCGCACCTCGCTTCGGTGATCGGAATCACGAAGCGACCGTGTCGCTCTGCGATGCCTTCCAGCAAATTCGCTGCCAGAATTGGCCGATGCTGTTGTCAGGGGATCGGCGGTGGCTATGCTGAGGGCACAGCAAGAATCGTGCCGGAACCTGTGAATCGTCCCTGACAGCCCGGGAGCGAGGTTTTCCATGCGGATCGACGCCGGACAACACATGCGAATGGCCCAGCAGATGAAGCTGTCGCCGCGCATGATCCAGTCCATGGAAATCCTCCAGCTTCCCGCCCTCGCCCTCGAGGAACGCATCGAGCAGGAGTTGGCCGAGAATCCGCTGCTCGAGCTGGCCGAGGTCGAGCCGGACGACGATCACCCCGATGTCCACGAACAGGACCACGCCCCCGGCGCCGCCACGCAGGGCGATCAGCCCATGCGGATGGACGATGGCGATACCGCCACCCACCGCGATGACTTCGAGCGCCTCGACGAGGCCGCCGACCAGTACGCCAACGACTGGCGCGACAACGTCAGCGAGTCCGCCGAGTATCGCCCCGCCGTCCGTCACGACCCGGCCGAGCGCGACGGCAAGATGGACGCCATGGCCAACACCGTCGCCCGCGGCGCCTCGTTGACCGAGCAGCTTCTCGATCAGTGGCGCTACGTGGAGGTCGACGATGAGGTCCGCCGGGCCGGCGAACACCTGATTCCCTTTATCGACGATGACGGTTACCTCCGCACCGACCTCGATGCCGTGCGCCACCAGGCCCCGCGCCGGTTGACCGAAGATCAACTGCTCGAAGCGCTCGATGTGATTCAGCACCGCCTCGATCCGCCCGGCATCGGCGCGCGGAGCCTGGGCGAATGCCTGACGCTTCAGCTCGACGCGCTGATCGAAGGCGATGATCCCGATGAGGACCCGCCACTGCTCGATATCGCCCGGCTGCTGGTGCGCGATCATCTCAAGGACATCGAGATGAACCGCCTGCCGCGCATCGCCCGGCAAACCGATCTGCCCATGGAAAGGATCAACGCGGCGCTGGGTCGGCTTCGCCGGCTCGACCCGCACCCCGGCAAGCGCCTTGCCCCCGATCGCGCCGAGGTAATCGTGCCCGATGTGATCGTCGAATACGACCCGGTGCGCGATGTGTACGTCGCCGCCCCGGCCCGCGGCCGAACGCCCGCCCTGCGCATCAACCCGCAGTATCGCGAACTTTCCAAAGACCGCCGGCAGCCGCGCGATACCCGGAAATACCTGTCCGAACACATGCACAACGCCCGCTGGCTGATCGACGCGGTCGACCAGCGCCACAGCACGCTCCTGCGGGTGGTCAACGTGGTGATCGAAGCCCAGCGCGAGTTCCTCGATCATGGCCCCGAACACCTGAGGCCGCTGCCGATGATCCAGGTCGCCGACCAGTTGGGCATTCACGTGGGCACGGTGAGTCGTGCGGTCAGCGAGAAGTACGTCCAGACGCCGCGCGGCATCTTCCCGTTGCGCATGTTTTTCAGCGGGGGGACCGAATCGGACTCCGGCGACCAGATGAGTTGGGCTGCGGTGCAGGCGAAGCTCAAGCAGATCATCGACGAGGAAGACCCGAAAAAGCCGTGGTCGGACGAGCAACTCGTCGAGCAGCTCAAAGCCCAGGGCGTGGAGATCGCCCGTCGCACCGTCGCCAAGTACCGCCAGCAGATGAACATCCCCCCCGCCCGCCGCCGTAAACAGTTCTGACCCCCAGGCCGGACCGGCGTGCGGCGAAGGTCCGGAGATCCGCTCAAGTCGGTTATCATGGAAGCGCCTTGATGCACTTCGCCGAAAGGCCCGGCCATGAACGAATCCGCCGCCCTGTTGAAAGTCGAGCGCCTGAGCAAACGTTACGATCCGGTCGATGGCGTGCCGATCGAGGTGTTGCGCGAGGTCAGCTTCACCCTCGACGCCGGTGCGTCGCTGGCCGTCGTCGGGCCGAGCGGCTCGGGCAAGAGCACGCTGTTGAACATGATCGGCACGCTCGATCAGCCGACCGGCGGGCGCGTGCTGCTCGGCGGTGAAGACGTCAGCCGCCTCGACGAATCGGCCCAGGCCGAGCTGCGCCGCGATCGCATCGGCTTCGTCTTCCAGGCCCATCACCTGCTGGCCCAGTGCACCGTGCTGGAAAACGTGCTTGTGCCCACGCTGGCCCGGCGGGACCGGCGGTCGTCCGATGAAACGATCGGCCGGGCGCGGCGATTGCTCGACCGCGTGGGGCTGGGCGAACGGCTGAGCCATCGCCCGGGCGAATTGAGCGGCGGGGAATGCCAGCGCGTCGCGGTGGCCCGGGCCCTGGTCAACGAACCGGCGCTGCTGCTGGCCGATGAGCCAACCGGCTCGCTCGATCGCGCCGCGGCCGATGCCCTCAGCGAACTGCTCATGGAACTGAACATGGAATCGCATCTGGCGATGATCGTGGTGACGCACACCCGGCGGCTGGCCGACCGGATGCGGCAGGCGCTGTCCCTGCGCGACGGCGTGCTGGTGCGCGAGGGCCGCCAGGAGGACACTTCGTGAATCGCCTGCGGCTCATCCTGGCCGGGGCGACGTTCTACCGGCGGTCGCACCTGGCGGTGGCGATCGGGGCGGCCGCGGCCACCGCCGTGCTCGTCGGCGCCCTGGCCGTGGGCGACAGCGTTCGCCACAGCCTTCGCCGCGCCGCGATGGCCCGCATCGGCGCCGCCGACGTTGCCCTGGTTGGCGGGGATCGCCTGTTCCGCGCCGCCCTGGCCGACGAACTGGCCGAGGCTCTGAACGCCCGCGCCGCCCCGGTGCTGCTCGTCCGTGGCGCCGCTTCAAAGCCCGATCAGTCCGTCCGACGCAACGATGTGCAGGTGATCGGCGTGGACGGGCGATTCGCTGAACTCGCCCCGGCTCCCACCGTGACCGCTGACAACCTCCCGGGGGTGGTGCTCAATGATCGACTTGCGCGCGAGCTGAAGGTGACGGCGGGCGAGCAGATCGTTCTGCGGTTCGAGAAGCTCAGCACCTTGTCGCGCGAAGCGCCGCTGGCCCGGGATGTCGACGCCACGATCGCCGCACGGCTGACCGTTGGGGCGGTGGTCGGCGATGAACAATTCGGCCGGTTCAGCCTGCGGGCGACGCACACCAAACCGCCCAACGCCTTCGTGCCGCTCGACTGGCTGGCCCGACAACTCGAACGGCCCGACCGCGCGAACCTGCTGCTGGTCGGACGGGCCGACGGCGGCCGCCTGACCCCCGACCCGGCGCAGCAGGCCCTCGAACAACACTGGCGACTGGCTGACGCGGGGTTGACCCTCGAGCGCCTGACCGACCGACGGGCGATGGAACTGCGCACCGACCGCCTCTTCCTCGCCCCCCCCATCGCCGACGCGGTGGATCGCGCTTTCGGCCGCACCACGCCGGTGCTGACCTACTTCGCCAAGGAATTACGCGTCGCCGATCGCGCCACGCCGTATTCGTTCGTCGCGGCGATCAACGACCCGGCCCTGCACACCGACGAGCTGGACGATGCGGGCATTGTCATCAATGCCTGGCTGGCGGACGATCTCGGTGCGGCGGTGGGCGATGAACTTTCGATGCGATACTGGGTCATGGGCCCGGGGCGAACGCTGGCCGAACGCACCGCCGCGTTCACCATCCGCCACGTGCTGCCGATGGGTGGTCCGGCGATCGATCGGGCGCTGATGCCCGACTTTCCCGGCCTGGCGGACGTGGAAAACTGCGGCCAGTGGGAAGCGGGCGTGCCCATCGACTTTGCCAGCATTCGCGACAAGGACGAGCAATACTGGGACGACTACCGCGGCACGCCCAAGGCGTTTGTGAACCTGGCGACCGGTCAGCGGCTGTGGGGCAACCGGTTCGGCGAGTTGACCGCGATCCGCTTCGATCCCGGCCGGCAAACCGTGGACGACGCCGCGGCGGCCCTGCGCGGCGAACTGGATCCGCGGGCGGTCGGTCTGACGTGGGTTGACGTGCGCCGCGCCGCCGCGCGGTCGGCCGAGCAGGCGCTCGGGTTCGGCGGGTTGTTCATCGGGTTCAGCTTCTTCCTGATCGTCGCGGCGCTGGTGCTGACCGGCCTGCTGTTCGCCTTTGCGATCGAGCAGCGCGTGCGCCAGGTGGGTCTGCTGCGGGCGGTGGGTTTCGGCCGGGGGGGCACGCTGCGGCTGTTTCTGGCCGAGGGGGCGGCGGTGGCGGTCGTCGGGACACTGATCGGGGCGGCGGCCGGGCTGGGTTACACCGGCGCCGTGCTGTGGGCGCTGGTGACGCTGTGGCGCGGGGCGGTGAACACCACCTCGCTGCACTTCCACGTGACGGGCGCCACGCTGACTGGCGGGGCGGCGGGGGCGCTGGCCGCGGCGCTGGCAACCATGGCATGGGTGCTGCGAAGGCAGACAAAGCGCCCGGCGCGCGAGTTGCTGGCCGGTGTGGGCGAAAGCCCGGCGCGGCGGCCCGGCGCGGGGCGGGGCAGCGCGGCATGGATGGTCGTCTGCTTCGCCGGGGCGATCGCGATCGTGGCCTGGTCGACGCTGCGCCACACCTCGCAGGCTGCGGCGTTCTTTGCCGGCGGCACGCTGGTGCTGGTCGGCGCCTTCGCCGGGGCAAGGTGGATGCTCGGTCGCATGAACCGCCGATCCCACGCGCCCCTGCGCCGCATTGGACAACTGGCCTTGCACGGCATGGCCCGCCGGCCGGGACGAAGCCTGGCCACCGTGATGATGATGGCGACCGGCGTTTTCCTCGTGATCGCCATCGGGGCCAACCGCCACGACGTGACCCGCCACGCCGACCGCCGCGATTCGGGCACGGGGGGCTTCGCGCTGTACGCCGAGTCGACCATGCCCGTGCTCGGCGATCTGAACACAACGCGGGGAAGACAGACCTATGCGCTCGGCGATGAACAGTTCGAGGGCGCGTCGGTGGTGAACCTGCGCCTGCGGGAGGGCGATGACGCCAGTTGCTTCAACCTTGCCCGCGCCCAGCGGCCGCGCCTGCTGGGCGTGCGGCCGGAGGCGCTGGCGAAGCGCGGGGCCTTCACCTTCACCCGCGCGATCGACGAAGCCACGCTCGAACGCGGCTGGAAGATGCTCGACGATGCGGGCGGCAATGACGTGGTTCCGGCGATCGGTGACGAGGCGACGGTGGTCTGGGGCCTGGGTCTGGACGTGGGGGACGCGATCGCCTACACCGATGCCCGCGGTGAAACGTTCGAGGTGAAGATTGTCGGCGTGATCGCCAACTCGATTTTTCAGGGCGGCCTGCTGATCGACCGGGCGGCGTTCGATCGGCGCTTCGCGAACACGGCCGGCTATCGGGTCATGTTGATCGACGCGCCCGACAATCGAGCCGCACGATTGTCGCAACGCCTGTCGCGGGCGCTGAGCGCCGAGGGACTGGCAGTGATGCCGGCGGCCCGGCGGCTGGCGTCGTTCGCGGCGGTGGAGAACACTTACCTGGCAATCTTCCAGGCGCTGGGGGCGCTGGGGGTGGTGCTGGGCAGCGCGGGGCTGGGCGTGGTGGTGGGGCGGAACGTGATCGAGCGGGAAGGCGAACTGGCCCTGCTGCGGGCGGTGGGGTTCACCCGCCGGGCGGTCGGGCGGATGGTGCTGGGCGAACACCTGTCGCTGGGTGCGGCGGGCATCGCCATCGGCACGATCGCGGCGCTGCTGGCGGTTTACCCGGCCACGAGCAGTCCGGGATCGAACACCTCCTATGCCGCCATCGCCTGGTCGATCGGTTTGATTGTGGCCAGCGCCGCGATGTGGACCATCATTGCCGTGCGCCTGGCCCTGCGCCGCCCGATGATCGGCGCGCTGCGCAACGAATAGCCCGAACGCACCCCAGAAAAACATCTGGCGGCGTGCGCGCCGTGCGGTCTACGGCTCGAGGTTGCCGCGGCGGGGAGCGAGTTTCCACAGGGTCACCAGCAGGTAGTTGGCCTGGCGATAGACGTAGACCTGCCCGCTGACGGTGAACACGACGCGGTCGCCGGTCTCGGCGACGGTGGCTTCGAGGTCTTCCAGGGCGCGGCAGGGCGACAGGTACATCGGCGGGTCGGCCAGGCCGTCCGAGTCGGCCTCGAAGACGAACAGCCACGGCGACAGGCCGCCTTCGCCTCGCACCAGCCGGCCACGCCGCATCACGATGAATGATCCTTCGCGTTTCAGTTGGACCGGCTTGGCGCCCGGCGCAGTGCCCATGGCCTTGCCCAGGCGCGCCGCATCCGCCGCGCCGGCCCTGCCGGGGGCGGGGCGGGCCGGTTCGATCAGCGGATTCTCCGCCCGGCGTTGGAGCAGTTCGTTGAGCACGCGCTCGGCGGACTGTTCGGAAGACTTCTCACCGTCGGCGGCCTGGTCCTGGGCGATCGCCAGGGCCACGACCAGCGTCATCGCCGCGGCGGACAGTGCGTAGTGCATCGGTTTCATGGTCGACTCCGGTGACGGGTGTGCGAGGTCAGATTACGACCGGCAGCGCGTCGGGGCAAGACCCCCTGCATCGTCCTATTGCTTGCGCGCCGTGGTGCGGCTGCGGACGTGCTCCGGCGGCGAGGTGTTGTTGGCGTCCAATCGGCCGAAGATCATCCGTCCGGCCGAGGTCTGCAGCACGCTGGTCACGGTCAGTTGCACGTGCTGCCCGATGCGGTCGCGGCCCTGCTCAACCACGACCATCGTGCCGTCGTCCATGTAGCCCACGCCCTGGCCCGGGCTTTCGCCGGGTTTGATGATCTGCACGCTCAGTGCCTCGCCCGGCAGCACGACGGGGCGCATGGCGTCGGCCAGGTCGTTCAGATTGATCACGTCCACGCCGCGCAATTGGGCGATCTTGCTGAGGTTGTAGTCGGTGGTGATCAGCCGGGCATGCATATCGTCCGACAGCGCGACGAGTTTCTGATCGACCGTGGCGCCCTCGGCGTCGGCGTCTTCGATGACCACGTCGACCTGCGGGTGGTTCTGGAGTTTTCCGACGATGTCCAGTCCCCGGCGGCCCCGGGCGCGCTTGATGCGGTCGTTCGAGTCGGCGATGGTCTGCATCTCGTTGAGCACGAATTTGGGCACGACGATCAGGCCTTGAAGAATCCGCGTTTCGGCGACGTCGAGGATGCGTCCGTCGATCACCGCCGACGTGTCCAGCACCATCGGCCGATGGCCCCGAATCTGCTTGGCGAATTCCACGTACGGAATCACGAAGCGGAAGTCGTCCTTCGTCTGCACGATCAGCGTGGTGGCCACGAACACGCTGGCCACGCCCACGAACACCTTCACGCCCTGCACCAGGACCGAGGAAGTATTGGGAAACACCACCGCCACGTAATCGACGATGAACGACAGCGCGTACGTCGCCAGCATCCCCACGATCAGGCCGAGAAACACCCCCGACACCGCCGACAGTTTTTTGCGCGGCGTGAACCAGTCGATGGCGATCACCATCGCGCCGATGCCCACCGCCACCGCCGTGATGATCGCCGCCTGGGCGAAGGTGAATCCCTCGTCCTTGACCAGCGACACCGCGTAAAGCCCCGCCACCGCCGCGCAGGCGAGAATGAACAAGCCGCGAAGAATCAGCGTGACCATGGTGGCCTCCCGAGCCGGAGTATCCGAGGTTCAGCACCTCAGTGAGGCGCCGCCGCTGGGATCGGTGAAAGCTGCAATCTCAAATCTCAGATCAGTCTTCCAGCGTGAAGCCGATCTTCACCGTCACCTGCCAGTGGGCGACTTTGCCTTCGTCGATGTGGCCGCGAATGTCGGTGACTTCGAACCATCGCATCTGCCGAAGCGTCTTCGATGCCTTGGCCACCGCGTGGTTCACCGCGTCTTCCATCGTCGTTTGTGAAGAACCGGTCAGTTCGATCAGTTTGTAAACGTGATCCGCCATCGTCGTATCCCTTTCAATCTGGAGTGATCGATTCGATGAACTTCACAACTCGGGCACCCCGAGCGTGATGCCGCGCACGTGCGGTCCGAACACCAGCACCGCAATCACCACCGCCCCGATCGCCGCGATCAGCACCGCCCCCGCCGCCACGTCCTTCGCCTTCTCCACCAGGGGGTGAAACTCCGGCGCCGCCACGTCGCACAGTAACTCCAGCGCCGTGTTCAGCGCCTCAGCCGTCCACACCGCCACCGTCGCCGCGATGATCCAGCACCACTCGCCCACCGTGATCCCGAACGCGAACCCCGCCACCACCGCCGACACCGTCGCCGCCACGTGAACCCAGGCGTTGTGCTGCGTGACCAGCATCAGCCCCATCCCGCGCAGGGCGCACCGCACGCTCCGCAATCGCCCCTTGAAACTGAACGGTCGACGATCATCGTCCATGGAAATGATCCGCTGATTGCTCCGCCCTGATGATAACAGCCCAACGCCACGCCGTTAACGGATGAATCGACAATTTCCCAAGGCATGGCCGCTTCAGCGGCCATGCCCTGAACCCCCGGCCCCGCTCGCCGCTCTTGCCTTCCCGCCCCCTCCCGCTACACTGTTACCGTTCGAAAAGCATCCGCCGAGGTATCGGCCCGCAAATCCGCAGCGGAGCCAGGCGTCGGTCGGCGGAGTTCAATCACCCCCCAAGGCCGCACGCCCCCGGCCGGGTTCCGACGCACCCGAACGCGTCGGAAAGCCCCGACCTAAACGCGTGCGGCCTTTGGCTCGCGCTTTGCGCCACACCGGAGACCGCACCATGGCCGATGAAAACCACGACCACGACCAGGCCGAAGAAAAACTCGAACAGGACGTGAAGATCGAAGACGCCGGCCCGGCCCGGAAGCACATCGAAATCGAAGTGCCTCCGTTCCGCATCGCCGACAAAATCCGCGAGAACTACGAGGGACTCCAGGCCGAGGCCGTCATTCCCGGCTTCCGCCGTGGACGCGCCCCGCTGCGCCTGATCGAAAAACGCTTTGGCAAGGAAGTCCGCGACGAAGTCAAAAGCCAGGTCATGGGCGAAAGCTATTCGCAGGTGATCGAGGAAAACGACTTCCGCGTGCTCGGCGAGCCGGACATCAAGGACGTGGAGAACATCGAGCTGCCCGAGGAAGGCGCGCTCAAGTTCGAAGTGGACATCGAGGTCGTGCCCGAATTCGAGCTGCCCGACCTGAAGGATCTGAAAGTCGAGAAGAAGGCCTACGAGATCACCGATGAACAGGTCGACGCGGAAATCGACCGCTACCGCGAAATGCAGGGCCAGCCGAAGAAGATCGAAGGCGACGTCGAGCCGGGCGATTACCTCACCGCCGACGTGGAGGTGCGGACGGAAGACGGCGAGACGGCCGCTTCGCACCCCGCGCAAACGATCTACGTGCCCGGCGAAAGCCGCAAGTTCAAGGGCGTGGTCGCCGGCATTCTCGTCGAAGACCTCGGTCACAAGCTCGCCGGCGTTAAGCCGGGCGACACGGTGAACCTCGAAGCGACCGGCCCCGAGCAGCACGAAAACGAAGCCCTGCGCGGCAAGAAACTCGCGATCGAAATCAGGATCAGCAGCGCCGAGCGCATGGAACCGATGCCGCTGGACAAGCTGCTCGAAATGGCCGGCTTCGAAACCGAAGACGAACTCCGCGGGCAGATTCACACCAACCTCGAACAGCGCGCCGCCGCCGAGCAGCAGCAGAACATGCAACAGCAGGTGCTCGACGCCCTGCTGGACAAGGTCGATCTCGAGTTGCCCGAAAAGCTCAGCGACAAGCAGGCCGAGCGAACCCTCCAGCGCCGCCGCATCGAAATGCTCTACCGCGGCATGAGCGAACAGGATATCGAGGAAAACCTCGCCGAGCTTCGCTCCGCCAGCCGCGACGACGCCCAGCGCGAACTCAAGCAGTTCTTCATCCTCGACAAGATCGCCCACAAGTTCGACATCGAGGTCAGCGAAGCGGAAGTGAACGGCCGGGTGGCCCAGATGGCCATGCAGCGCGGTCAGCGCCCTGAGCGGATGCGCGAGGAAATGGCCCGCAGCGGACAGCTCGATCAGCTCTACATCCAGCTCCGCGAACAGAAGGCCATCGAGAAACTGCTCGACGAAGCCAAGCTCGTCGAGGTTCCCGCCGATCAGCCCGACGCCGACGACAAGCCCGACGACGCGAAGAAGAGCACCACCGGGAAGTCGTCAAAGGCCAAGACGACCCGGAAGAAGACCGCCCCGCAATCCGCGAGCAAGCAAGACGGCAAAGACGGGTAATCGGACCAGACCACAGAAAAGGGGACATTCTACTTTATCGCTGGGCAGGACGGCAAAGGGGACCATCGAGGCGGATCACCGTGCTCTGGAATCAGCGATGTGAGAGTTTTGGCTGCATGCCTTGCCCCATCGCCACCTGATCGGTGGGCGAAGACGTCGACGGGGCAAAGAATGATCAGGTCAGACGCAAAGCCGGGACATGCACGAGTTGTGCCCGATGCCCGAACGATCCACACGGAATGTCGAACAACGGATGGAAGCGGTCATGTCGCTGCTGCGACGTGATGATGAGTCGGCGGTGAAGATCGCCCGACGCGTCGGCGTCAGCAAGCAGACGCTGTATCGCTGGCGGGATCAGTTTTTCGACGGCGGCAGGGCCGATTCCCGATACCCTCGATCAGGCGGTGGTGGCCCTGGCCATCGACAACTCCTGGTACGGCTACAATCGCATCGCCGTGATGTGCCGCCGCGACGGCCGGACCGTCACCGATCACCAGTGCGATGGTGTGATGAAGCGCCACGATCCATTGCACAAGCCCCGGCTTACGATTCCAGTTGAAATGCGTGGCAAGACAATACCGCACACGCTGTTCGATGGTGATCTCGGTCGGCGATTCGCCCAGGGCGGCCATGATAACCGACGTGGATCGCTACTGCGCCAGCCGTCTTGGGCCTGAACCCCGAACGCTGCGCCCTGAATCCGCCTCACACCCACACGTTCACGAACAGGGCCGGTTCGACCAGTTTGCCTTTCAGCTCGCCGATCGTGGTGGTCACGAACTTCACCTCGTACTCCGGGTGATTGTCCAGCCACTCGTTGATCTGCTGATCGAGGAACGCCAGGGCGTCTTCGCGCAGTTTGGCGTGGAAGGTCTTGACGTGGATCGCGCCTTTGCCGGTGACGTTGGGCGTGCGCGACCACTGCTCATCGTGGTGCTGCTTCGATCCGAAGGCCATGATCTGCGCCGGTGATGATTCGGCCTGCTCGTCCTCTTCCAGGTCGATCGCCGACAGCTCCTCCTCTTCGACCGCTTCGGCCTCCTCGGCCACCAGGTCTTCCTCGTCCAGCGGAATCGCTTCTTCCGGTTCGTTCTCGCCCATCGGCATGGGATTCAGTTTGTCGGCCATGAGATGCTCCTCGATGACGTGCCAGGGCCGGGCATCGCCCAATGCGTCCCTGCGTGCTGTTGGCACATGATACCATCGCCCCGGCGGGGCCAACAACACCGACGATCATGAATCGACGCGGCGATCAGCTCCGCCCGGTTCATCGCAGCGGGAGCCGGGGGTTTCAAATGGCGTATGGCATCAGGACCGGGGACGGGGCGACGAGCCGGCCGACTCAGCGGCGCGTTGGCGCATGACCTGCTCAACCTGGCGGCGGCGGGTTTCCTCGAGCTGGTTGTTCGACCGCGCGATCGAGCGGCAGCGGATGATCTCATCGCGCCCGAACTGCTGGAGATTCGCCTCGTCACCCAGCCAGCCGTCCGGCGTGGGGATGAAGCCCACGGACATCAGCCACACCCGAACTTCCTCGTCGGTCGCCGAGCGGCCCTTCGACTCCCAGTGGTTGTGGCGCACGCGCTGCAGATCGAAATCGACAAGGATCGTCCGGCCGGAATGGCCGGCGGAAGCCGATGCGGGCGGGCGGGGCGCGGGTGACGTGATTCCGCTGAAGCTGCGTGCCGTCGGGCCACCGGCCGTTGCCGGGATTGCCTCCTCGGGCGGAGCCACGTGGTTGTGTTCGTGCATGTTCACGGTGCGCGCGGGCGTGGTGGTGAACAACTCCAACCGCCGCACCAGCGACGCGGCCAGCAGCAGCACCGCCGCCAGCAGCAGGTACATCAAACCCTCGGGGCCGCTGGACAGGTTCCCGCCATCTTGCAGTGCCCCGCCCAGGATCACCGCGCCGCGATAGCCCATGTGAGCGCCGATCACCACGAGAATGAGCGCGACAATCCGCATGTCCACTCCGACATCGCCCCCGGTCGGTGGGGCGTGCGAACCTGTTCCGACGGCCGTCCGAACCCCATCGGACACCCCCCACCCCAAACCGGTTCTCCTGTCGCGATGCATCGGCCATCCGGATGCGCCACTTGATCGGAAACTGCCCGCACGAACCGAATCCTGCCGAAGTTATCGGCCCGGCGCGTTATCATGTTCCCGGTCCCGATCCGGAATCACCCCCATGCGTTGTGCGATGATCGCCGCCGCCCTGCTCATCCTTGCCGGCTCGGCGTTCGCCACCGACCGCATCGACATCGAATCGTTCGATTACCGGTCCGTCGCCGCGGCCCGGTCGGCCTGGCGGCCGGTGGCGCCGAGCCCGCCGATCACCCTCATGCGCCGCAGCGCCGGCGGCGGGACCGTCGCCGTCATCCGCGCCGACCTCGGGAAACTCGAAGACCGCGCCTGTTACGACCGCAAGATCAAACTCGACCTCAGCGCCGCTGGCCGCATCACGTTATCCGTCCATACCGATCGGCCCGAGGCGATCCGCAGCGGTACGATTTACTTCCAGTCCGGCGGGGGGTGGTACGGCGGCTGGTTCGCCGTCGACGGCGACCAGTGGCAACCGATCACCCTCGACCGCCACGACTTCGCCCCCGAAGACGATCCCGCCGGCTGGTCGAACATCACCGGTGTGCGCCTGTCGTTCTGGAAACAACCCGGTACGACCGGCCGCGTGACCGTCGCCGTCGACGATATTGCCGCCCGCACCGCACCGGTGCGCGTGGTGTTCGGCGATCGGTCGTCGGCCGATCCCGCCGAGGCCCGCTCGGTCAAACAGTATTGCCGCCGCGTGACCGATCTGCTGACACAAGCCGGCGTGAGGTTTGTGGTCATCAACGATACCGACGTTGAAGCCGGGGGCCTGTCCGGGGCGTCGGTCGCCATCTTCCCCCACAACCCGCACATGTCGCCAGAGGAAGTCGAGCGGACGATTCGCTTCATCGACACCGGCGGGAAGGTGATGGCGTTCTACAGCATTCCCGCGCGCCTCGCCGAGGCGATGGGCATGAAGCTCGTCGGCTGGCGTAAAGCGAAGCACGACGGCGAGCTGTCTTACGTTCGGTTCGCCGACCATGACCGTCAATTCCGGCAGGATTCGTGGAACATGCAGCAGGCGGCGCCGCTGGAGGAAGGCACGGCGGTGATCGCGCGCTGGGTGAATGCGGCCGGCCGCGGGGGTGACCCGGCGGTGCTGCGCTCGGGGCGCGGGCAGTGGATGACGCACGTGCTGACCGCCGGCGATGACGATGCCAAGCGCCGGTTCCTTGTGACGTCGATTGCGGCGCTGGCGCCGGCGCTCGGGCCGGCGCTGGCCGAAGCCGCGGTCGAGCGCGCCGCTGAACCGATCACCGGGGGCGCGGCGGCGGCACACCTCGATCGCGCCCGCGCCTCGGTTCCCGCTGGGCGGCTGGCCGAAGCAGAAGCGAAACTCGACGAGGCGGGCCAGTCGATCGCCCTGGCCCGGGCACACCTGGCGGCGGGGGGCCCACTCGATCTCCAGCGCGTGCTGACCTGGACCGACCGGGCCCGCGACGAGGCGCAACGCGCCATGATGCTCGCGTTTGCGACGTGGGACACGGACGTTCGCGGCGTGTGGTGTCACGATGCGGCGGGGGTGAAGGGCTGGTCGTGGAACCGGGCGGCCGAGCATCTGGCCGACTGCGGAATCAACGTGTTGTTCGTGAACATGCTGTGGGGCGGCCGGGCGTATTACCCGTCCGATCACTTGCCCGCGGCGCCCGATTTACCCGAACGGGCCGACTACCTGCGCGACTGCCTCGCCGCCTGCCGGGCGCACGGCATCGAGGTGCACGTCTGGAAGGTCAATTACAACCTGAGCGGGGCGCCGGCGGATTTCGTGGCGCGGATGCGGCGGGAAGGTCGGCTCCAGGCCGATCGGCAGGGCAACGAACTGCCGTGGTTGAGCCCGTCGCATCCGGACAACTTCGCGCTGGAGCGCAATTCGATGCTCGAAATCGTGCGGAAGTACGACGTGGCGGGTATTCACTTCGACTACATCCGCTATCCGGGGGCGCGGGCGGACTATTCGAGCGGAGCGCGGCATCGCTTCGAGCGAGACGCCGGGATGACCGTTCGGCGCTGGCCGGGTGATGTGATCGACGGACCGCTCGCCGATCGTTTTGCGCAGTGGCGGCAGGACCAGATCAGTCGGCTGGTCGAAGCGGTAAGCACCGAAGCGCATCGCATTCGGCCGGATGTGAAGGTGTCGGCCGCGGTGTTCGCCGAGTATCCTCGCTGTCGCTGGAACGTCGGACAGGACTGGGTGCGATGGGTCCGGCGCGGCTGGCTGGATTTCATCTGTCCGATGAACTACACCCCGAGCGTCGATCAGCAGGCCCACTGGACGAAGCAGCAGCGCACACAGATCGGCCGGCGCATTCGGCTGTATCCGGGTGTGGGGGTGACCGCGTCGCATTCGCAACTCGATCCGGTCGAAACCGCTGAGCAGATCATGGCGATCCGCGAAGCGGGCGGCGATGGGTTCGTGCTGTTCGAATACCGCCCGGCCACCGCGACCGATCACCTGCCGGCGCTGGGCGTCGGGCTGACGAAGCGGTAAGCGCGGTGGGGCCGATCAGATGGGCTTGTCGTATATCCGCCAGGTTCTGGTGATGTCGAGTCCGGCCCGGCGGAGGCTGCCGCAGGCCAGGCCGTTCGATTCGAGCACCCACGAAAACTCCGCCGTCCGGATGCCCCAGTCGACCGCCGGCTGAGCCAGGCTGCTCATCATCAGCAGCACCAGCCCCGTGCGCTGGTAATCGGGCATGACCGTCGTCGCCAGCGCCCGCAGGTTGGTCAGCTTCCGCCGCCGGCCGAGCAGCGAGAGAAACCCGAACGGCAACAGCCGACCGTCGATCCGCCGGATCAGCGGGTTGTAATCGAGGATGTAGAACAGCGCGCCGATCGTTTTGCCGTCGACCTCGGCGTAGGCGGTGAACTCGGGTACGATCAGGTGTCGCAGATCGCGGGCGATGTGGCGGACCTCCGATGCCGACAGCGGCACGAACCCCCACGTGTGCTCCAGCGAACGGTTGTAGATTTCCAGGTAGGTCATCACGTCGCGCAGGAAGTGCCGCCGATCCAGCGGGCGAATCATCAGGTTCGGCGTATCGAGGGCGCGGCGCACCGGCTCGCCGTACTTCTCGATCAGTCCGGGCAGCATGTCGATGTGCCCGGTGAACGCCAGAAGGTTCTGTGCCCCCGCGTAGCCGCACGCTTCGACCAGTTGCCGGTAGTACGGCTTGTGGTAGGGCATCATGAACGCCGACGGCGAGTCGAAACCTTCAACCAGCAGGCCGCACTCGTAATTCTGACTGGGATTCACCGGCCCGCGCACGGCGGTCTGCCCGCGCTCGGCCAGCCAGCGCTCGCCGGCGTCGAACAAGGCGCGGGCGCTGTCGACATCCTCCTCGCACTCGAAGAACCCAAAGAACCCGCGCTGTTCGTTGTGCGTGTGGTTGTGGGCACGGTTGACGATCGCGCTGATCCGTCCGGTGATGCGCCCATCGCGCTCAGCGATAAACGTCTGCGCCTCGGCCTGGTCGTAGAACGGATGCGACGCATAGCCGAGCAACTGGCGATGGCTGGCCAGAATCGGCGGGGTCCAGTGGGGATCATCGCGATACAGCCGCCAGGGCAGGTGAATGAAGCGGCGGCGGTCGGATCGGGATTGGACGGGCCGGACGGCTGGACGGGTCATGGTGTCGGTGCGTTGGCGTCGGCGGTGACGGCGGCAAGGCTCTCGGCGACGGCGTCGACCGTCTCGGCGATTTGCCCGGGCGTGTGGTCGACGGTGACAAAGAACCGAAGCCGCGCGGCGTGTTCGGGCACGGCGGGATGGAGAATCGGCGAAACGTTGATGCCCCGCTCGGCCAGGGCAGCGGTCAATCGCAACGCGGTCAGCGAACGGCCAACCATCACCGGCACGACCGGCGTGTCAACCGGCGTGCCGATGTCGAGCCGGCGCTCGACGGCCAGGCGGCGGAACAACCCGAACCGCTCGGACAGCGTCGCCACGCGCTGCGGTTCGGCGTGCAACAGGCGCAGGGCCGCACACGCGGCGGCGGCGTTCGGCGGCGACATGCCCACGCTGTACACGAATCCCGGGGCGGTGTATTTCAGGTATTCGACCAGCGCCTCGGAGCCGGCGATGTAACCGCCGCAACTGCCCAGCGCCTTGCTCAGCGTGCCCATCCAGATGTCCACCTCGCGCGAATCGATGCCGAATTGCTCCGCCGAGCCTCGCCCGGTTTGACCAACCGTGCCCATGGCGTGGGCTTCGTCGACCAGCAGCAGAGCATGGTGGCGATGCTTGAGTTCGACAAAGCGCGGCAGGTCGGGCATGTCGCCGTCCATCGAGTACACGCCCTCAATCGCGATCAGCACGCGGCGATACTGCCGGCGCACCGCGGTGAGCATTTCATCGAGCGCCCGGTAATCGTTATGGGCGAATGTCCGCCGCGCCGCGCCCGAGAGCATCGCGCCCTGGATGATGCTGTTGTGGGCCAGGGCGTCGTGGACGACCAGGTCGCGCTGGTCGAGCAGGTGGCCGATCGTGGTGACGTTCGTGGCGTGGCCGCTGACGAAGGCAAGCGCCGCGTCCACGCCGTAGTGTTCGGCCAGCTCGCGCTCCAGTTCGCCATGCACGGTCTTCTCGCCGAACACCAGGCGACTGGCGTTGCTGCTGGTGCCGTAGCGATCAATCGCTTGCTTGGCGGCCTCGATGACCGGTTCGCAATGGGCCAGGCCGAGGTAGTCGTAACTGCAGAAGTTGATCATCGCCTGGCCGTCGATGATCTGCCGCTTCTCGGTAAGACCCTCGTGCACGCGGAAGTAGGGATTGGCCTGGCCCATCGCGCCCAGGTGGCGCTGCAGTGAGCCGTACTCGGCGAAGCGCTCGATGCGGTAGTGCTCAGGCGGAACCCTGCCGTTGCGCCGCGCGGTGCGTCGGCGGGCGTCGGACAGGTGCCGCTCGACCGCTCGGGCCAGGTCGCCGCAGGTGTACGCCTCGGCGACCGCTTCGTCGGGCACGGGCGCGTCGAGCGTCTTTTCCAATAGCGCCACCAGTTCCAGCCGTTGCAGCGAGTCGAGGCCCAGCGCCGCCAGCGGCGTGTCGGGGTCGATGCGCCCGGCGGCCGGTCCGGCCAGCTCGCGCGCGTGACCCATCACCAGATCGAGCGCGGCGCCGGCCTGCGCGGGCTTGGACGCCGCCCCGGTCGGCCCGGCGGGCCAGTTCAACCGCTGGGCGATCACGTTCAATTCATCGTCGGCCAGCAAACGGGCGCAGGCCCGGCGCTGCACCTTGCCGCTGGTGGTGCGCGGCACGGTGCGCCCGCGGACGAGCACCACGCCGTCGAGCGCCAGATCATGCCGTTCGGCCACGGCGCGGGTGATCGCGTCGATCACCTCACTGAAATCATCGTGGCCGTTCCGCTCGACTTCGTGGACCAGCACGATGCGCTGGGCGCCGTCGATGTCGGCGCTGAACGCCGCGCCGTCGCCCCCGGCCAGTAAGTTGTGGCTGTTGCGGGCGGTCTGCTCGATGTCGTGGGGATAATGGTTCACCCCGCGCACGATGATCAGATCCTTCAGCCGACCGGTGCAGAACAGTTCGCCGTCACGCATCAGGCCCAGGTCGCCGGTGCGCAGGAACGGGCCATCGCCGTCCGCCAGGCGCGATTCGAACGCGCTTTGCGAATCGTGCGGCTTGTTGAAGTATCCGGCGGCGACGCTCGGGCCGGCGGTCCAGATTTCCCCGATCCGCCCGTCCGGCAGCGTTTCGTGGGTGTGGGGATCGACAATCAGCACCCGATGGTCCGGTATCGGTGGTCCGCAGGAAACCAGCCGACGCCCGGCGCCCGAGCCGGCGGCATCGTCGAACGATTCGACGCGCGGTTCGCGCCCGCCGGCGCCGGTGACCATCAGGGTCGATTCGGCCAGGCCGTAACACGGCAGAAACGCTTGACGCCTGAAACCGCAGTCGGCGAACGCCTCGGCGAAGCGTTCGAGCGTTTCGGGTCGGATGGGCTCGGCCCCGTTGAATGCGACGTTCCACGAGGACAGGTCGAGCCGCCGCCGATCTTCGGGGCTGATCTTCCGCACGCACAGGTCGTAGATGAAGTTCGGCCCGCCGCTGATCGTGCCGCGGTATTGCGAGATCGCCCGCAACCAGCGCAGCGGCCGGGACAGAACCGACATGGGCGGCAGCACGATGCTCGGTCCGCCGACGTGAATGGTTTGCAGGATCGCCCCGATCAGGCCCATGTCGTGGTACGGCGGCAGCCAGGTGACGCCCACGCCGTCGGGCGCCGAGCCGAAGGATTGCTCAATGCACGCGGAGTTGTGGGCGAGGTTGTCGTGGGTGACGATGACGCCGCGTGGCGTACCGGTCGAGCCGGAGGTGTATTGCAGCATCGCCGGGTCGGTCGGCGCGAGGTCGGGTTGGTGCCATCGGTCGGCCCGGTCCTCGTGGATTGCGTCGGTGGCCAGCCAGGTCAGGTCGAAGTCGTCGGCGAGATTGGCCGCGCGCTGGGCGAGGGCGTCGGTGGTCAGGGCGATGCGCGGCGCCGCATCGCGGGCGGTGGAACGGAATCGCTCGGCCATGCGGTTACGCCGGGGCGGATAGGTGGGCACGGCGGTGATGCCGGCGTACAGGCAGCCGAAGAAGGCGGTGATGAAATCCAGCCCCGGCGCATAGACCAGCAACGCCCGTTCGCCCGCCAGGCCGCGCGACTGCAATTCGGCGGCGATCGCCCGGCAGCGCCGGTCCAGTTGTCCGTAGGTCAGTTCCTCCGAAGGCGTCTGCCCGTCGGTGAGCATGACAAACGCGCGCCGGTCGGCGTGGGCGTCGGCCCAGTGGCGGGCGGTCCGCACGAGATCAGGCCGGGCGGATTGGATGGGCTGGCGGCCGACGAATGGCACCGGCAATCTCCCTGACCGTCATGCGGGGCGACAGACCGTACGCATCACCCGCCGCCGCGTTACCCATACTGTACGTCAGCGTCCCATCACGGCCAAGCGCAAAGCATTCGAACGTTCCGGTCCGCATATCCCCGATTGATCCGATGCGGTAGAATGCCCGCCGTGTATCGCATTGCGCTGCGCATGTTGTTCGCCGATAAGCTCAAGTACATCGTGCTGGTGTGCGGATTGGCTTTCGCCGTCTTGCTGATCACCCAGCAGTGCGCGATTTTCCTGGGCATTCTGATCCGCGCCACCGGGCCGCTGCAGAACATCGGCCAGGCCGATATCTGGGTCGCCGGGGAACACACCTACTACATCGACATGGTCCTGCCGATGAACGATCGCGACCTGTACCGGGTGCGGGCGGTGCCGGGCGTGCAGTGGGCCGAGCCGTTCTTCTTCTTCAACACCATCGTGCAACTGCCCGACGGGCGTTTCACCGTGGTGCAGGTGGTGGGGGTGGATCGTCAGACGATGATTGGCCAGCCGCCAAAGGTGCTCACCGGTCGGCTGGACGATCTTCGCATCCCCGATGCGGTGCTGCTGGACAAGAAGGGCCGGCGGCGTTTGAAGGACATCCAGGTCGGCGACACGCTGCGGCTGAACGACCGCCGCGCGATGGTGGTCGGGTTCTGCAACGCCAAGAAGGGCCTGCTGTCCAAGGCGCTGATGTACACCACCTACCAGAACGCGATGCGCTTCGTGCCGCTCGGTCGACAACGCATGACCTACATTCTGGTGAAGGTGAAGGACGGCTGGGACATCGGGCAGATCTCAGCCGACATCAGTCGCATCGAGGGGATCCACGGCTGGACGGCGGACCAGATGCGCCGGCGCAACATCGACTTCATCCTGCGGGACACGTCGGTCGGGCTGAACTTCGCGATCATGGTCGGGCTGGGCACGTTCGTGGGGCTGGTGGTGTCGATGGCCACGTTCAACCAGTTCACCAACGACAACCTGCCGCATTACGCGGTGCTCAAGGCGATGGGGGCGCGATCGCGCACGCTGATTGGCATGGTGGTGGTCCAGTCGATGACGGTGGGGCTGATCGGTTACGGGCTGGGCGTGGGCTTGGCGGCGATCTTCACCCGCACCGTGCGCAACCAGGCCGATGAACTGGTCGCCTACATCCCCTGGCAACTGCTGGTCGTGGCGCTGGTGCCGATGCTGCTATGCGTCAGCCTCGGAGCGTTCGTGGCGCTGAGGCGGGTGTTGCGACTCGATCCGGCGACGGTGTTCGCATGAACCCGATGACCAACCATAATCCGCTGGTGCGCCTGCGCGGCGTGCACAAGACGTTCGGCGAAGGCCGCGCGGCCGTCCACGCGCTGCGCGGCGTCGACCTCGACGTCAACGCCGGGGAACTGGTCATGCTCATGGGCCCCAGCGGTTGCGGCAAGACCACGCTCATCTCCATCATCTCCGGCGTGCTCAGCCCGTCGAATGGCGAAGTCGAAGCGTTCGGCTTCCGCTGGACGAACCTCAACGAAGACCGCAAAGCCCTGCGCCGGGCGCAGTACATCGGTTACGTGTTCCAACAGTTCCACCTGGTGCCGCAGCTTTCGGCCCTGGAGAACGTGGCCGTGCCGCTGCTGATCCGCCGGGTGAAGCGTGACGAGGCGCTGAAGCGTTCAGCCCGGGCGCTGGGCGATGTGGGCCTGGGCGATCGCCTGGACGATCCGCCTCGCCAACTCAGCGGCGGAATGCAGCAACGCGTCAGCGTGGCCCGGGCCCTGGTCGGCCGACCGCGGCTGCTGGTCTGCGATGAGCCGACCGCCAACCTCGATGCGGACAACGGCCAGGCGGTGATGGAACTGCTCCGACGGGCCAGCAAGGACACCGATCACGCCGGCCACGCCTGCGCGGTGATCGTGGTCACCCACGACGCCCGCACCGAGGAATTCGCCGACCGCATCGAATTCATGGAAGACGGCCGCTTCGTCGCCGACGCGGTGGGCGTGCATCATGCCACCGCGAAGCCTGCCAACGAAAGCGGGTGACGCTGTTCGCGAACTCGGCAACCAAGACGGGAATCGGATCATGATCAAATGGCTCAGCATTCTGTTGGCGATTGGCGGCCTGGTACTCGGGCTGGTGGTGGTCATCACCACGACCACCCGCCCGCCGGAGATCGAACCGGCCGGTCCACCGTCGATCAACCCCTTCCCCCGAGGCATCGCGGCCACCGGACTCATCGAGGCGGCCAGCCGAAACCTCGAACTGGGCCCCGCCGAACCGGGAACCGTGGCCGAGGTGTTCGTGCAGGTCAACGATTCAGTCACCGACGACCAGGCGCTGTTCCGCCTGGACAGCCGCGCCCTGGAGGCCGAGCGGCTGCGCGCCGTTGCCGCCGGGAAGATCGCCCGGGCGCGGCTCGATCGGCTCCAGGCCGCGCCACGCGCCGAGGATCTCGCTCCCCTCGTCGCCGCGGTCGATCGCGCCCAGGCGAAGTACGATGACGCCAAGCGGGAATACGAACAGGCCCAACAGGTCTACGCCCAGCGGGCGGCGGGCAGCGCCGAGGTGGCCCATCGCAAGAACGCCATGCTTGCGGCCAAGGCGGTGCTCGACCAGGCCCAGGCCGAACACGACCGCCTCGCCGCCGGCGCCTGGAAGTACGACCTGGCCGTGGCCGAGGCGTCGCTCGAAGAAGCCTACGCCGCCGTTCGGGCCATCGAAATGCGCATCGAACGCATGACCGTGCGCTCGCCGGTCGACGGCATCGTGCTGCGCCGTGAAGTCGAACCGGGCGAGTTTGTCGCGGTCGGCTCACCCACGCCGGCCATGGTGGTCGGCGACTTAAGCGCCCTGCACGTGCGGGCCCAGGTCGATGAAGAAGACGCCGGCCAACTGGTCGAAGGCGCCGAGGCGGTCGGCATGATCCGCGGGCCCGACCGCCAGCGCGTACCGCTCGAACCACTGCGCATCGAACCCATGGCCGTGCCCAAGCAGCAACTGGCCAACTCGCCGATCGAACTGGTCGACACCCGCGTGGTCCAGGTGATCTACCGCGTCGAAGGCGACCCCGGCATCCGCCTGTACCCCGGCCAACTGATCGATGTGTTCATCAGCACCCAGCCCTAGTACCACGTCTGCCGTTGATCTTCGGCGGGAAGTTCAGCCGCCAGCCGTAGGCGAACGCGGTGTCGAAGCGCTCCCCCGCGGGTCGCGGCCAAAACCGATTCCCGAATCTTGGGTGCAGACACAATACCAGCGCGCCCGGCGCGACCCCGCTTGTGCCGGTCGCCCCCCGCGATGTCAGCCACCCGGAACCGCGACCTGCCCTGCGCCGTAGCCCAGCCGTGCGAAGGCGAACGCCCATTCTTCGCCAATGCGGTTGATCGTCGCGGCGTCGAGGCGATGGGTGTTCTTGCGGTAATCGCGCCGGGCATTGAGGTGTTGCTCGATCGCCGGCCGGGCGGGCTGGAAGTCGCCGAGGTCGAGTTTCTCGTAAATCCCCTGCAACTGGCCCAGCGGGTCGCGCTCCAGATCCTCGTAACGCAGTTCGACGAGGTGGCCGGCGGGGATCAGCCCGCGGGTGTCGAAGTAGCGATGCATGACGGTGCGGTACTGACTGAACACCTGTTCGCGGATGTCCGCGACCCAGGCGCATTGCAGGCCGAGCCGTTCGACCATTCGGCAGCGCATGCGCAGGGTGGAGGCGAACACGTCGAACGGATCGCGCTGAATGTGAATGAAGCGGGCCTCCGGAAACAGTTCGAGCAGTTGTCGAATGCGGGCGGTGTTCGCCGGATTCTTCAGCACCAGCCGCCGGCCGTCGCGGGCCTTGGTGATGGATTTGAGGTAGCGCACGAAATCGCGCTGCCACCGCGCCCGCTCCTCGTCAGTCAGTCCCTCGAACATCACCGCCCGGCGGAAGTGGGCCATGGCGTGGCGCGGGAAGTAGAAGCCGTGGTAGTATGATACGTCGCCGAGCACGGCCATGGCGGCCTCTTCCTCGAACGGGGCGTCCATGTCCAGGGCGATCTGGTCCATCGGGCGCGTCGACGGAATCGCCCAGCCGAACAGGTAACGCAGGTACCAGCCGGCGAAGATCGACTCGGGTGCCAGGGCCTGCCACATGGACACGTATCCGAAGCGTTCATCGCGGCTGAGCAGTTCGTGCAGCCAGGTGGTGCCGCTGCGCCAGTGGCCGATGATGAAAACCGGCGGGTGCTTGATCTCGACCCGGTCGAGGGTCGGTACGAAACGCAGACGATGATCGAGCCGCGTCAACACCCCCGCCGCCGAGTGGACACTGATCGTCATCGCCCGGCCGAACGCATCGCGACCGATCGGCCCGTACCGGTGAAGCAGCCGAATCCAGTGAACCATCGACGTGGCGCACATCAAATGCATCAGCCCGCGACCGGGACGGATCCGATCGTCATCAGGTGGTGCGGCGGATTCGGGCGAACTGGTTCGGCACACGGCGGACAGTTTCGGTTCCGTCCGAAAAGGCATTGTTTCATTGTACCGCCAGGCGTCGATGGCGTTGGATGAATGCCATCCGGATCATGCCCGAGAAGTTCTTGGCCGTCTTCTCGAACCGACTGAACACGCGGCGGGAGTGAGCATCATCGGAGAATGGCCCTCGAGGTGCGCGAAACTTCGAGCGATCCTGGCCCTCCGTGGCCTCCCGTCTTGATGATCGTGTTGCCCACACCCATTATGACAGGAGGTCCTTTAACGCGCAAGTGCTTCTAACTGCGCTGATGGGTTAGACTTATAGCCATGTTGATGGCGTTCGGACTCATCCCCATTCCCTTCGAATGTGAGTAAACGATCAGGGAACGGTTAGGATTAACCGTTTGGTAACGAAACGCTATTGGTTCTCTAACCAAACGCTAGTAATTTGCGTCCGCCGTCGATGGGTCGGCGGCACGGAACGGGACGCTCGAAGACGGAACGCTCAGCAAAGGAGACCGGAGCATGTGGGGTCAACCCGGGTTTGGAATCGAGTCGGCCATGGCGGCCGGCGGAGCGGGCGGGGGCGGCAAGCCCGGCGCGGGGCCGGTGATCTTCGCGGCAGTAGTGCTGATGTTCGCATCGCACGGCCCGGCATGGGCGGATGCCGGCTCGTCGGTCCAGGCCGCCCGCACCGAAGCGCCCGTGGCTGTGGCCGGCCTCACCGCGCCGGGCGACCGGTCGCGCGACGCGGTGATCGAGTCGTTGCAGCGCGAGATGTCGCTGTTGCGCCGCGAGGTCAGGGAGCTTCGGGCCGAGCGGAATCGCTCGTGGCTCAACGAGCGCCGGGCGGCGGAGGTCAAGGCCCTGGTGCGCCAAGTGATCGCCGACGCCGAGACCCGCGCCAGTCTGCTGGACAGCGAACTGCTGGCCGGCCACAACGGCAAGCACTTCTTTCTGGCCAGCGCCGACGGCCGGTTCCTGATGACACTTAAGGGCCAGGCCCAGGTCCGTTACATCGCCAACTTCGCCGACGACGGCGCGACCACCGCCGCCAACTTCGACGAGCAGATGACCGGCTTCCAGTTCCGGCGGCTGAAGCTGAAGTTCGCCGGCCACGCCTTCGACCCCAGGCTCAGCTACAAGATCACCCTCGCCAGCACCCGCGACCACAACGAGGTCTATCTGGAAGAAGCGTTGATCGGTTATGAACTGGCGGACAACCTGGCCCTCGCCGGCGGACGCACCAAGGCCCCGTTCCTGCGGGAAGAGCTGATCAGTTCATCGAAGCAATTGACGGTCGAGCGATCGCTGGTCAACGAATCGTTCACCGCGGGCTTCGTGGAAGGCCTGGTGGTGCGGTGGCAGCCCTGCGAAGCGGTGAAGCTGGCCGCGGCGCTGACCGACGGCGCCGGGTCGGGTGAGGAAACGGTCGCCGCGGGCGGCGCGGGGGCGGACTGGAACGCGGCGGACGTGGATTTCGCTTTGACGGCAAGGCTGGACGTGAAGCTCGCCGGCGACTGGGGCCAGTGGAAAGACACCAGCGCCGGGTCGGGCGATCAGATGGGCCTGTTCGTGGGCGCGGCGTTGCATTACCAGAAAACGGAAACGGGCTTCGATGCCACGTCGCTCATTCCGCCGGGCGCGCCGAACCTTGCCGATGACGTGGTGCTGTGGACGGTTGACGGTTCGCTGGAGATCCTTGGCCTTGGTGTGTACGCGGCGGTGATGGGCATGCACACCGAAGCGCCGAACAACGCCGGCGTCCTGTTCGTCAGCGGTCAGCCGGAGGATCTGAATCACTACGGCTTCGTGATTCAGGCCGGCTACATGGTCATCCCCGACACGCTGGAGCCGTTCGTGCGCTACGAGCATCTGCTGATCGACGACCAGGTGCTGCCGGCGGTGGGCGGGGTGAGCCAGGAAGACGACCCGAACCTGCTGACGGTGGGGTTCAACTACTACGTGCACAAGCACGGGGCAAAGTTCACGGCGGATCTGGTTTACGCCTTCCAGTCGCTGGGTGGGGCGGGCGCGGCATTCGGGGTCAGCGACGGATTGGGCCTGCGGGCGGACGAGGTGGACCAGGACGGTCAACTCGCCTTGCGGGCGCAGATGCAACTGCTTTTCTAACGGAAAGGGCCGATAACGCGGCGCAAACCGCGATTACTCACCGGACCATCATCTTTTCAGGGGCGATCAGGCATAAACGGGCCTGGTCGCCTTTTCTAAAAAGTAATATATTCTTAACGGAATCTGAAACCGGTTAGATCATCATGACGCGTCCACTGGCCAAACCCGTACGGAAGTTCACCGACATTCCGCGTGAGCCCGCCATGATGAACGCGTCCAAACCGTCGCCCGCCCGGGCCCGCCGCACCCATGCCCTGTCTTCAGACGCCGCCGCCACCCGCGCGACGATCATGGTCGTCGAAGACGAGCAGGACCTGCAGGACCTGCTGCACTACAACCTGGAGCGCGAAGGCTACAACGTCGCCGCGGCCACGCGGGGCGAAGAGGCGCTTAAGTCAATCCGCAAGAAGCGGCCGGACATGGTGCTGCTGGATCTGATGCTGCCGGGCATCGACGGGCTGGAAGTCTGCCGGGCTTTGCGGTCGGACGAAGCGACGCGCGATCTGCCGATCGTGATGCTCACCGCCAAGGGCGAAGAGGCGGACGTGGTGACGGGGCTGGAACTGGGCGCCGATGATTACATCACCAAGCCGTTCAGCCCACGGGTGCTGATCGCGCGGATCAAGGCGGTGCTGCGGCGACGGGGCGGAACGGACGGGACGGGCGAGGAAGATGAACCGTTGCGGGTGGGAACGCTGATGGTGGACCCGGGCCGCTACGAGGTGCGGGTGGAAGACAAGGCGGTCTCGCTGACGCGGACGGAATTCGGCATCTTGCAGTTGCTGATGCGCCGGCCGGGGCGCGTGTTCACCCGCAGCCAGATCGTCTCGGAAGTGCAGGGGGCCAACGTCGCGGTGACGGATCGTTCGGTGGACGTGCACATCGTGTCGTTACGGCGTAAGCTGGGTTCGGCCGGTCAACTGATCGAGACGGTGCGGGGCGTGGGGTACCGGCTGGAGGACAGCTAGGCTGATGGGTCGCCGCCTGATCTGGAAAGTCGCGCCCGGCTATATCGTCGTCATTGCTCTGAGCACGCTGGTGGTGGCCTACTTGGCGGGCCGCTCGGTCGGAACGTTCTTTGAACATCACGTCGACCGCGAACTGACGAGCAAGGCCCACCTGATCGCGCGTCAGGTTCGGCCGATGCTCGAACGGGCGGACGACCACGCCGTCGCCGAGTTGTGCAATGCCCTGGCGGACGAAGCGGGGGCCCGGATCACGGTGATCGCCCCGGACGGACGGGTGCTGGGCGATACGCATGAAGATGCCCGGGGGATGGACAACCACGCCCGCCGCCCGGAAGTGATCGAGGCCATGGCCCGCGGCGAAGGGCGCAACACCCGATTCAGCGACACGCTCGAACAGCGGATGAAGTACGTGGCGATGAAGCTGGTCGGCGAGGGTGATCAACCGCTGGCGGTGGTGCGCACGGCGATGAGCACGGCGAACATGGAAGCGGCGCTGGGCAGCGTGCGGCGGCGGATCGCGATCGGCGGCGCGGTGCTGGTGGTGCTGGCGGGCCTCGTGACGATCCTCGTGTTCACCCGGTACATCAGCGGACCGCTGCGGCGACTGCAGCGGGGCGCCTACCGCTTCGCCGCCGGCGACCTCAGCGGCGGACTGCCCATGTCGGATGTCCGCGAGATCAGCGACCTGGCCGAATCACTCAACGGCATGGCCCGGCAACTCGACGAGAAAATCCGCACCATCACACGGGAATCCACCGAACGCCAGACGGTGCTGGCGAGCATGATCGAAGGCGTGTTCGCCGTCGACGCCGAAGAACGCGTGCTGACGATGAACGACGCGGCGGCGGACCTGTTCCAACTCGACGCGCAGGCGATCGTCGGCCGGCGCATTTTTGAGGTCGCCCGGCACAGCGAACTGCAGGAACTGGTCACCGACACCCTGGCCAGCGACAAACCGATCGAGCGCGACCTGAGCGTGCGAACCGGCGGACGCCAGCGCCACCTGCAGGCCCACGGCGCTCCGCTGCGGGAAACGACCGGCACCAGCGCCGGGGCGGTGATCGTGGTCCACGACGTGACGCGGATTCACGAACTGGAACAGGTACGGCGGCAGTTCGTGGCCAACGTCTCGCACGAATTGAAAACGCCCATCTCGGCGATTCACGCGGCGGTGGAAACGCTGCTCGATCCACGCGGCGGGTCGGATGATGATCGCCGCCGGTTCCTGGGCATGATCGAGCGGCAGGCGGCGAGGCTGAACGCGATCGTCGAAGACCTGCTCGCCCTGGCCCGGCTGGAACAGCAGGCCGAGGATCGCCAGATCGACCGGCGCCAGCACGAACTGCTGCCCATCCTCCGCGGGGCGGTGGAAACCTGCCAGGCCGGCGCCCAGGCGCGGGACATCAAGCTCACGGTGCGCGGCGATCCGCACCTCAGCGCCCCGATCAACCCCACGCTGCTGAGCCAGGCGGTGGTGAACCTGCTGGACAATGCGATCAAGTATTGCGGGTCGGGCTCGTCGGTGACGGTCAAGTGCGAACGGGAGGATGGGGAGCTGATCCTCTCGGTCCGCGACGACGGGCCGGGCATCGCCGCCGAGCACCTGGGCCGGCTGTTCGAGCGGTTCTACCGGGTCGACCGCGGTCGCAGCCGGGAGCTGGGCGGGACGGGTCTGGGTCTGGCGATCGTCAAGCACGTGGCCCAGGCGCACGGGGGCCAGGTGTCGGTGAAAAGCCGGGTCGGGCGGGGTTCGACGTTCCGCATTCATTTGCCGCGCGAGAAGCGCGACGCCCAGCCGGCCACGCCGGCGGACGTGGCGACGCCATCCTGAAGCGGGACGGGGGCCGCGCTAACGGTTTCTTAACATTTCATTAACATTGCACTAATCAGCCCGCCGTACCTTGCGCGGCGACCCGACACCCCAAACACCGAAGGGAACGAGACATGAACAGGCGGCAGAGACTCTATCGAATGGGCCGGTTGACGGTGATGGTCGTGCTGACCGCCGTGGTGCTGGCCGGCTGCGGCCGGGAAGGGGGCCAGGGCGGCGATGAAAGCCAGCCCCAGGCTCGCGGGGCCGATCGCTCGGGCACCATCATCACCGGCGCCGGGGCGACGTTCCCGTATCCGCTCTACAGCAAGTGGGCCAACACCTATCACCAGCTCAACGGGACGCAACTGAACTACCAGTCGATCGGGTCGGGCGGCGGGATCGCCCAGATCAAGGCCAAGACCGTCGACTTCGGGGCGTCGGACGCGCCGCTGACCGCCGATCAGCTCGACGAGGCCGGCCTGATGCAGTTTCCCATGGCCATGGGCGGCGTGTGCCCGGTAGTCAACCTCGAAGGCATCAACGCCAACCAGTTGCAGGTTCCCGATGACGTGCTGGCCGGCATCTTCCTCGGCAAGATCACCAAGTGGAACGACCCGGCCCTGGTCGAGGCGAACCCCGGGGCCAACCTGCCCGACCGCGACATCACCGTGGTACACCGGGCGGACGGTTCGGGCACAACGTGGATCTTCACCAACTTCCTGTCGAAGATCTCGAACCCGTGGAAGAACCAGGTGGGCAACGCCAAGGCGGTAAACTGGCCCACGGGCGTGGGGGGCAAGGGCAACGAAGGGGTGGCGGCGTACGTCAGCCGCATCAAGGGCGCGATCGGTTACGTGGAATTCGCCTACGCGCTTGAGAACGACATGACCACGGTCAAGCTGCGCAACGTGGCGGGCCACTACGTCGAGCCGACCATCGAAAGCTTCCAGGCCGCCGCGGCCAACGCCGACTGGCCCCACGCGCCGGGCTTCTACATGGTGCTGACCGGCCAGCCGGGCGAAGGAAGCTGGCCGATCACCGGCGCCACGTTCATCCTGATGTACACCGAACAGAAGGACCCGGCCCATGCGACGCAGGTGCTGGACTTCTTCGACTGGTGCTACAACCACGGCGACGAGGCGGCGGTGAAACTGCACTACGTGCCCATGCCCGACCGCGTGGTGAAACTCGTGCAGGACCGGTGGGCGAACGAGATGGCCGGGCCGAACGGCGAAAGCATCTGGCCGCCGGCCGAGTGACCCGGCCGCGGTTTGTGTGAAATAGGTGAGCGTTCCAGACACCCCATCTGGCGCCCGTACAATGTGCGGGCGTCGGTCCGTTGAGACCGCTGTTCCGCTCGCCGCCGGGAATCGACGATGACCACCACGCCCGCCCAACTTCCCGCCGCCGCTGTCGACGGGGGGCAATTCGGCCGAAGCCGCGCCTCCCATCGCGTGGGCGACAGGGTGCTGCACGTGATCGTCATCCTGTGCGCCTTGGCGGTGTTCGGGCTGATCTTCGGCATCTTCATCCAGCTTGTGGTCGATTCGCGGTTGGCTTTGTCGACGTTCGGGCTCAAGTTCCTCTACAGCCAGGAATGGGACCCGGCGTTCGGGCAGTACGGGGCGCTGTCGAGCATCTACGGCACGCTGCTGTCGACGTTCATCGCGATGCTGATCGCGGTTCCGCTGAGTCTGGTGATCGCGCTGTTCCTGGTGGAACTGGCGCCGCCTCGGTTCAGCGCGATCGTCGGCGGGGCGATCGAGCTGCTGGCGGCGATCCCCAGCATCATCTACGGCATGTGGGGGCTGTTCGTCCTGGCGCCGTGGCTGGCCGATCACGTGCAACCGGCCATTCAAAAACACACGTTCGGCCTGCCGCTGTTTGCCGGGCCGCCCATGGGCATCGGCATGCTCACCGCCGGCCTGGTGCTGGCGCTGATGATCCTGCCGTTCATGACGGCGATCACGCGGGACATCTTCCGCATGACGCCAGCCCACATCCGCGAATCGAGCTACGGCATCGGCGCGACCACCTGGGAAACCGCCTGGAAGGTCACCATCCCCTTCGGTATCCGGGGCATTCTCGGCGGGGCGTTTCTGGGCCTCGGCCGGGCCCTGGGCGAGACGATGGCGGTCACCTTCGTCATCGGCAACACGCACAACATCTCGCTGAGCCTGTTCAGGCCCGGCAACACGATCAGCTCCACCCTGGCCAACGAGTTCGCCGAGGCGTCGGACGAGCTGTACCTCAGTTCGCTGATCGCGCTGGGGCTGGTGCTGATGGTGGTGACGCTGATAGTGCAGACCGCCGCGCAGCTCTGGCTTCGCCGGATGCGTCGCAAAGCGGAGGGCAAGTGATGAAGCCGCGATCCCGAACGCGACGCCGCATCGTCGACATGGCGATGAAGTCGATCTCCATGATCGCCTCGCTGTTCGGCTGTTTCATGCTTAGCTGGATTCTGCTGACGGTGATCTACCGCGGGGGCAAGGCGCTGGACCTGGACTTCTTCATCGCCGCCACCCCGCCGCCGGGCGAGGCGGATGGCGGCATGGGCCCGGCGATTCTGGGCACGCTGCTGATGACGGGGATGGCCGGACTGATCGGCATTCCCATCGGGATGCTCGCCGGGGTGTACCTCGCCGAGTACGCCAGTTTCCCGCGATTCGCCAACACCGTGCGCTTCTGCACCGATCTGCTGATGGGCGTGCCGTCGATCATCTCCGGCGTGTTCGTCTATGCGATCATGGTACGGTTCATGGGCAATTTCTCAGCCTACGCCGGCGGGGTGTCGCTGGCGATCATCATGATTCCCGTGGTCACCCGCACCACCGAAGAAATGCTCCGCATGGTGCCGGCCACGACCCGCGAAGCGGCGCTGGCGATGGGCTGCCCGCGATGGCGGATGGTGTTCAGCGTGCTGTTCCGCGCCTGTCGAGGGGGGTTGCTCACCGGCGTGCTGCTGGCCGTCGCCCGCATCAGCGGCGAAACCGCGCCCCTGCTGTTCACCAGTCTCAACAGCCCCTACTGGATCGACTTCAGTTCGCCCGGCGGGTTCGCCGGTTCGCTCAACGGGCCCACCGCCAACCTGACCGTGTCCATCTTCAACCAGGCCATGAGCCCCTACACCAACTGGCAGCAGATGGCCTGGGGCGCAGCGCTGCTGATTACCGCCAGCGTGCTGGCCCTGACGATCGTCTCACGCTTCCTGCTCCAGCGAGGAAAGATCAGCGAATGAACGCTTCGACTACCCAGACCCCAACCCCGCAGGTCGTCGTCATGGATAAGCCGCAGATCAATACCAAGCCGCCCGAGATCGCCCGGCCCAACGACGCCGACAAGCCGGCCGCCGGTGGGCAGCCGAAGGTCTCGGTCCGGAACCTCAACTTCTTCTACGGCCAATTCCATGTCGTCCACGACCTGAACATGGACATCCTGCCCAACCAGGTCACCGCCATCATCGGGCCGTCCGGCTGCGGCAAGAGTACGTTCCTGCGCATCTTCAACCGCATCTACCAGCTCTACCGCGATCAGCGGGCCGAGGGACAACTGCTGCTGGACGGGCACAACATCCTCGATCCCAACGTGGACATCCTCGAACTGCGCCGGCGGGTGGGTATGATCTTTCAGAAACCCAGCCCCCTGCCGATGAGCATCTTCGAAAACGTGGCGTTCGGCCTGCGGTTGCACCACCGCTACAGCCGCAGCGAACTGCACAGCCACGTCGAGGACGCCCTGAAAAGAGCCGCCCTCTGGGACGAGGTCAAGGACAAGCTCCGCCAGCCGGGACAGGCCCTGTCCGGCGGCCAGCAGCAGCGCCTGACCATCGCCCGTGCCATCGCCGTCGATCCCGACGTGCTGCTCATGGATGAGCCGTGCTCGGCCCTCGATCCCGGTTCGACCAGCCGCATCGAAGACCTCATCCTCGAATTCAAGCAGCGCTTCACCGTCGTCATCGTCACCCACAACATGCAGCAGGCGGCGCGGGTGTCCGATTACACCGCCTTCCTTTACCGCGGCGAACTGATCGAATTCGGCCAGACCGAAAAGGTCTTCACCCGACCCGACAACAAGCAGACGGAAAACTACATCACCGGACGATTCGGTTGAACCAGGCCGGATCGACGAGGCGTCCCTTCCACCGGCGCGATGCACGAACGCCGCGCCGGGGATCCGGTACAATGTCACACCACCCGCTCAAAGGGCTGCGAACGTGTCACGTCACCTTTACATTCAGATCGATCGGCTGAAAAAGCAGATCCTCAAACTCGGCACGATGGTCGAGGAATCGGTTCAGGCGGCGATCGACGCGGTGCGCCGGCTCGACAAAAAGCTCGCCCAGCAGGTCGTCGACCGCGACGGCCGAATCGACGACATGGAGATCGAAGTGGAGGAAGAATGCCTGCACACGCTGGCGCTGCACCAGCCGGTGGCGCAGGATCTGCGATACGTGGTGGCGGTGTTGAAGATGAACAACGACCTGGAGCGGATCGGCGATCTGGCGGTCAGCCTGGCCGAGCGCGTGCCCCAACTGGCCGCATTGAGCGCTGGTGATCTGCCGTTCGACCTGGACACCATGGCCGACCGCGTGCAGGTGATGCTCAAGCACAGCCTCGATGCGCTGGTCAACGTCGATGCGGAACTGGCCGAGTCGGTCATGGAAACCGATGACGTGGTCGACGATCTGCATCGCCAGATGTACCAGGAGGTCGAGCGCCGGGTGCGCGATGGGATCGACGATGTCGAGCCGCTGCTGCAGGCGATGGCGGTGTCGCGGGGCCTGGAGCGCATCGCCGACCACGCCACGAACATCGCCGAGGACGTGCTGTACATGGCCAAGGGCGACATTGTCCGCCACACCCGCGGCATCCGAAGCCAGGCGTGAGATTCACGGAAAGGCCCGTCATGGTGGGGGTTGCGTTCGTGGTTAATTGGCGCGCCCGGGGACGCTGTTTTTGGATGATTTTATCTGAATTCACTTGACCGGCCCGCAAGGGCGGTTCATATTTGAACGTGAACAGGCGCGGGCGTGCGTGGTTCCGCGCTGTCCGCCAGCGGTGGGACAAACGGCGGCGATCGGTCATTGAGAGCCGGGCGCTGCGCGAGCGGAGTGAGTTCAATGAGCCAGTCAACCGCCTGCGGGGCTTCGCCGGGTTGTGCCTGTGCGCTGGCGCCACGCCGGCAGGCGGCTGGCGCTGCCCGACCCCAGCGAGAAAGAGGGACCCGATGATCCGTCCATGGATCTGCGTGACGTTGGTGGGGGTGGTCGTGTTGGTGGCGGGCGGTACGGCGCGGGCCGCGTACACCTGGCACAGTTACAACGGTCACGCGTACACGCTGACCGAAAACTGGCTGTGGTGGGATGACGCCCAGACCGAAGCCGTCGCCGCCGGCGGGCACCTGGTCACCATTAACGATGCGGCGGAGAACAACTGGCTCAGCCAGACGTTCAACAACGCCTATACCCGCGATCACGCCGGAGACGGCTATCACAACATTGCCTGGATCGGCTACCACCACGACGGCGGTTCGTGGCGGTGGGTATCCGGCGAGCCGGTCACGTTCACCAGTTACTATTCCCTGTGGCCCGAAGGCGGCGAACACGCCTACATCCACTGCGACAACCATCCTTCGCCCGCCACCTGGAACGCCCACGACTTCCACGAAAGCCCGGGCGCCTATCCGCAGGGTATCATTGAAGTCATCCCCGAACCGGCGACGGCGGCGATGCTGGCGATCGGTGGACTGATGGTCGGGCAAAGGAGACACTGACAATGACCACTGGTTCAGCCTGGCGGTTCATCGTGGTCCTGGTGGCCGCGGTGGAATGCGTCGCAGCAGCGGCGGCGCGGGCCGATGAATTCGGCAGCGGCGCCAACGCCTTCACCCTGGACTTCGTCACCATCAGCGGCGATGCGTCGAGCGCCAACGGAACCAACATCAGCCAGTACGCCCCGGGCGAGGTCGGCCATCGCACGTTCGCAGACCCGGGCTACGACTATCGTATCGGCGTGTACGAAGTGACCAATGGACAGTGGGACGGATTTGCCAACAGCCTGGGCGTGCCCGTGACCGGAACGCCGGCCAGCGCCTACGAGGAAACCGACGACACCGCGTTCCTGCCGCTGGACCCGATGGACGAGGTGAGCTGGTACGAGGCGGCGCAGTTCGTCAACTGGCTGAACACCAGCACGGGCCATCGCGCGGCGTACAAGTTCACCGGCACGCAGGGCCAGAGCGACTACGCCTTTGGCATCTGGTCGGAGGCTGAGGCCGCCGGCGGAACCAACCGCTACCGCCACAAGGATGCGTTCTACTTCCTGCCCACCGAAGACGAATGGGTCAAGGCGGCCTACTGGAACGGCACGACGCTTCAGGATTACGCGACAAGTTACGACGGCCTGCCCTTCGAGGCCGACTCCGAAGCCAAGGCGCCGGGCTGGAATTTCCTGGTCACCTATAGATCGGTGGACTGGCAGATCGGCAACGGTAGCGAGGAACTCAACGGCACGCACGACATGATGGGCAATCTGAGCGAGGTGATGGAAAGCCCCCACCGCGGCACGACCTCGGACACCTACGCCTGGCGGGCCCTGCGCGGCGGCGACTTCGCCAGTTCCGTCCAGACGCTCGGTCTGACCTGCCGCAACGACACCCAGGCCTATCGCGAAAGTGAATACGGCGGCTTCCGCGTGGCTTCCTACGTCCCCGAACCGGCAACGGCAGCGCTGCTGGCCCTGGGCGCGGTCGTTCTGGCGCGCCGCCGGTAGGTCGGGCTGGTGCGAATGAAGCGGCTGGGGCGTTACTCAAAGCCGACAGCAAAGAATGGATCCCATTCACGCCCACGGCGGGCGGGGATGGTCGAGTCGTGTTTTCGGGTGGCCATGGCCTGGCTGATCCGATTGGGCCCACGCATCATCCGCCGTGGCCAGCGAACCCACCTCGAACGCCGAAACCGCCGCACCCTCAGCCTCTTCCAACCGGGCTTGCGATGGGTTCAGGATCAACGCAAACCCTCACGCGACCAGACCCCGTACAACCGGTTCTGCTGAGTGTTGCTCAACACGGGCCGAGCTTCTTGATTGCGGGGTCGCGGTTGAGGACGATCTGTTCGAACAGAACGTCGGTCAGTTCCCAGCGGCGATCGGCCCAGGACGGTTCGGCCCATCGATTGCGGAAGCAGTGCGGATCGTCGGTCAGATCGTAGAATTCGCCGCGCTCGCCGGGGCCGTGCCACACAAGTAACTCCCGATCGGTCCGCAGGCCGCGCATGAGCGTCTGGTGTTCGATCAGGATCGACTGCCGCAGTCCCGCTGCCGCATCGTCCAGATTCGGCGCCAGTGATCGGCCCTGCACCGATGACGGCACCGCCAGGCCCAGCATGTCCAGCACGGTCGGCGTCAGGTCGATACTCGAGCACATTGCCTCGCGGGACTCGCCGCCGCAGCGCTCGCCCGGACGCGTCACGATCAGCGGCACGTTGGTCACGCAATCGAAGTTGGTGCCCTTGAACATCAGGTGATGGTCGCCGAGCATCTCGCCGTGATCGGCGGTAAAAAGGATGATCGTGCGATCGAATTCGCCCGTTCGCGCCAGCACTTCGACCAGTCGCCCGACCTGCTTGTCGATCAGGCTGACCATGCCGTAGTAGTAGGCGATCACGCGTTGCCAGTCGGCGTCGCTCAGGTCGCACATGCCGATCGCTTCGTGACTGCCTTCACACGCGAAATGCTTGTGGCCGTAAACCGATGGCCAGCGATCCACCTCGTTGGGATCGAACGCCGGCAAAGGCATATCGGCCGGGTCGTACATCGTGTCAAACGGCGCCGGCGGCGTGAACGGATGATGCGGGTCGACGAACGAGGCCCACACGAAGAACGGCCGATCACCGCAGCGCCGCTCGAGCATCTTGATCGCGCGGTCCGCAATCCACGTCGTCTGGTAGTGCTGATCGGGATAAGCCGACCGCACCGTGATGTGTTGGGGGTACGTGAAACTGTGTGGATCGGCCCACACATCGTGGCCGTGTTCGCGCAGGTACCGCTCGTACGGACCGACGCGGTTGTCTTCGGTCAGGCAGACTTCCTCGAAGCCGTACCACGGCATCTGCGCCGGCGCGGGCTGCGGGTCAATCGCCATGTCGGGCGAGGGATCGATAAGCGCCCCGCCATCGACCGGCATACGCCATTGCGGGCCGAAGTGCATCTTGCCAGCCCCGCACGTTCGGTAGCCGGCGCGACGGAGCATCTCCATCAGCGTCAACTCACTGGGGCGGAGGACCATGCCGTTCTCGCGCAGGCCGTGTACCGACGGATAGCGTCCCGTGACGATGCTTCCGCGGTTGGGTGCACAAATCGGTGCGGCGGTGAAGGCGCGGTTGAACCGCACGCCCCGCGCCGCCAGGGCGTCGATGTGCGGCGTGTGGATGACCGGGTTGCCGTAACAGCCCAGCGCATCGAGGCGCAGTTGATCGCAGGTGATCAGCAGAATGTTTGGCCGGTCGTCGTTCATGTCGCCTTCCCCGTGCTCCCGGCGTGCGCCTTGCCCGGCCAGTACGGTTCGGGCAGTTGCGCCGGCGCGTAGGGCCCCAGGTTCTTCAGCAGATCGGCCACGCCAGGGGGATGCTGAACCATCAACCCCGCATTGGGGTCGGTCGGCCGCTCGCGTTTGCCGAAGCGCCGCCAAGTCTGCCCGTCCAGCGCCTCGGTGTAGGCGCTTCAAACGGCGGGTGCGGGTTAACGAAGCTGGACCACAGAAAGAAGGGGCTGTTTCGGTCTCGGCGTTCCAGGAACGCGCGTGATCGGTCAGCAACCCAGGCCGTCTCGTGCAGGTGCGGCGGCATCTGCGACACCTGCCGAATCGTGTCTATCTCGCGCAGCGAACCGTGGGCATCGATGAACGTGGTGCAGGCGTAGGAGTGGCGAATCATCTCCTGCCAGCGAGGCCACTCGGTTCCGTCATGGCCCGGTGCGATCTTCAACTGATGCGGACCCATGATGCGGCGCGACGGCCAGTCGACATTCGGCCAGGTTGGAATCTCCACATCGCGGTACATTTGGAGACATTCCGTCGGCGCCACGTGTGGCGCGTGCGGGCTCCAGAAGTCGTGCCCTATGAAGAAAGGTTGATCGGATTCACCGAACCGGTCCCTCAGGTCGAGGCTGCGCAGGTGATCGTGATACTCCCGGTAGCCGTAACCGCCGTTGACCTGGCCGGGGAAGTTCTGGCCGTCGAAGCCCACATCGCGCGGCAGGCAGGATGGCGCGGCCGCTTCGAACAGACGGGGCTGCGCGGTCGCCAGCCGATCAATGTGCGGCGTCCGGCAGAGCGCGGGGCCATAGCAGCCGACAGCGCTCAGCCGCTGTTGATCGTTGAAGATGAACAGGATGTTCGGCGTGCGGTCGTCGGTCATGATGGTTCACGGTTGGTTGCGGCTTCGGAGTTGCTGCCGCGTGAGTCAGTTGTCCGCGCTCGGCTCGACGCGGACCACCGCTTCGACGATCACCGCCGCGGTGACCGGCAGTTCGTAGTCCAGTGTCACAATGGCCTGGCCGTCCTCGATACTCGCCGCCGGCTGGAGTTCGCGGATGCCCAATGCCGCATCGATGACGGAGACTTTCAGGCTGTCGATACGCGTTGGCGTTCGGCCGTCCGGTCCATGCACGATGAACTGCCGCAGCTTCGCACGAGCACCGGTGTACGAGGCGAAATACGCCGCGTAGCGCACGTGCTGGGCGTCTTCGTCGGCGCGCAACACGTAGGATTCCACGTCTGCGTTGCTGGTGACGGTGGTTTCGTCTTCCGCCTGGTGCAGGGGGTAGTCGCGCAGGAACGGGCCGATGATCTCCATCGCTTCGCGCCCCTTGCCGAATGAGCGCGGATGGCGCGGCCGCGTGTCGCCCCAGACGGTCAGGCGGGCGCTGTGCGGCTTCCACCGATCCAGGCGGCGCGACCAGAAGTCGAGGTACCGAAACGCCACCTGCGCCACGGCATACGCGCCCGCCCCGCGAGCGCCGAGTTCCTCGGTGATCCACAGCCCCTCCACCTTGCCCGTCGCCACCCACTGGTCATAGAGCGGCTGGAGAATCTCGCGCGACCCGTGCGCGTAGTGAATCGTGATCACATCGATCAGTTCCCACGCCTTTCGGCCCTTGAGGGTAGGAGCGCGCTCGCCCCGCACCGTGGTGTTCAGCAGCACGTCGAGGAATTCACGATTACGCTGCTGGCGAATGCCCGACACACTGCCGCAGACGATCGGAATTCGATCTGGATCGCCGTAGATATCTTTCGACGCCGCGCGAATCGCCTCCACCGCGGGCGCCAGGTAGTACTCCACGTAGTCGACGGCGTTCGCCGGGTCACCGTTCGGCAACAGTTTGCGGATCGATTCGTTCAGCGCTTCGGCCTGGTCGCTGTCTTTCATGTGGAAGCGGTTGTAGGCATTGACCTCGTTGCCGAGTTGCCAATAGACCGTGATCGGTTTGTCGGCGAACTCGCCGGTGTTGAAATGCCGCACGGTCTGGTAGAGCACATCCTTGAAATACAGGCCATGATTATCGTTGAACACCTTGAACTCGGGGCGGGTCGGTTTGACGTTGCCAAGGGCCAACTGGATCACATCCACGTTGGCCGCCATCGCCTGACGGATGTGGTCGGTGACGTCGGCGACCGGCTTGCTGACGGTTCTCGTTTCGTAGTCGTCGGGATTGTAGGTGGTTTCGGCGGCGTCCTCGATCACCTGTCCGGCGGCGGCCTTGCGCACGGTCGTGGTTTCGGTGCGGTCATGGCCGGTGAAGCTGTAGTAGCGATCCTCGCCGCTGAAGTGGCCCTTCGTGGGGGCGATGCCGGTATGGTCGATGTGGGTGTAATCCGGATGGTAGCCGACGGAGTAGTGATGCGGCCAGCCGCGCACCGTGCCCAGCCAGCTTTCGAGGTCGAGGCGGTAATGCGTGCCCATGGTCGAACGCCAACTGAACACGTCGCGGCGCGGGGGCAGGGCAGGTGTGGTTTCGGCAGCGGCAACCGGGGGGCTGGCGTCGGGCGTCATGGCGGCGCTTTCGTTTCGGACGATGACGTTGTAGTTGTGCATCACCTGTTCGTCGGTCAGGGCGAGCGCGGGGTAGTGGCGAAAGATGGCGATCCGGCCGGGGAACATGCCGCCCCCGCCGACCGCTTTGGCCGCGCCAGTCTGCCCGTTGCCGCCGCCGAGGCCCGCGCCGCCATCGGACACCCAGTAGGGCATGCCCTTGCCGTTGTGGTCTTCCTGGCGAACGAGCTTGCCGTTGACGTAGAACCGGATCTTGCGATCCGCGTGATCGACCACCGCCGCGGCCTGATTGAAACGCTTCGTGCTGTCGGCTGGCAACGGACAACTGATCGTCACCGGATTCCGCCCGAACTTGCCGATCGCCGTCAGTGTCAGCTTCGGCTGGGTCTTGTCGCTCTGGAGAACGATGGCCAGCCCCTGCCCCGCCTCGCCGGTCTCGAACAGCGTGGCGTTGCCGTCTGGATTCAGATCCCCCAGGCGATCGGGCTTGAACCACAGTTCGAACGACGAGGTGAGGAACGCGGATTTGTCTTTTCCCTTGAGCCCGCCCATCGTCGCCTTGCCCGCTGATCCGTCGAATACCCACGCGGTTCGGATGTCGGGCAGGGCGTTGTCGACCGGCTGTACAGTCGCGCCGTGCTCGATGGTCCACGCCGGTCCGCCCGCGTCTGTCGCCTGCCACTTCGCTGCGTTGTCGCCGGGCTTCGACGCATCCCACGACACAGCACCGGGCGTGATTTGCTGCGCCGGTGCGCTGACGGCGAACGCCAGCGCGGTCAAACCCATCCAGGGCGAGTACCAGGCAAAGCGGCGGGTTTGCATACCCAGGCTCCTCGTCATGTGGCCGCGCGATCGGCGGCGGTCGGTGTCACGGACGGCTCAGGTAGATGGCGGTCGGGTTCACGAGCACGCGGTTGCATTTCAGGTTCAGGCCCTGCGCGGTCGCGGTCACCTTCACGGGGAACCGCGGCGGTTCAATGGTGTAGCTGTAGTCCACGCCTTCGCCCCGCCAGTCGCCGGTCAGGCCCCGCACCCGCAAGTCGATCGTGCCCGCGGCCAACTCCGATCCGCGGCGTGGCAATATCACCACCAGCACGCGATCGGGCGCGCCGTCGTCGTTCGGGCGTGCGCTGATCACCTGGTAATACGCCTGCGCATCGTCGGTCGCCGCGAAACGCACCGCGCGATCGGCGAAGAATGTGCCCAGCCGCGTCATCAGGTTGGCCCCGCTGCCGCGGCCGGCTCGCGTCTTCTCGCCGTACCAGAACACCTTGGCCTGGTCGGCGTTCAGATCGTCAGTCGCCACCCAGCGCAGAAAATACATGCCGCGTTCCAGCACGGTCGGGGCACCCCGCCCGCTTACGCCATGCTCCTCGGTAATCCAGAGGCCCTTGACCTTGTCCGTACGCAGATAGTCGCGCACATACTGGTGGAGCCGCTGGGTGTTCGCGTGCCTGGGCGGGGCGAGCATGTAGTGAATCGTCAGGTAGTCCACGTGCTTCCAGACGGGCGCGCCGGCCAACGTGGGCACACGCTCACCGTCGAAGCGTGCATCCATCAGGCGCTCGACGAACCATGTGTTCGCCGCGTTGTACGGGTTCATCGAACCGGTGGCGATGGGAATCGCATGCGAGTCGCCGTACACATCGCGGGCCGCGGCTTGAATGGCCTCGATCTCCGGCCCAAGCCAGTGGTTGACGTAAAAATCCAGCTTCCACTTCAGGTCATAGCCGTTCCACTCGGAGCGATCGGCGTTCCACCAGCGATCGACTGATTTCCGGTCCAGCCGCCTGGGGTTCCAGTGCACGCTGACAATCTCGTTGCCGATCTGCCAGACGGCGTACTGGTTGAGCTGGGGCGCCTGTTCATGGGCCAGGCGGTAGAACCAGTAGGCGAAATCGCGGTCGAACGGCTCGCCTTCGTAAGCTTCGCCGGTGGGAAACACGCCCACCGTTCGGATGCCGTGCTGGACGATCTCGTCGAACAGTTCACGCCCCGTCTTGGGATTCGTGGCGAACTTCGACTGGCTGTGGTAATCCTCCAGTCGCACGCGCACGGGCTCGCCGGAGAACGGTCCTTTACGCTCAGGCACATCGGCGTCTTCAGGCGGCGGCGTTAGACGAACGTGCGTTCCGCCATAGCCGCGCACCGCGGTGAAGCGCTTGCCGAGGTCGTCCGCCCCGCTGTAGTGCGTGCCGAAGTATGCAAGAAACGGCGAGCGCAACGGCTGCAACGAGGGCGCGAGAACGATCGGTTGATAGTCCACATCAGGTGGCGCAGCATCGCCCGTCTCAGCGATCAGGCGCATCACCTGCACTGCCGTCTGGTTCATGGCGACCTGCAGCACCTGGTCAGACGGGCGGATGTACTCGATGGGCGCGTCGATCAGCGTTTTGCGGCCATAGACCAGTCGCAGACGATCGGCGCCCAACTGCACGGCCAGTTCCATCCGCAGCGGATCCTCGGGGCGGGGGTGATAGGGCTTTTCGATCGCACCGCAGGTGACCTTGGCTTGGCGCGGGTCGATGCGCAGTTCCAGTTGCTTCTGGTCGGCGCTGTCGCCGGCGGCGCGCACGCCGCCGATCGCCAGGGCGAAGTAGCCTCCGGCCGGGGGAGCTTCGATAAACCGCAGGTCGATGAACAGGCTGCCGCCGCGCAACGCCAGCGGCTTCTGGTAGACCATGACCCCCCACGTCTTGCCCTTGCGGCGATGAGGGTAATTGAAGATCAGCCCCCCGTTTTCACCGTTGGTCAACTGCACGCGTTGGGCGGCGTTGTGGCGCCTCTTTTTCTTGCGATTCTGCCAGTTGCCTGCCTCGCGAATCAGGTTGGTTTGACGCGCCGAAGCGCCGGAGGTCTCTGCGATGCCCCCGCCAGCCGTCAGCGCCAGCGCCAGCAGCGCCAGCGCCATACGTGCTGATTGATACCGCCTTGCTTGTCGCCAGATGTAATCCGTCATGAAAACCCTCTGCCGCAATCCGGGCCAACCCCCTGCCGGCTGGTCCCCGGCCGCGTCTGCTTGGCTGCGGCGCGGGCACCGCTTGCATGTCAGCAAGCACTGAGCTCGCCGCCGCATGTCTCAGGCCGCGTCCGCGGGGCGCTGTCCGCCCGCTGTCGACGGCGCCGTCCGGCCATCGGCAACAGAGTCGCGGCGAACAGGCATAACGTTGTCGGCTCGGGGACAACGGCCCCGGTAACCTGAAGATTATCGATGCGGTGGATCAGCAGGTCGCTGCCCGCGTTCACCCCGTCCGTGACGTACAGGCGAAAGGTCACGCTGTCCAAATCCTCGTAGTCACTGTCCAGCGCGGCGACGACGTTGACCGTGTCCGACTCGCCGGTATCGGAAGCGGCCGATCCATAGACGTCATCAAACTGCTGACAGGCCAAATTGCTGGTGAACCCGTCCACGTCGGATCGCAAAAAAGCCTTGAACCAGATCGGCCCTGCGCCATCCTCGAGATCCTGAACGAAGTAGTCAAAGGACACCTCATCGAGCTCCAGCGCATAGCCGGACGCGGCGGACACGGTAAACTCGAAGTAATCGTCGGCTGCGACGACGCTGGCTTCGTTGTTCGGGTCGGTGTAGTCGCCGTCGGTCACCACCGGGCCGCGCCAGGCCGTATTGGTACGGACAAACAGGTTTTCGCTGCCACCGCTGCGTCCGCCGCCGTTGCTTTGGATTCCCGGCCCTCGGCTCACTGCGCTGGCGACGACGTTGTCGGCCTGGGCAGCCGGGGAAAGATCGTGCTCGAACGTCCACTCGACGAGCGTCGGGGGCGTCGGCCTCGGGGGCGAAACAACCTGCGCGTCGGTAGCGTACTGAAGGATCCAGTCATTCACCGGAGCCGTGCGTACGAACACGCCGCCGGTGTCGTACTGGCCGTACACCGATCCGCTGCCGCGCTTCCACACCTGCGTCAGAACGCCTGCGACGGTCCACTGGCTGCCGGCCTGAAGAAACAGCCCGCCGCCGCTGTCGCCCTCGGCTGAACCGCCCTCCAGGTCGGCAGCGTTGTCGCCGCGCGGATCGCGAAAACTCGTCAACACCTGCGAACTCGGCCAGCCCCAAGCCGATGCGTTCGTCGTCAGGTGCGTCCGGGCGGCCCGCCGAAAGCCCGCCGTACCAGCCTGCTGGCCGGTAAGCCCCGTGCCGGTGTTGCCCGCCCCGGCGATCATCGCCTCCCGCCCGTCCTCAATGCCGTGCGACAGGTCGTAAAGCGCAACCGGACTTATGGAGAGCAGTGGGTTCGCCAAACGGGCCAGCCCCAGGTCGAGGCTTCCGTGCTTGACCTTCTCCACGATGTCATACGCGCCGGCCTCTGTGTGAAACCTCCAGTCACCGGGGCCTAGCACGTGGCCGGCCGTCAGCACCCAGTTCGGTGAGATCAGCGTCCCGCTGCCGAGCCATGGGCCCAGGATCGTCCCGCCTTGCGGCAGCACCGTTTCAGCCAGATCCTTGTACTGCGCGTCACTGCGGTCGTGGCGGATCGTTATCGCCGCGGCGCGCCCCGCGACCAGAACCACAAGCAACAACAACGCGACGGATTGGATAATGCGCTTCATGCAATCTCTCTTCTTGTCGGCCGCTCATCGGCGAGCTTGATCCATGCCGCCGCCTCCTGCCGACGGCGGGCGGGTTCGCCTCGCGCGGCCCCGGACAACGGCCCACCCGCGCCGCGTCCCGTCACTGTCCTGATTGCGCAGAGACAAGGGCGGAACGCGGCAGGCGGGCCTTCGGTGTGAGCAAACAGCGTTTTGCCTCAGCGGCGGCGGCGCCCGATCAATCCCACGCCTGCCAGGCCCAGAAGAGCGATGGAGGCCGGCTCGGGAATCAGGCTGACCGTGCCGTCGATCTGCACATTGTCCACCCGGTGGATCAGCAGATCGCTGCCCATGTTCACGCCATCGGTCAAGTAAACGCGGAACGTGGCCAGGCCGGTCAGGGCGTCGAAACTGCTGTCGAGCGTGGCCACGACATTCGACGTGGCGCTGTCACCGGTGTCGGCGGCGACCGTGCCGTAGACGTTTGTCAGCGTCTCTGAGCCGAGCGTGGTGGCGTAGCTGTCGACGTCCGAACGGACGAACGACTTGAAGAAGGGGGCCGGGCCCTTGTTCGCGTCGACGTCTTGAGCGTAGTAGTCGAAGCTGAACGAGTCCAGACTCATCTGATAGCCCAACGCTGGGGTGATGGTGAACTCGAAGTAGTCGTCCGCGGCGATGACGCTGGCTTCGTTGTTCGGGTCGGTGTAGTCGCCGTTGGTCACCACCGGGCCATTGAAGGCGGTGTTGGTACGGACAAACAGATTTTGGCCACTACCGCTGCGTCCGCCGCCGTTGCTGGGAATGCCGAGGCCCTGCACGACGTCGCCGGCGTCGATGTTGGGCGCTTCGGTCGAGGGCGAAAGATTGCTGGCGAAATCCCAAGCCGCCAGCACATCGGCCGACGCGGTCTGCGGCAGGCCCAGGCAAACGGCCAGCACCGAACAGGCCATCGCGATCGAGAGTTGTTTGACGTGCGGCTGTCCCATCTTCATGTTCCATCTCCTTCGGTGGGGGGTGTTCCGAATGGACGTGTTCGTCCGGTTCCTGACGTGCGGCTGTCCCATCTTCATGTTCCATTCCCTTCTTTGGGGTTGGCTTGTTCCGCATGGACGTGTTCCTGCGGTCCCTCTTGGCTTGTGTTGCGTGATGAGGCGCATTCGACCGAGCATTATCTGTATCCATGCATTCGATACATTTAGAACGTACCACCCAAGTTCTGGCCTGTCAAGCACATTCTTTCCGTTTCATGTCCACCTGGGCCAGCGGGAGAGCATCGCGGTAGCGGGCGGTCTTACCCGTCGCGTGTGGCGGCCCTGGCGCCATCCGAACAGCGTCTAATCCCACTTTCCGCGCATAGAACCCGTACGCGGTGCCGCGACACCTTTTACGGGGCCGCAGGAGCAAGCTGAATTTTGAACTTGACAGGACAGCGCATCTGATGTATCAATACAACATGATGACAACCGCAGGGACGCTCAATTCGCAGGCCCTTGACACCAAGTACGCGGGTATTGCGATGAAGCTGCGCCAGCGCGTGCAGTCGATGCGCCCGGGCCAGAAGCTGCAATCAGTGCGCCGGCTGATGAAGGAATTCGAAGCCAGCCAGGCCACGATCTACTCGGCGCTGGATCTGCTCAAGCAAGAAGGCGTCGTGGTCCACCAGAAGGGTCGCGGCATCCGCGTGCCCATCGAAGACGACCAGGCGATCAGCACCGTGCTGCTGATGGTCGCTGAGCGCACCACCAGTCCGTTCCACCAGCAGTTGATCGTCCAGTTGTGCCAGCAGGCGCGCGAACATCGGCTTCGGTTTTTGATCGAGTCCTTCCCCTCGCCGCAGAAGCCGCAAGAGCCATGGCCGCCGACGGAAGTGCGAGCGGGCGTATTGATCCCCGGCAGGGGCGGGGTGACGCCGGAGTTTCTAGCCCACTGGCGCGGGCGCAACATGCCGCTGGTGGTGATGGACCGCGACCTGCGGGAGATCGGCGTGGATAGCGTCTATGCCGACAACTACCGCGGAGGCCAGTTGGCGGCGCGGCACCTGCTGTCGCTGGGTCATCGCCATCTGGGCGTGGTGCTGCATCAGCCGGAATCGACGAACCTCGCGCGGCGGGCGCAGGGGTTCGTGGATGCGGTCGAAGACGCCAACCTCGGCGCTCGGGCGATCGTGTTGTGTCCCAAGCGATCGCTGGCCGCCTCGGAACTTGGGCCGATGATCCGCGAATCGATCGAGGTTCACCGCCAAATCACCGGCCTGTTCGCGATGACTCACACCAGTTCGCTGGCAACCCTGGGTAGCCTGCAGGAAATGGCCGTGCGCGTGCCGGACCAGATGAGCCTGGTCGGCTACGACTACATGACCAGCATGACGCACCCGGCCATGACGACGGTCGACCAGTCCGTTCACGACCTGCTCGACGCGACGTGCCGGATTGTCCGGGCGCGGCTGGATCGCGACCGTTCGCCGGTGCTGCACCACATCAGCCGGCTGGAACTGGCGGTGCGTCAATCGACCGCCCCGCCGCCCACCGATCCGTCGTCACGCGCGATCGCCGCGATCACAGATCAAGGGAGACTCGCATGACCGGCAGCAGAACCAGAACCGTCCGGGCGTCCACGGTGGTCGAGTCATTCGGCTGCGCCCAGGGCAATTTGCCCGCGGTGGAGGAGAGGGAACGTGCAGCATTCACCCTTGTCGAACTACTTGTGGTGGTGGCGATCATCGCATTGCTGCTGGCGATCCTGTTGCCGGCATTGAACCGGGCCAAGCAGACCGCCCGCATGGTCAAATGCCAGAGTAATGTTCGGCAGTTGGCCGTCGGCATGAACATGTATCTTTCGGAAGACCCCGGGGCCGAACTGGAGATTTCCGCCACCGGCTCAAGTATCGCCCGCATGGGCACCACGTGGTATGCCATCGGACAGTTGTACGCCATGGACAGCGCCGTGCCGGGAATCGCCTACTGCCCCGACGCCGGTGCCGGCGGATACGAACAGGCCATTCCGCCCGATCCGGACAAGTGGACCACCGCGTCCGGGCGGATCGATGTGCACTACGTGACGCGGCGGGGCGGCATTTCCCACGGCTGGCCGGAACGATATGTCACGCGGGAGATGGACGCCACGCCGAAGCGCTCTTACGTGACACTGCGCGCCGCGCCGCCGGGCATGGTGCTGTTCGTCGATCGTCGCCTCCAGTGGTACGACGGCACCGTCGAGGGCACGAACATCACGCTCGAACACATGGACGACCAGGTCGGCACCGCCTGCTACATGGACGGCCACGCCGAAGCGTGGGATCGAGGCCGCATTATTGCCGACGGCGCCAAGGCCGTCGGCGTGACGCCCAGCCCGCGCTACCTCAGCGGCTTCATCGAAGGTTACGATCTGCCGGGAGCACGGGGATGGTGACCGACTCGGCCGCGCCCGCTCCCGATCGGCCCAACATCCTTGTGTTCTTCACCGACCAGCAACGCCATGACACCATCGCGGCGCTCGGCAATCGGACCCTCCGCACGCCGAACCTCGATCGGCTGGTGCGCGAAGGCCTCGCCTTCACCAGCGCCTTTACGCCCGCCCCCGTGTGCGTCCCGGCACGGGCGTGTCTGCACTACGGCCAATACCCCGGCAAGACGCGGTGCTACGGCAACGCCTATCCAATGCCCGCCGATCGCAAGTCGTACGTTGACCTGCTCGCAAACGCGGGTTACGACACGATCGGCATCGGCAAGTGCCATTTCACGCCGGATCGTCTGGCCAAGCGAGGATTCGCCCGGCGGCTCACGCAGGAGGAAGTGCCTGCCCGCGTGGCCGATGACGATTACCTGCAGTTCCTTCAGCGCAGCCCGTACAAGCACGTGCGCGACGCCCATGGGGTGTGGGGTGAAAGGGTCTACGCGCCGCAGACCTCGCCGCTGCCAGTCGATCACCATCCCACGCAGTGGGTGGGTAATCAGATGATTCAGTACATCGACGAACGGGCTGCCGAGGATCGGCCCACGCCATGGTTCGCGTTCTGCAGTTTCATTCATCCGCATCCGCCCTACTCGCCGCCCGCGCCGTGGGACACGATGTACGGCGCCGATCATGTGGACGATCCGCACCTGCCAACGGACTTCACCGCACGACAGAACCGCTTTATCCGCATGGCGCTGCACAACTACTATTTCGATCCGCCGGTCAGCCCGACGCTATGGCGCCTCATGAAAGCACGGTACTACGCCTGCGTGTCGTTCATCGATCACCAGGTGGGGCGCGTGCTGGCGGCCCTGGAGCAGACCGCTCAACTGGACAACACGCTGATCGTGTTCACCTCCGACCATGGCGACATGCTGGGCGACCTCGGCCTGATCGGGAAGGAGGATATGTATGGCCCGTCGGTGCGTGTGCCGCTGGTGGTGCGACCGCCCCGCGCTGCCGGCGCCGGCCAACGCGTGGCCACCGCCGTGAGCCTGGTCGACATCAGTGCCACCCTCTGCGCCGCCGCGGGCGTGGAGCCGCCGGCTGCCTTCGATGGCGAGAACCTGCTGACGCTGGCAAGGGATCGGTCGGGATGCTCAGATCGCATCGTGATTTCGCAAGTCCACGAGGGCCGACGCGGCCTGTACCTGGCCGCCAACGCCCAACACAAGTACATGTATTCCGCGGCGGACGATCGTGAATGTCTGCACGACCACGTCGCCGATCCGCATGAAGATGACGACCTCATCGATGATCCGGCTTACGTCGCGCCGCGGGATCGACTGAAAGCCGCGCTGTTCAAGTACTTGCTCGAAACGCATCAGCGCGAGGCGCTTGGCCCGAGCGGGAAGAACTGGGCGCGCTGGCCGGACGAGCCGTGGTCGCCGCCGCGCAAACGCTCGCGGTCGAATGTGCCGTGCCCATGGGCCGCCGAGTTGGGTATCGACGCCGACATGGCCGAACACGATTGTTGAGCACATCCACACCCATAACCCGTAGAATCAACCGTTCAGGAGCTGCCGCATCATGTCCGTGTCCGTTCACACCTCTGACGACCAGTTTGTCATCTGCCGCAACGCCGCGGGGCTTTCGCTCATCCTCAATCACGATACGGCCGGTTACGGCATCGAGCACGTGCACCTCCATGGCAAGAGCATCGGCGAGCCCAAGCGGGGCGACCTGTTCACCCTCGCTTTCACCGGCCTGCGACCGTTCCGCCGCAGCGTTCGCCTGGCCAATCTGGAACAGGCTACCACGTCGCAAGGCGTGGCATTGCACCTGAGCGGCCCGGTGGAGACCGACTTCGTCAGCATGGACTGCAGCCTGTTGATCCGCCTGCATGACGAAGTCAACGTGATCGACTTCATTCTCCGCTACCGGACCGATCACGACATCGCCGCGCGGATCGAATTCGACTTCCACGGCCCGGCGGGCAAACCCCAGTGGGAAGCCAACTTGTATCCATGGGCGGCGAACTCGACGTCGCTGCCGGATCATTACATTGACGAGACGATCAACCGCCATCCGGTGGTGCCGATATCGAAATACCAGAACCACCTGTTCCATTACGCGGGCATTCCCGCGGCGCTGCTGCGCAGCCCAAACCGTGCGGCAGCATGTCTGTTCGGTGTGGCGATGGATTTTGAGTACGCCAATCCCACGCATGACTGGCGCGGCGGCGTCAACATCGAGATGCCGCCGGGCGAGGCGCCGCGGATCGTCACTGGCATCAAGGGCGGCTACATCCACGGCAACGTCGCCCACGAGGTGCCGATGCAACTGGTCGTGTCAGCCAATGACGACCGGTTCGATCAGCCCTACGAACTGCTCGACGCCTGGACCAAGGTGAACCGCTACACCGCGCAGGCTGTTCCGCATCCGGTGTTCAAGGATGCCGGGCAGGCGGTACCGTTCATGCTCGAGAAGCGCCGGAACACGCCGTTCTTCTTCGACGACGCCACCTACGCCACCGATGCCCATCGCGTCGAGCGGTTCGGCACCTACCCAGCCAATACCGGCTACAACATTTTCTTCGATCTCTACCTGGGGCTGCGCACCGGCGACGATCACTGGTTCGGCCGGGCGGCAACGCAACTTCGGTGGATGATGCGGATGCAGATTCGCGAGGACGGGCACATCGCCAACGGGCTCTACTGCCCCGTGATCCGCAAAGCCGGGAAGGAGCCTGGCTTTTACCAGAACAAGGAATACGAAATCGAATCGGCGTCGCTGGGCGCGTACTGGCTGGTGCGCACGCTCATGCTGATGGCCGAACATCGGGACGACTTGCGCCTGTCGGTGTTGCCCTCGCTGGCAGAAGTCGAGGGTCTGGCTTTCCGCCTGCTCGAAGGGATCAAGCGTCACCAGCAGGCCGACGGCACCATTGCCCAGCGCGTGACCGATGGCGGGCAGTACTCGCAAGCCGTCACTCCCGCCCACACGATCCACGCCTTCTACGCCGCGCACAAGTATACGGGCGATCAGCGCTGGATGGACGCCGTCGAGCAACTCGAAGCGTGGACGATGGACCACTGCGTCGAGCCGATCCTTTTCATCGGTGCCCACCCGGACCTGCAGGCCTACCAGTACGAAGAGGGCAGCATCCAGAACATGGCCCGGTATTACCTGGAGCGCTACGAAGACACCGGCGACCGGCACTACCTGAAACTGGTGACGTACCTGCACTCGATCGCGTTCTTCTTCCGCTGCCCCAAGCAATTGTCGTGGGTCGACGAGCCGACGCAGGGCTGCAACAGCGAACAGACCCACTTCCCCAACTATGCGATCTACAGCTACTGGGCGTTCAAGATGCTGACGATGACGAAGGCTGCGAAGGCTAGCGGGCTATTTTTCTTCGCCGACGAGGCGAAGTTCCTCGTCGACCAGTCGCTGCACGCGGTGGTGACCGAAGGCGATTGGGCCGGTTCGTTCGTCGAGCGCCTGAGCGACCCGTGGCTGGCCCGCCGCGGCGATCCCTGCCCGGACGCCAATCCGTATCACAGCGAGTTGGCCCCCGAGTACCTGTATCAGTTGATGGAGTTGGGGTATGGCGATGACTGATGCGCACGAACAGCCAACGCCGCGACAGCGTCCGATCGGCGAGGAAAGATACCAGGTGACCGTGATCGGCGGCGGCATGGCGGGAGTGAGCGCGGCAATGGCGGCGGCGCGGCAGGGCATGTCCACCGTGTTGCTGCAGGACCGCCCGATGCTCGGCGGCAACGCCAGCGGCGAGATCGGCGTCATCCTCCAAGGCGCCGACGAAATGGGCCGCTATCGCCATTCGCGAGAGACCGGCCTGATCGACGAACTGTTCACCCGCAACGTATCAATGCCGAACCCGCTACAGTCGGCATCGCTGTGGTCCCTGGTGCTGTGGGAAGCCTGCCGCCAACAGGACAACCTGGCCGTCTACCTGAACACCGTCGCCAAGAACCCGGTGATGGACGGCAACCGTATCGTATCCGTCCGGGCCGAACAGAACACCACCGAGCGCGACCTGCAGGTTCATGCAGACCTGTTCATCGATTGCTCGGGGGACGGGCGCATCGGGTACGAAGCGGGCGCCGCATTCATGTTCGGCCGCGAATCGCGCGACGCGTACCGCGAGCCGCTGGCCATCGACACGACCGATCGGCAGACGATGGGCAACACCATCTACATCAAAGCCCGCGACATGGGTCGGCCCGTGCCCTTCGTCGCGCCGACGTGGGTGCACCGCATCGAAAGCGACGAGCAGTTGCCCGGCGCCGGCGTGCATGCGGCGCACCACATCCGCCATCTCACCACGCCCAACGGCGGATGGTGGTGGATGGAATTCGGCGGGACGCTGAACACCATCGACAACGCCGAGGACATCCGCGATGAACTGGTGCGCTACGCCATGGGCATGTGGGATCACCTGAAGAACCACGGCGATCACGGGGCGGCGAACCACGTGCTCGAATCCGTCGGGTTCGTGCCGGGCAAGCGTGAATCGCGCCGGTTCGTGGGCGATCACGTGTTGACGCAGAACGATGTGGAATCGCTGCGGCGGTTCGAGGATGTGGTCGCCTACACGCAGTGGCACGTGGATGTGCACAACCCGGCGGGCGTGTCGAGTCCCGACTCGTACTGGGTGGGCGCGTTGCTGAAAGGCCGGGCGGACATTCCGCTGCGGTGCCTGTATTCGCGGAACATCGGCAATCTGCTGTTCGCCGGGCGGAACATCAGCGCCACGCACGTGGCGATGGGCACCACCCGCGTGATGGCCACCTGCGCCGTCATGGGCCAGGCGGTCGGCAATGCCGCGGCGCTATGCGTGAAGCACCACGCCACACCGCGACAGATCGGCCAGCACCACATCGTCGAGCTTCAACAGAACCTGCTGCGACAGGACTGCTACCTGCCGCTGGTGGCCAACCAGGATGACGACGACCTGGCTCGCAGCGCTACCGTCTCTGCCAGTTCGCAAGCCGCCCTGCAGTTCCCGCTGCCGCAGACGTTCCCCACTCTCGATACCGACACCGCCCAGGCGTTCATCGTTTCCGAAGACCGCCTGCACGCCGTCACGCTCCCCCTGGAGAACCGCACCGATCAACCGCTCGACGTGGCGCTGCACCTGCGGCGCGGGCGGTGGGTCGACGACTTTGCGAGCGAACAGGACATCACCGTCACCACCACCAGCGCACCGCCCGGTCGATCCGACGTGCGCTTCGACTTCGGCGATCAACCCGTCGAACCAAACCGCCCGTACTGGGTGATGCTCGAACGCAACCCGCAACTCGCGTGGGGTTTTGCTTGCGACGAGCCGCCCTGCACCAACGCCGCGTGGGTGATCGACCAGATTTACGGCGATCCGCCGGCGTACCGCCTGTTCAAGCGCGAGCGAGGCACCCACTGCCTCACGCTGGCTCCGCCCTCGGAATGCTTCGGCCCCGAGCAGATCATCACCGGCGTCAGTCGCCCCGAACGATCGGCCAACCTGTGGATCAGCGGGCCCGGCCTGCCGCAGTGGCTGGACCTGACCTGGCCGCAACCGATCGACTGCGACGAACTGCACCTGACGTTCGACAACAACCTCGACCGCCAGCGCCGCTTCTGGTCGGCGATCGGCAAATCGCCCGAACTCGTCCGCCACTACCGCGTGTGGTACGAAGCCGAAGGCCAACTCCGGTTGCTGCTGGACGTCGAAGATAATGACCTGCGAAAGCGCGTTCACCGATTCGACGCGGTGCGCACCGCCAGGCTCCGGGTGGAAGCGCTGGCCACCTGGGGCGAGCCGCCGACCGATGGTGCCGACACGCCACCCGCGGACATCGTGATGAAGGGCATCGCCGCCGCAGCGCGGGACAACGTCGACTCCGCCTGCAACCAGGTCCGCGTCTACGAGGTGCGCGTCTACCATCAGCCAAGCCATCGTCTTGCCACAGGTCAAACGCCGGGGCAGGCCGTCACCGGTTTCTTCGAGGGGATGGTCAAGCCCGGCCATGATGCCCTGGGGCCTGGAGCCGAAGGTGTCTTGCGGCAGCCGCCCTTCACCGGTGTGGCATCGGCCGTGGTTCATGGAAGGGGCTGAAGCCTTGGGCGGGTCAGCCGGCGGCGACGGGCCTGGGCGATCTGTCGGGTTCGCCCTGCTCGCGGTCGCGGTCGCTGGGATAGGCGATGCGTCCGTGATAAACCCCGCACAGGCTCTTGGTGATCGCCTCTTCGATGGTGCTCAGTTCGGCGAGGGTGATCTGGGCTTCGGCGAACTGCCCATCCATCAGGCGCTTCATCGCCATCTGGTGGACGAACTGCTCGATGCGTCGAGGGTTGGGATCGGGCATGGTGCGGATGGCGGCTTCGACGGAATCGCACAGCAGCAGGATCGCCGCTTCGCGGGTGCGGGGCTTGGGACCGGGATAGCGGAATTCGACTTCGGAGGGCTGGTCGTCTTCGCTTTGCCGCTTGCGGGCGGCGTGGTAGAAATACTCGACCAGCGTGGTGCCGTGGTGGGATTCGATGAAGTGGTGGATCACCGGCGGCAGGCCGTATTCGCGGGCCATCTCCATGCCGTCTTTGACGTGGCCGACGATGATGAGCAGGCTCATGGCGGGCGAGAGCTTGGCGTGCTTGTTGGGTCCGCCGCCCTGGTTCTCGATGAAGTACTCGGGCTTGTTGAGCTTGCCGCAATCGTGGAAGTAGGCGCTCACGCGGGCGAGCAGACCATTGGCGCCGATCGCCTCGGCGGCGGATTCGGCCATGGTGGCGATGGTGAGCGAGTGGTTGAAGGTTCCCGGCGCCTGCTGGGCGAGGCGGCGGAGCAGGGGATGATTCATATCGCCCAGTTCGAGCAGGGTCATGGCGGTGGTGACCTTGAACGCCCGCTCGATGAACGGCAGCACGCCCAGCACAAAGAACCCCACCACCACCGCGGCGGCCAGGGCCCAGCCGGCCTGCGTGGCCACGGCGCGGTACGCGCCGGACACCACCTCACCCCGGGCCAGTTCCGCCCCGGCGACGCAGGCGGCCACCACCAAGCCGCTGACCACGCCCATGCGGATGAGCGTGAACCGCTGGCGGACCTGGCGAAGCTGGGCCACCGCCACGATGCACCCGGCCAGCACCGCCAGCAGCAATCCCACCGGCAGTTCGAGCATCACCGCGATCATCAGGCTGTGCACCGCGCCCACGGCCATGGCGAAACGCTGATCGTAGGCGATGGCGACGATCACCGACACCAGCATCGCGGACGACACCGCCGCCGCGGCTTCGGTGTAAGGCCAGGGCGAGCGGATCAGCCACGCCAGGCCGAGCGTACCGGCCAGCAGGGATGTGAGCGCCAACCCGCGCAGCGGATTCTGGGCGATGCGCGGCTGCATCGCCAGCACGCAACCGATCAACCCGACGACCAGTAACAGGATCAACCCCACCGGGCTCAGCCGATACACCCACCGATCCACCGGAGCGAGCGAGGCGAGATAGCGGTCTTGCTCTTCCTGCAGCAGTGCGTAGTCGACATCGGTCAGCTCGCTGCCGGCGGCGATGATCGGCTCGCCCTTGGCGAACACGCGGACAACCCGCACCTCGGCGGCGGCGGCCTGTTTGGCGGCGTCGGTGGCGGCCACGTCGAGCAGGAACGTGGGCTGATCGGCCTGCACGAGGTAAGCGATCACGCTGCGGCGGATCGCATCGGGAAACCGCGCGCCGATGCTGGCGATGCGGCGGTGAAGCGCCTGCTTCTCGGCCAGGTTCAGCAGCGACGCCTTGCCCGTGTTCCGAGACGGCTGGCCCGGCACACGCAGTGCCACCTCCACCGCCAGGCCCGCTCGCTCCAGGTCGTAACGCTCCGAACGCAGGATCGGCGTCCAGTAAAGATCGCTCACGAACCCCTCGACCAGCTTCGCCCACTGCGCGGTGGGCTGGCCCTCTTTCTGAAACGCCTCCAGTTGGTCGAGCGTCTGGTTGGTCAGGTCGAACTGCTCGACCAGTTGCCCGGCCACTTCGGAGATGTCGTCGTACTTCGACGTCTCGGGCAGCGCGATCAGACGCTGGCGAAGCCGCTCGAAGAAATCCTGGTTGGCGATGTAGACGCTGGGCGTCTGGTCGCGGACGGTCTCGCGGCGGTTGAGGGTGCGATCCTTGTCGACCCATTCCAGCGGCACGCGGGTGACGATACTGTGATCGACCAGGGCGCCGGGGCGGAAGTCGGGTTCGCTGTGGGCGTGGAGGGTCAGCAGTGACGCGCAGGCCACCAGGGCCAGCGACAGCGCTCCGCCGATCATCACCTGCCGGCGCCACACCACCTGGCGCAGGTGCGGGCGGGTGCGCGGGATGTTGCGGCGCACCTCTTCGCGACGGGTTTTCTTGGCGGTTTTGGCCATGCGTCGGACCACCACGCTCCGTCAGCCAACCAGGCAGGCATCCTACGCACGAACCGCCCGCCGAAACAACGCCCACCATTCTACCGTGATCGGCTCGATGGGCGAAGAAATTGACCGGCAAACCGCCGAGGCCAGGGCTACGGGTCCCCGTAGGCCTCCACGATGCGGGTGACCAGGCTGTGGCGGACAATGTCGGTGCGGTCGAGCGTCACGAAGTCGATGCCTGCAATGCGTTTGAGGCGACGGGCGGCGTCGATCAGCCCACTGGTTTCGCCATCGGGCAGGTCGGTCTGGCTGGTGTCGCCGGTGATAATCATCTTCCCGCCGCGGCCGAGGCGCGTGAGGAACATGAGCATCTGCATGCGGGTGGTGTTCTGGGCTTCATCGAGGATGATGACCGCATCGTTCAGCGTCCGGCCTCGCATGAATGCCAGGGGCACCACCTCGATGATGTCGCCGTGCATGAAGCGCTGGACCTGCTCGAAGGGCATCATGTCGTTCAGGGCGTCGAGCAGCGGTCGCAGGTAGGGGTTGACTTTCTGCTGCATGTCGCCGGGCAGGAACCCGAGCTTCTCACCCGCTTCCACCGCCGGTCGAGCGAGCACGAGTTTGCGGGCCCGGCCGGCTTTGAGCATCGCCACCGCCGACGCCACCGCCAGGTAGGTCTTACCTGTTCCCGCAGGCCCGGTGCAGAAGACCAGATCGTGCCGCCGGATCGATTCGAGGTAGCGCCGCTGCCCCGTCGTCTTCGCCGACACCCGCTTGCGGTCCATGTACACTTCCAGCCGATCACCGTCGGGGGCGGTGGGCGGGTCGACCCCCTCCGAATCCATGCGATGGATGCGGCCGAGCAGATCGCTGCGGCTGAGCGGCCGATCGCCCTCGGCCGCCTCGGTGAGCTGGCCGATCATCTCCGCCGCCCGGTTCACCGCCGCCCCTTCGCCGGCCAGGCGCACCGTATCGCCCCGCGCGTGCACCGATACGCCCAGCGCCTCGCGAATCAGCTTCAGGTTGCGATCCGCCGCGCCCAGCACCGCCGTGCGATCGGCTTGCGGCGGCAGATTGATCGTCAGTTCCAAACCGGCCAACCTCCAGACTTCGCCCCGCCGTCCGCACCGGCCACTTGCCCCGCGACGGGAACTGGTCATTATACCGGGTATGAACCGAAACCGGCACAACCTTCGCACACCGGCCGTCCTCGCCGGATCGCTGGTGCTGCTGGCGACCCTGTGCGCCTGTGCGCCCCAACCCCAGAAGCCTGAGCCCGACGAAAACACCCGCGCGATGCCCGGCGCCCTCAGCCGCATCCATCCGACCAACATCGACACGCTGGCTGAACTGCTCCCGCCCGCCACCGCCGACATGCACTGGGGTCTGGCGAAGGTGGATAACCAGGTCACCGCGCTGCGGGCGATCGCGTGGACGGCGGACGATCGCCACGTGGAGATTCGCGCCCAGACCACCAACGAAGGCCTCGCGGTTCAGGTGACCGTCGGCCGGTTCGGCCATCCGGCGGACGAAGCCCAGTTCCACCGCGTTCTGGCCCGGCGCCTTGAGAGTGTCCAATAGCCATGCAGGCGGTAATCCTTTCCATCGGCGATGAACTGGCGCTGGGGCAGACGGTCGACACCAACGCCGCGTGGCTCAGCGCCCGCCTGGCCGAACGCGGCATCGGCACGCTGTTGCACCTGACGGTGGCGGACGATCGGCGGGCGATCGTGGACGCTTTGAAACTGGCGGTGCGCGACGGCGACCTGGTGATCGTCACCGGCGGCCTGGGGCCCACCGAAGACGACCTGACGCGATTGGCCCTCGCGGAACTGCTGGGCGTGGAACTGGTGCTGGATGACCAATCGGTCAAGCGGATTGCCGGGTTCTTCGAGCGGCGCGGTCGGCCGATGGTCGAGCGGAACAAGGTGCAGGCGATGTGCCCCGCCGGCGCGCGGATGCTGGATAACCCGGTGGGCACGGCGCCGGGGATCGCGGCGGAATATGACGGCGTGACGATCTGGTCGGTTCCCGGTGTGCCGCACGAAATGCGAACGCTGTATGCCCGGCACATCGAACCGCAACTCCCCGCCGAGGCCGGCCGCGTGATTCTCTCCGCGAAGATCAACACCTTCGGCAAGGGCGAATCGGATGTCGCGCAGAGACTGGGCGACCTGATGGCCCGCGAGCGCAATCCCAAGGTGGGCACGACGGTGTCGGCGGGCATCGTCTCGGTACGGATCCGCAGCGAGTTCGCCACCATCGAGCAGGCGCAGCGCCAGCTCGATCGGGCGATCGACCAAGTGCAGACGTGTCTGGGCGAGATCGTGTTCGGCCGGGATGAGACGACGCTGGCCCAAGCGCTGGGCGACCTGCTGCGGCAACGGGGCCGAACGCTGGCCACCTGCGAAAGCTGCACCGGCGGGCTGGTGGGCAAGATGCTCACCGAGGCGGCGGGGGCGAGCGATTTCTACCTCGGCGGTTGGATCACGTATGCGAACACGGCCAAGGCGCGGCTGGGCGTGCCGATGGACCTGCTCGAACGTCACGGCGCGGTGAGCGAGCCGGTCGCCTGCGCAATGGCCGAATGCGCCGCGGTGGCCAGCGGGGCCGATGAAGCGGTGTCGATCACGGGCATCGCCGGCCCGGGCGGCGGGACGGATCACAAACCGGTGGGCACGGTGTGGATGGCGCTGGCCCGGCGGGATCCAACGGGTGCGATCAGCGCCGAGGCGGTGCGTCACATGTGGCCCGGCGACCGGGCGACGATCCGCCGCCGCGCGGCTTTAGGCGCGTTGAACATGGTGCGACTGGCGCTGATGGGCTGACCGGGCTGGCCCGCCGTCCCGACGACCCGGCCCAATGCCTCACGCGGCGCAGCGAATCCTTCTCCCGAACACCAGACCGCCCGCGACCAGCAGCAGCGCCGCCGAAGCCGGTTCGGGCACGCTGTTGATGAAGTCGGCATAGGTCGACACCACCATGCCGCCGGCCTGCGAACCGAACAGCGGCGCCGAGGGAATCGCCCCCCCGCCCCGCGTGAAGGTGTTGATGCCGAACAGGCTCAGTTCGTCGGTCTCCAGGACGCTGTCGCCATCGTCATCCCACAGGAAGCTGGGCCCGCCGGAATCGCCCGGTCCGATCGTCGTCTCGAAGAAATTGCCGACCGTGCCGAATGCGTCCAGCGTGCTGGTGGTCAGGTCGGGCCCGTCGAAGTCGAAGTAGAACAGTTCGCGGGCGGTGCGGGGCAGTTCATCATCGACGTCGTACACCGAGGCGACGTTCTGCCCGGTGCGTTTGGCGAAGAAGTCGGCCGTGCCGGAGGTATAGCCGTTCACCCCATCGCCCGTCGTGCCATAGCCGGCCATCACGATCGGGGTGACCCAATCGAACGGATCGGTGTTCAGGCCATAGCGGGGCACGCCGGCCGGAGCCGAATCGTTGAGCACCAGCACCGCCACGTCATCGTTGATCGACGCGCCTTCCGGTCCGCCGGAGTTATTGAACCCGTGCCAGTCGGGGTGCAGGTGAATTTCCTTGACGCCGTCAATCACCGTCGCCCCGGCCAGATCGCTGGTGGGGTTGTTGTGATTGAACACCAGCGCCACCTCCGACGGCAGGAAGTCCGCCACGCCGTCGCCGGTTCCGCCGACGCCGCCCTCGAAGTCCAGGCCGTGGGCGGCGGTGAGAATCATGTGGTCGGCGATCAGGGCTCCGCTGCACAACAGCGCCGCACCGTCTTTGGCGGGATTGAGGCTGACCACTCCGGCGAAGGGCGAGGTGGGCACGTTGGCGTCGAGCCGGTCGGCGGGCGCGACCGACGGCGAGCCGGTCGGATCGCCCACGGCAATGGCCGGCTGAACATGAGACAAGTCGAGGGTCTGGCGAATCGCCTCCGTGGCGCCCCAAGCCGCCGACTGCATTGTCACGATCAGCCCAAACACCACCCACGCCGCGCGAGACACGTGAATAGCCATGCCGCGTCACTCCTGCAGGCAGGTTCGACGTAAACCGGTCGATCACCCATGGCGACCCACAAAACCGGCACGCCGGACTCCGTGTCTCTCTTCCGTTGTTGTCGCGAAACGTCCGGTCGGCCGAACGCCCTACCTTCCGCCGCCTGTTGAAATGCCCCTCCTCGCCGGCGGCATCCCCCCAAAAAAGAAAAAGAGAACGCGCCGGGGCGACGTTCTCTCTCTCTGCTCCCCGCCTTTCCTCCGCACCCCCCTGTGGATTGGTCATTCCACAACCGAACCGTACCACACGCAGGTGATCGGTCAAGGAAGATTGTGCAAAGAATCGGATAAAGCCCGCCGGCGGCGACAGTCGCCCCGACACCGCGCAAGTCACTGTCCAACAGGCGGATACCTAGATGTCGGTCACCCGCTTGTCGTAGAAACCGACCAGATCGTCCTTGCGCTCGCCCGAACGCCACTCGATTGCCGCGCGGGGATGGCGGTTCATCTGGCCGGTCAGGTTGTACGGCAGCAACGGGCCCCATTCGACGGTCTTGCGCAATTCGATGAAATGCTGCTACAGCAGCGCGATGACCGGGCGCTGGCGATAGCGCGGGTTGCGCAGGAAGCCCCGCAGCAGTTCCATCGGACAGTTGCCGACGCCGCGGCGCAGGGCCGGGTATTGGGACGCCAACGCCCGGCAGACACAAGCGGACTTCCGATCGCTCGTCGGGGCGTTATCATGGAGCGGATCGTGAGGTGATTCGTGAACATGCCACACAACCAATCCGGCTGGGCGGGGTCGGTGTTGAAGTCCGGCGGGGATGGGTGGGGATCCACCCGGCCGCTGCGCGATTTGAACGTCGATGCCGCCGAAACCCTCGTCGCGCCGCGCGAGCTGCGGGAGCGGTTGCCCGCCTCGGCCGCCGCCGCGACTGCCGTGCACGAAGGTCGCCAGGCCATCGGGCAGATTCTCTCGCGCACGGATCGGCGGGTGCTGGTGATCGTCGGGCCCTGCTCGATCCACGACGAAGCGGCGGCGCTGGAATACGCCGATCGCCTGGCCGCGCTGCGCCGGAAGGTGATCGACCGGCTGTTCCCGGTGATGCGCGTCTACTTCGAGAAGCCCCGCACCACCATCGGCTGGAAGGGACTGATCAACGATCCGCAGCTTAACGGTTCATGGGCCATCGCCACGGGCCTGCAAACAGCGCGGAAGCTGCTGGGCGAAATCGCCGACCGCGGTCTGCCCACCGCCACCGAGTTCCTCGATCCGATCATCCCGCAGTACATTGCGGACCTGGTCAGTTGGGCGGCGATCGGGGCACGGACGACCGAATCGCAGACCCACCGCCAGATGGCCAGCGGATTGTCGATGCCGGTCGGGTACAAGAACGCCACCGACGGCAACGTGCAGGTGGCGATCGACGCGATGACCGCGGCCCAATCATCGCATGCGTTTCTCGGCGTCGACGACAAGGGGCGCACCGCCGTCATCCGCACGCGCGGCAACCCGCTGGGCCACCTGATTCTGCGCGGCGGCCGGGAGCGGTCGAACTTCGCCGAGCGCGACGTCGCCGACACCGCCGACCAGCTCCGCGCCGCCGGACTGATGACCAACCTGATGGTCGACTGCTCGCACGCCAACAGCCGCAAGAAGCATGAACAGCAGCACGTGGCCTGGGAGTCGGTGATCGGCCAACGCACGCGGGGCAACGCGGACCTGATCGGGTTGATGCTCGAAAGCCACCTCAAGCCCGGCAATCAGAAACTGCCCGACGACCGGTCGACGCTGGCCTACGGCGTGTCGATCACCGACGCCTGCGTGGGCTGGGAGGAAACCGAACAACTGATGCTTTGGGCTTACGAACAACTCAGGGGATGAACCATGGATGTACTTCAAGCGATCCTCAACCGGCGAAGCGTCCGGGAATACAGCGACAAGCCGATGCCCCACGACGTTCTGGCGAAACTGCGCACGGCGATGCGTGCGGCGCCCAGCGCCTGCAATTTCCAGCCGTGGAAGTTCGTGTTCATTCAGGACGCCGGCCTACGGAAACAGGTGGCGCAGGCGAGCAAGGAACAGAGGTGGATGGCCGAAGCGCCGCTGATCGTGGCGGCGTGCGGCAGGCCGGCCGACGCCTATCCCCGCATGGGCGGCTACGGCAACAGCGTGGACATCGACTTGGCGATCGCCCTGGATCACCTGATGCTCGCCGCGGTCGCCGAAGGGCTGGGCACCTGCTGGATCGGGGCGTTCGACGAACAGGCGGTCAAACAACTGCTTGGCGTGCCGCAGGAGGTGAAAGTCGTCGGCCTCACCCCGGTCGGCTACCCCCGCCATGCGGACCTGATCGCCCCGCTGCCCGACGACCGGCGCAAGACCGAAGCGGAACTGTTCAGCACCGACCGGTTCTGACACGCCGCACGAGCCCCATGCCCGGCCCATCCTCGGCGCGGCTCGCGTGGCCGAGCCGCACCCATTGACGCAAGACTCACTTCTGACTGGCCTTCAGCGCCTGGTCGAGGTCGGCGATGATGTCGTCGACGTCTTCGAGACCGACGCTGACGCGGATGTAGTCGTCGCCGATGCCGCAGGCTTTGAGCTCGGCTTCGGTCTGCTGGCTGTGCGTGGTGGAAGCGGGATGGATGACCAGGGTTTTGGCGTCGCCGATGTTGGCCAGGTGGCTGGCGAGCTGGCAGGCTTCGATGAACTTCCGACCCGCTTCGCCGCCGCCTTCGATGCCGAAGCCGAGGATCGACCCACAGCCGTCGGGCAGGTATTTCTGCGCCGCTTCGCGATCCGGGTGCGAGGCCAGGCCGGGGTAGTTGACCCACTTGACCTGCTTGTGGCCTTCGAGAAACTCGGCGACCTTCTGCGCGTTTTCGCAATGGCGCGGCATCCGCAGGTGCAGCGTCTCCAGGCCCTGCATGAACAGGAACGCATTGAACGGACTCATGCACGCGCCCATGTCCCGCAGCCAGTGCGTGCGGCAGGTGACGATGTAGCACAACTGCCCCACGGCTTGGTGGAACACCGCGCCGTGGTACGAAGCATCGGGCTGGGTGAACTGCGGCCAGTGGTCCGGCTGTTTCGTCCAGTCGAAGTGGCCGCTGTCGACGATACACCCGCCGATGCTCGTGCCGTGGCCGCCGATGAACTTGGTGCAACTGTACACGTTGATGTCCGCGCCGTGTTCGAACGGACGGAACAGCACGGGGGTGGTGACGGTGTTGTCGCAGATCACCGGCAGGCCGTGCGCGTGGGCGATTTCGGCGATCTTCCGGTAGTCGTAGATGCAGTTCTTGGGATTGGCGATGGTTTCATAGTAAACGCACCGCGTATCGGGCCTGATCGCCTTTGCGATATTGTCGGGGTGGGTCATGTCGACGAACGACACCTCGACGCCCAGCCGCTTGAACGTCTGACCGAACAGCGTCACCGTTCCGCCGTACAGCGCTTCGGCGCTGACAAAGTGCTGGCCGCCATGGCAGAGGTTGAGGATGGCGGTGGTGATGGCGGCCTGTCCACTGGCCAAACCGAGCGCCCCGATGCCGCCGTCGAGCGCGGCCATGCGCTGCTCGAACGCCTCGGTGGTCGGATTCATCAGGCGGGTGTAGATGTTGCCGAACTGTCGCAGGGCGAACAGGTCGGCGGCGTGGTCGGTGGAATCGAACACGTAGCTGGTGGTCTGGTAGATGGGCTGGGCGCGGCTTCCGGTGGCGGGGTCGGGGTGCTGGCCGGCGTGCAGGGCGCGGGTGCCCAGGCCGCGCTGCGGGGCTTGATCGTTCATGGCGTTCTCCTGGCGGCTGCCGAAGCGTAGCCGAGCGTCCGCGGCCTTTCAACGAAGATATGCCCGTCCGACTTTGGCCGATCGCAACCAACCCACCTATCATCCGCACAAGCATCGACCGATCCGCCACCGCGCAAGGAGCCCCGGCCCATGCACCCTCAAACCTCCGCCGTGCACACCGGCGTTTACGTGGACACCGCGTACAACTCCGTCACCACGCCCATCTATCCCACTTCGACATTCTACTTCGACGCGCTGGGCAAGACGCGCGGCTACGACTACACCCGCACCGGCAACCCCACCCGCGCGGCGCTGGAAGCCAACCTCGCCGCCCTGGAAGGCGGCAAGCACGCGGCCATCACCGCCACCGGCATGGCCGCGGTCACCACCACGTTGTTCCTGCTGCAGGCCGGCGACCACGTGGTCGCGGGCAACGACATCTACGGCGGAACCTACCGGCTGTTCAGCACCATCTTCCCGCGGATGGGCGTCCAGTTCCACTTCGTTGACATGCGCGATCCCCGAACGGTGGCCGAAGCGATCCGCGACAACACGAAGATGATTTGGATCGAAACGCCGAGTAATCCGCTGCTGAACATCACCGATATCGCGGCGGTCGCGAAGCTGGCCCGGCAGCGCGGACTGATCAGCGTGGCGGACAACACGTTCCTCTCGCCGCTGTACCAGAAACCGCTCGCCCTGGGCTGCGACATCGTCCTGCACTCGACCACCAAGTACCTCAACGGCCACAGCGACGTGGTGGGCGGGGCGATCGTCACGGCAAACGACGAGCTTGGCGAACGGCTCAAAGCCCTGTGCAACGGCCTGGGCACGCCGTGCAGCCCGTTTGATGCGTTCCTGGTGCTGCGCGGCATCAAGACCCTCGCCCCGCGCATGGCCACGCATGAGCACAACGCCACGACGCTCGCCGCCTGGCTCGATGAGCACCCGCGGGTGAGCAAGGTCTATTTCACCGGCCTCGACTCGCATCCGCAGCGCGACCTGATCGCCCGCCAGCAGACCGGCCACGGCGGAATGCTCGCCTTCGAAATCAATGCCCCGGCCGAGAAACTGGACGACTTCTTCCGGGCGCTGGAGCTGTTTCTGCTGGCTGAATCGCTGGGCGGCGTGGAATCGCTGATCGAACAGCCGTGGACCATGAGCCACGCCTCGATGGGTGAAGCGGGCCTGCGGGCTTCGGGCCTCACACCGCAGACCGTCCGCGTGTCGGTCGGCCTGGAACACCCCGACGACCTGATCGCTGATCTCGAGAAAGGCTTCGCGGCGATCGGCTAA
>CAYNCM010000008.1:0-47812 GCA_964395825.1 uncultured Planctomycetaceae bacterium
TCGACCGCCCGCTGATCGTCATCGGCGCCGGCGACCACGCCCGCGTGCTGATCGACCTGATTCAACAGCTCGGCTTGGAGATGCTTTTCGTGACCGACCACGACCCCAAGCGGCACGGCGGGCAGATTCACGGTTTGCCCGTTCGCGGAGGGGACGAGGAGGTTCTGGATCACAGGCCGGAACAGGTGCTGCTGGTTAATGCGGTGGGCTCGGTGGCCACACCAGTCAGCCGACGGAATGCGTTTGATCAGTTCAAGGAGCGCGGCTACCAGTTCGCTTCGATCATCCATCCCTCGGCGGTGCTTTCGCGGCGGGTTTGTCTGGGTGAAGGCGCACAAGTAATGGCGGGGGCGGTTCTGCAGACCAACGTGATGGTCGGCGATAATGTGCTGGTCAACACGAACGCTTCTGTCGATCACGATTGTGTGATCGGTGACCATGTCCACATCGCACCTGGTGCCACGCTGAGCGGCAGAGTGCGCATCGGCGACACCACGCACGTGGGGACCGGAGCTTCGGTGATTCAGGGCGTTACCGTCGGTCGGGGGGCCATGGTGGCGTCGGGGGCTGTGGTGGTCGGGGAAGTCCCCGACGGGGCGACGGTCATGGGCGTGCCGGCGCGTCCGCGCGTGGACAAGGCCCCGGTCGCCGCGCGTAACAGCGATGAATTCTGCATCCTGTTATCGGCAGCGGGGCGACGGGTGGCGCTGCTGAATCTCTTGCGCCGTAGCCTCGATGAGATGAATTTGCCCGGCCGCGTGCTCGCCACAGACATTAACCGGGCCAGTGCAGCCTTCCAAATGGCTGATCACGGTCGCATTGTGCCTAATTACGCTGATTCCAATTGTCTGGAAGAGATGCTTGGTTTGTGTCGGGAATTCAGGGTTCGTCTGATCGTGCCGACAATCGACCCGGACCTGCCATTCTATGCGAAGCACCGCGCGGCATTTGAGGCAATAGGCACCAGAATCATGATCTCGACGCCAGCGGCGGTGGACATCTGCAACGATAAGCGAGCGACATATGGTTGGCTGTTGGGAAACGGGCTTCCCTGCCTGCGTCAGGTGGATGCCGACGTGTTATTGCGGGATATGGGTGACTGGTCGTATCCGATGTTCGTCAAGCCCCGCAGAGGCGCCAGTTCTGTGGGGGCGAGTATTGTGCGCAACCGCACGGAGTTTGAGTTGGCCGTGGCTCAGCGGGAGTTCATCGCCCAAGAGGTGGCGCGCGGGCGCGAATACACGGTTGACGTATTCGTGGACCGATCCGGCAAATGTCGGTGCACGGTGCCGCGCCTGCGCATTGCAACGCGCGGCGGAGAAGTGAGCAAAGGTATGACCGTGCGTTGCCGGCCGATTGAACGCTTAGTCCGAAATGTCGCAGAAGCCTTGCCCGGCGGGTACGGTGTCATGAACATTCAGGTATTCTACGATGAGAAGACCGGCACGCTGGTGGTCAGCGAAATCAATCCACGCTTCGGCGGCGGCTACCCCCTGACCCACCAAGCTGGCGCCCCGATGACCCGCTGGATGATCGAGGATGCCCTCGACTTGCCGCAGAGTCCTCGGACCAACCACTGGACCAACGGGCTGGTCATGCTGCGGTACGACGATGCGGTGTTCGTCGGTCGCAGCGAAGCAGGAATTAGTTGGCCCACCGGACGAACTGAAGTCGGTCCGATCCGCCATGTCGATACCGATACCCCTCGCCAACCCGTCACGCCCAACGAGCAAAACCAGCCCGCCAGCCACGACCCCAAAGCATGATGAATATCACCACCCATGACGATCCTAATCTCGATCTGTTGAGCCTGATCGGCCGCGAGCAGGCGTTGTTCACCGAGGATCTGGCCGCCGGCGGCGAGGCGCTCAACGAACAGGTCCGCCAAGGTCGATTTCTCGTGATCGGCGGGGCCGGCTCCATCGGCAGCGCCGTGGTGCGCGAGTTGTTCAAGCGCAATCCCCGCGTCCTGCACGTGATTGACATCAGCGAAAACAACCTCGCTGAACTGGTGCGCGACATCCGCAGTTCGCTCGGCTACATCGAAGGCGATTTCCACGCCTACGCCCTGGACTGCGGCGGCGCGGAGTTCGACGCCCTGCTTGAACGAAGCGAACCCTACACCCACGTGCTCAACTTCTCCGCCCTCAAGCACGTCCGCAGTGAAAAGGATCCGTTTACGCTGATGCGGATGATCCGCGTCAACGTACTCAACACGGACAAAACGGTGCGGCAGGCGATCGAGATGGGCGCGGGCAAGTACTTCTGCGTCTCGACCGACAAAGCGTCGAATCCGGTGAACATGATGGGCGCGTCGAAGCGCATCATGGAAATGTTCCTGATGCGGCGGAGCGAAATGATGAACGTCTCCAGCGCCCGGTTCGCCAACGTGGCGTTCAGCGACGGGTCGCTGCCGTTCGCCTGGACGCAGCGACTGGCCAAGCGCCAGCCCATCGCCGCTCCCGCCGACGTTCGCCGCTACTTCGTCACGGACACCGAAGGTGCGATTCTCTGCCTGCTGTCGACCTTCTTCGGCGAAAACCGCGACATCTTCTTCCCCAAGCTCAGCGCCAAACTCCACCTGATCACCTTCGCGGACATGGCCCGGCGGTACCTCGAATCAGTCGGCCTGGAAGCCTGCGAATGCGCCTCGGAAGACGAAGCCCGGGCGAAGGTTGAAGAACTGGCCCCGCACGGCAAATGGCCGTGCTTCTTCTTCGAAAGCGATACAACCGGCGAGAAGGACTTCGAGGAGTTCTACACCGACGCCGAATCGGTCGACTGGGACCGCTTCGCGGACGTCGGCGTGGTGAAGAACGATGTGGCGTGGAATCGCGAGGCGCTGGAGCATTTCGAGCAGACGATCGAACGCATGTCGGGCGATCGGCGATGGACCAAGTCGGAACTGGTCGAATTGTTCGAGCGCACGCTTAATCGCTTCGACCACAAGGAGACGTTCAAGTACCTGGACGATCGGATGTAATGGCTAAACGCTTGTTCGACATTGTGATGTCTTCGCTGGCCCTGCTGGTTCTGGCGGTGCCGCTTCTGGTCATCATGGCGGTGCTTCGCCTGACCGGAGAGCGGAAAGTGTGGTATCGGCAGGAGCGCGTGGGCCTGCGCGGCAAGCGGTTCCGCGTGTTCAAGTTCGTCACCATGATGGAAAACAGCGAGAAAATCGGCACGCAGGACATCACCCTGCGCAACGATCCCCGCGTGCTGCCGGTCGGCCGCATCCTGCGCAAGGCCAAGATCAACGAACTGCCGCAGGTGATCAACATCTTCATCGGCGACATGAGCATCGTCGGCTGGCGCCCGCTCATGCCCAAGAGCTTCGAGTATTACCCCAGGCACGTGCAGGAGAAGATCATCGACCGCAAGCCCGGGCTGACCGGGATCGGCTCGATCGTGTTCCGCGATGAGGAATCCATCGTCGCCCGCAGCGACAAAGACCCCCAGCGTGTCTATTTGGAAGACATCGCCCCCTACAAGGGGCAGTTGGAATTATGGTATCAGCAGCATCAGAATTTCTGGCTGGATCTGAAAATCATCTTTGCCACGGCGTGGGTGGTGCTGCGTCCGTCAAGCCGGACACACTTGAACTGGTTCAAGGATCTCCCGCCGAGGTCGGAGGGTTTGCAGGCCGGGTAGACCGCCCGTTGTCTCCGTCGCTGCGCTTTGAGCGCCAGGTCAGCAACACGGCCATCGCCGCCAGGGTCCACGTCAGGTGCCCCACCACCAGCGTCTGCCATGCCGCGGTTTGCCAGAGCGCCTCGGGAATCGCGCCCCGGCGATGCAGCACGCCCAGCACGGCCGTGCCGTTGACCAGAAACGGCAGCAGCAGCGCGACGCCCACCCAGCCGACCCGCCGGCCGGCGATGATCATTCGCACCGCCCAGCCCCAGACGAAAACCAGCAGCACCGCATCGTAGAACCGGTGATAGACGATCAGCAGACTCACCGCCGCCACCAGGCCCAGGTCGCGCCATTGACCGGTCGTGTCGGCCGTGCGCCGCGCGCGGATCGCCAGCATCACCAGGGGCACGCTGCACAGCAGGATGGTCAGCGCGTCGATCAGCGGATCGCTGTCCAGAAACCGCGCCAGGCCGAAGTTCAGATCGATGAGGATGTTAAACTGGTGCGGGTTCCCGATGCTGCTCAGGAAGACTTCCATGTTCTGCTGCCAGGCGGGATACCAGTCGACTTGGTTCGCGGCCATCCATCCGAGCGCCGCCGCCGCGATCACCGCCGTCCACCCCGCGCCCCACGCGAATGCCCGCCACCGGCCGGCGAACAGCCAGTAAACCAGGAACAGCCCGGCCATGGTCGGCTTGAGCGCGATCGCCGCCGCCAATGCCAATCCCGCCGAAGCGCTGCGATCCCGGCGATCGGCCAGCCACGCCACCAAAACCAGCAGACCGCAGATCACGCACACCTGCCCCATGGCGATGCTTGTCTGGAACGGCCCGAGGGCGGCCAGCAGCGCCACCGCGCACAAGTGTCCCGGCTTGCGAAAGTCCAGTTCCGCCGACCGCGCCGCCAGCAACACCGTGCCCCCCACCGCCGCCACGTTGACCACCAGCCAGCTCCACCGCGCCGCTTCCCAACCCAGCATTCCCAGCGGCGACATCACCACCCACAACAGCGGCATGGTGATCTGCGGCTGGGTGACGGGCGTGTCCGATCCGCGCTCGATCACCATCTTCGAAATCTGTTGTGGATCGTAGGGATTCCCGCCGGCCAGCCACGTCGCCGCCCCGCCATAAAGGGTGCGTAGATCGTTCGTCGGCCCCCTCGCCGCCCGATAGGGCCCGCGCACGGCGAAATACCCCACCGCCAGCGTCAACAGCACCAGCGCCAACACGGACCGACCGTTCCACATGCTGCCGGTTGCGTTGTCCAAAACGATCAGCCTCCCACGACGGGGCCAGTGTACCGGCAAACCGGCCCGGGTTCCCGCATGGAATGCCGATCGGCGCTGCGCGGCCAGAGGCCGGACAGGTCGAGCGGGCAATGGGGATGGCGGCGGCAGGCCAGGGGGGCGGTGGAAGTGTTCGCCGAAGCGCCGGGGGAAGTGGAACTGCGTGGCGTTCGGCGACCGGCTGGCGTTGATGGGCAAGCCGCACACCACCGACGTGCCGCTGCGAGCGGCGCCCGGACAGATCACCGCTGCGCGAACCCCCCATTGAGCGATCGTGTCGGTTTGCCCGGCCGGGCCCAGGCGGTTAACGTGTCGGGTCAACCTTGCCAGCCCTGCGGGAGTTTCCACCATGAGCGGTCCCATGCGAGTCGGTATCGTCGGTTGCGGCGCGATCAGCGGCGCGTATCTCGAGCACGGCAAGGCGCTCGATGCGATCGAGTACGTCGCCTGTGCCGATCTTCTCGAAGAAGCGGCGCAGAAGCGGGCGGCGGAGTTCGACATTCCCAGGGTGTGCAGCGTCGAGGCGCTGCTGGCGGACGATTCGATCGACATCGTGTTGAACCTGACGGTTCCCAGGGCACATGCGCCGGTGTCGCTGGCGGCGATCGAGGCGGGCAAGCACGTGTACAACGAAAAGCCTCTCGGGGCCAACCGTGAGGAGGGCCGACGAATCATCGAAGCGGCGAAGGCGAAGGGCGTTCGCGTGGGCTGTGCGCCGGACACGTTTCTCGGGGCCGGCCACCAGACGGCGCGCAAGCTCATCGAAGACGGCGCGATCGGCAAACCCGTGGCCGCGGTGGCGTTCATGCTCGGACGCGGGCACGAATCCTGGCACCCCAACCCCGAGTTCTACTACGAACCGGGCGGCGGACCGATGTTCGACATGGGGCCATACTACCTGACCGATCTGGTGCAACTGATCGGCCCGATCCGGCGCGTGAGCGGCTCGACCGCCATCTGCATCACCCCCCGCACCATCACCCACGACAAGTCCGGCAAGCTCGGCAAGAAGATCGAAGTCGAAACACCCGATCACGTGGCCGGCACCATCGAGTTCGCCAACGGCGCCGTGGGTACGATCATCACCAGCTTCGCCGTGGCCGCTCACACGTTGCCCCGCATTCAGATCTACGGCACCGAAGGCACGCTCGAAGCGCCCGACCCCAACGGTTTCGACGGCGAGGTGAAGATCAAGACCGCCGGCGACGACGGCTGGCGGGTCGTCGCACCGACCCATCCCACCGGCTACGGCCGGGCGGCGGGACTGGCTGACATGGCCCAGGCCATCGCCGCCGACCGCCCCCACCGCGCCTCGGGCGATCTGGCGTTCATGGTCCTCGACGCCATGCAGGGCGTCCTGGAATCCGGCGAAACCGGCAAGGCCGTCAACCTGGCCGAAAGCGACTGCCAGCCCGCCCCCCTGCCCGCCGGTCATCCTTTCGGGCAATTCGACTGAACAGTTCGTCGGATTGAAATCGAGAAACACGCCAAGGCCCAGCGGTACGGCAGATCAACGTGGGTCTTGTGTCTTGGTGTCTTTGCGTCCTTGGTGATTCTTCCCGGTGTCGGGTCAGACTTTGCGGCGGTGGCGGGCGCGGCGGATGAGGAAGTAGATCGCGATGATCGCCACGCCCACCGCGGCCAGGGCCAGGGCGATCGGGCCTTCGTATTCCATCACTTCGTCGAAGCTGGTCGCCACCCGCGCGAACCACCAGCCGAGAAACATGTGCAGCGTGACGGTGACCAGCGCCCCCAGGCCGTCGGCGGTGAGAAACTTCCATCGCGGCAGGTGCATCATGCCCGAGATCACCAGCGTGGGATAGCGGGTGGCGGGAATAAAGCGGCTGGCCACGATCATCCACGCGCCGTGTTCCTGGACCTGGTGACGGGCCCACAACACCCGGCGCGGATGCAGCAGACGTTTCAACCATCGCCGGTACAGCACCGCCTTGCCGAAGTGCCAGCCGATGTACACCGCCACGCTGTCCGCCACGAGTACGCCCACGTACACGACGATCCAAGCGATCACTGGATCGAGCACCTGCCGGTGCACCAGTACGCCGGCGAACACGGTGATGATTTCCTCGGTGATCGGCGCGCCGGCGCCGGTCACGACCAGTACCACGAACAAGGCCACATAGATCAGCACCGGGTAATCGGCCAGTGACGAAAGCCAATCGGTGATGGTGTTTGACAGGACGAACAAGCGCGACTCCCTGAATCCACCACGCCCGGGGCGTTCACGGTTCGGGGGTTTGGGCCGGCGGCGGGCTCTGCGGCGCGGCGGGCACGGGGGCCAGGCGGCGTCGCAGGGCTTCGAGGCGGGCGGCGTCTTTGGCGTCCAGCGCTTCGCCGACCAGTTGCACGGTGCGTGCGACGAGGGCGGCGGCCTGTTCGGTCTGCTGACGTTCCAAGGCCGCCTCCGCCGCGCCCATCAGCACCCCCCCCACCTCCGCCCGGGCCGCCGGGTCCACGGCGATCCACTGCTCAGCCAACTTCACCGCCTCCTCGATCGTGCCGATCGCCAGGGTCGCCCGCAACCGCCCGGCCCGAACCGCCGACCGCGCCGTCGCCGGTAACTGCGATGCAGGTGCCAGACGATCAAACAGCGGCCGGGCCAGCGCCGGCTGATCGGTCTGAAGGTACAGCTTCGCCAATCGCAGGATCAACTCGAGGCGTTCCGGCTCGTCCACGGGCACCTGGTTGTTCCCGTTGGTCGGCCGCGGCTGGGCGATGGTCTTGAGGATCGCGATGCGCAGGTTCTGTCGCTCAGCCTGTTCGGCGAGCCGTTCGTCGATCGCGCTGATCGCTTCGAGGTCCAGCCGCTCGGTCACCGCGACGATCGCCGCCCGCCAGGCCGCCTGCCGTTCATCGTGGGCCGGGGGATGGGCCAACAGCGTCCGCACCACCGCCACCGACGCCCCGCGTTTCGCCGCGGCTTCCAGGGCCTTGTCGGCCAGTTGGGGGTCGTCGAGATAAGCCAGCAGCAAATCGGGATCGAACGGGCCGGTCACGAACGCCTCGGCTGCGGCGCGGCGCACGGCGGGACTTTCGTGGTCGAGCAGTTCGACCAGGGTCGGCTGATCGGTCTTGCCGCCGAGCCGGCCAATCAGGCGCACCACCGCCGGCTCGATGTTTTCGCTCTTGGCCAAGTCCTCGCGGGCGAGTTTGAGCACGCCGATGCGCTGGGCGGGGGTAAAAAGGTCGGCGTCGGCGGCGACGACGAGGTACGCCGCGGCCGCGGGCTTGACCTGGTCGCGTCCCAGCAGCAGCAGGGCCGGATCAACCGCCTCGGCCTGCGGCATGCGTCCCAGCAGCGACAGGTAAGCCGCCTGCACCGCCGGTGACGATTCGGGCAACAGGCGCCTGGCGACCTGTTCGGCGGCCGGCTCGTCGCCCAGGTCGCGCAACAGCGTGGCGACCTTCGCCCGCACGAGCGGATTCGGATCATCGAGCTTGGCCCGCATGGCCTGGCGGGTGGAGTCGCTGATCGGCTGGGCGCTGAGCAGGTTCCGCTCGATCAGCCGCAGCGCCAGCAATCGCAGGGCGTCGGTGGCGTCATCGAGCATTTCCTGGAGCAGGGCCGGCCGCTGTGCCGGTTCGGTCGCCGTGTAGAGGCGGTTGTAGACGTCGGTCAGCCGCGCGGTCAGCGTGGCCTTTTCCTGTTCGAGTTGCTGGGCGCGCACGCCGAGGGTGCGCGTGAGCCGGCCGAGCCAGCGTTCGTGCGGCAGGTGTTTGTGTTCCAGCCACCACTGTTCCCATGCCGACGGATCGCCGCCGCCGAAGCGGGTGATGCCGGTCAGCCGCTGCAGCGCCGGGCCCGCAGCGGCATGGATCTCACGATCGCCGCCGGGCTTGAGCAGATGGACCAGCGTTTCGACGGCCGGAGCGCGGCGATACTCGGCCAGCGCGCGAATCGCCCCCAGCCGTTTCGCCCGATCGACCGCTTCGTCCGAGGCGATGTCGATCAGTTGGTTCATCACCCGGTCTTCTTCGTACCGGCCCAGTGCCACGGCCACCGCGGCCTGCAGCACCTGATCGTCGGACCCGAGCAGGTCGAGGAGCGGATCGACCAGGGCCGTGGGCGGATTGGCAGCAAGCGACACGGCACGGGCGATGGCGGTGTGGGTGGACCGGTCCCCCGAGCCGTTCAGCAGCCGGGCCAGCGCGTCGATTGCCGCCGGCCATCCGCGGGCCAGCAGGCTCGACGCGGCGTCGCGACGCTTGGCCGGGTCGATCTTCGTATCGCCGAGCACGCTGATCAGCAGTTCCAGATCGCGCTGCTGATCGGGCGTGAGACGGGCGGTTTCCGGGCGGGCGGTGACCCGCGGTGCGGCCGAATCCGAGGCCCCGGCATTCGCCGGCGCTTCGTCCATCTGTCCCTGCGCCGCGCCGCCGAGCGGAGCGATCAGCATCACGGTCATCAGCAGGGCGACCAGGCGGCATGGCGATGGGGCGGGCGGCATGGAACGGACCTCGTGCATTCGGTGTCGGCACGGTACAATATACCGAACCTGTCGGGTAGCGCGGCAAGTGATGGCACATATTTCGCCGCGGGTGGGGCTTGAGTAGGGGATGCCGGTCGATGAACGAATGGTTCGAGGCTGAAAAACGCGTGGAGCGTGCCCACGAGTTATACGAATCGGGCCGCTGGGAGGAGGCGCTGCGCGAACTGCGGGCGGCGTTGCGGGTCAATCCGGATCAGCCGCAGTGGCAGTACAACCTCGGCGTGACGCTCGAAGCGATGGGCCGGTATCCCGAAGCGGTCGAAGCGTTCAAGCTGGCGCTGGTTCACGAAGGCGAAGACCTGGAGCTTTTGAACATCATCGGCATCAACTGTGCCCGGGCCGACCGGTACGAGGAGGCGATGGCGTTTCTGCAGCGGGCCGAGCGGCTCGACCCCGATGATCCGACATCCTACGTCCACCGCATCGAGACCTGCGGCGGGATGGGCGACCACGATGCGGCGCGCACGATGTTCTACCAGGCGCTGCACGCGGCCGACGAACGTGAGCCGGCGCGAGCCTACCTGAATATCGCGCCCAGCCTGGTCGCCTGCGGCGAGGTGGACCGGGCGTTGTGGTGTCTGAAGCAGGCGCTGCGCATCGATCCGAACATCGAGCAGGTCCACGCCCGCCTCGGTGACGCCTGGTGGGCCAAAGGCGATCACGAGAAAGCCTGCGCCAGTTACCTGCAACATCTGCGGCGTGATCCGGGCGACGGCGACACACTGCTGGACCTGGGCAACCTGCTGATCGAAATGCGTCGTCCCGCCGAAGCCGCCGAGAAATTCCGCCGGGCCATCGAACTCGATCCGTCCAACGCCGATGCTCATTTCTGTCTCGGTCAGTTGGCCCTGCTGGCCGACCGTCCCGCCGCGGCACGAAGATCGTTGCAGATGGCGCTGCGTCTGAAGCCCGATCGGCCGGAGGTCCACCAGAAGCTCGCCGCCATCGCGCTGAGCGAAGGGGACCGCGGCGGCGCCCGCGACCACCTGGCCGCCGAGTTGAAAGCCGATCACCCTCGCCGCTGCGCCGCGGCCACCGAGGAACTGGGCCGCCTGCTGCTCGACGCCGAGATGCCCGCCCAGGCCGTGGAAATGTTCGAGCCACTCGCCCGCGCCCATCCCGACGATGCGCGCGTCGCCCATCATCTGGGAGTCGCCCTGTTGCTGGTGGGCCAGATGACCCGCGGCATCCGCCAGTGTCGCCGGGCGGTGGCGCTCGACGGGGACTTCACGCTGGCCATGCACAACCTGGTGGTGGCGAACATCCAGCGCGGCAACCTGCGCCGGGCACGTTACTGGCTGGCCAAGGCCCGTCAGGTCGATCCCCGCGACCACCGTCTGCGAAGACTGGGCCGCAAGCTCCGCGCCGTCACCATCAACCGCGCCATTCGCTGTTTCCTGGACGTCTTCACCTCCCGGCCGACCGGCTCATCGCGCGCGTCCTGAGGACACCGCACCCCCTCACGACGGTCGGCCCCCCCGGCGGCCAGGCGGGAAATCGGCTAATGCCCGGTGTGGCCAAAGCCACCTTCGCCGCGGGTCGTTTCGGGCAGTCGATCGGCCATCCGCAGCGCCGCCCGGCTGACCGGGGCAATGATCATCTGGGCGATGCGCATGTTAGGGGTCACCACGAAAGGCTCCGGGCCGAGGTTGATCAGGGCGACCTTCACCTCGCCGCGGTAATCGGCGTCGATGGTGCCGGGCGCGTTGGGCAACGTGACGCCGTGCCGGCAGGCCAGGCCGCTGCGGGGGCGGACCTGCGCTTCATAACCTTCGGGCAGCGCCATCCTGAACCCGGTGGGAATCATCGCGATGCGGCCGGGTTCGAGGATCATTTCGCCTTCGATCGCCGCATGAAGGTCCATGCCCGCGGCATGTTCAGACTGGTAGGCCGGCAGATCGATCCCTTCGCCGTGCGGCAGACGCTGAATCTGAAGGTCGATGGCCATTCGGCCATGATACGCTAGACTCGAGGCTTTGGACATGGAATCAGATCCCATGCCGTTCGACGGCGCCATCTTCGACATGGACGGCCTGCTGGTCGAGACGTCGCACCTCTGGCGGCAGGCTGAAGAAGCGCTGCTTGGCCGCATCGGCCAATCGTGGAGCCGGGAGTTGGCCCTGAAATTCCGCGGGCTCAACGCGCCCGACATCGGCCGGGTGATTCAGGAGACGTTCCGCCCCAACCTGTCCCCGGCCGAATGCAGTCGCCTCGTTCAGCGCGAGCTGGTCCGCGCCTACGCCCATGGTCGGGTGACAGCCCAACCCGGCGCGGTGGCGCTGGTCCGCCGGCTAAACGGTCGGGTGAAACTGGCCGTGGCGTCGGGCAGCCCCTTGGCGGGCATCGAGCGGGCCATGTCGCAACTGCACCTCCGCCAATGTTTCGAGGCGCTGGTGTCCAGCGAATCGGTCGAACGCGGCAAGCCGCACCCCGATGTTTTCCTCGAAGCCGCGCGGCAACTGGGGGTCGATCCCACCCGATGCGTTGTGTTTGAGGACGCTCCGGTCGGCGTCGAAGCCGCCAAGGCTGCCGGCATGACCTGCTTGTGCATCCCCACCTGCCCCCGCGAGATGTTCACCACGCAGCCAGACGGGGTCTACGAGTCGCTTGACGACGTGCCGACCGGCTGAACCGCGGGCAATGCGACGGCCGGTGCAATCGGCTCGTGATGGGTCATCAGCAGCAGCATCAGGCTCCACAGGCACAGCACCAGGTTCTGAATGGGCAGTTGCAGGGGTGTGGGCAGCGCGTAGATGCAGATGACGGTGGGAATCCACACGCCCCAGTTGGCGATCATCAGGGGCAGGCCGCGGCGGCGGTACCAGCGCGGACCCAGGCGGGCGCGCGTGCGGCGGAAGCTGTAACCGCTGTCCTTGAACAGGTAGACCAGCACCATGCCGGGCACGGCGATCAGCGGGCAATAGACAAACTGGTCGAACAGAACCTTGGGAATGATGACGTTAGGCTCGGCGGTGTGGCCGAACATCAGCGCCTGGAGGCGGTAGAGCAGATCGACTTCCGCACCCTTGACCGCCCAGAACGCCAGGAGAAACGGCAGGTGGCGCATGGGGGCCAGGTGCCGCCAGGCCGGCCGACACTGCTGAACCAACGTGGGAACCACCGCCGCGAACACGGCGGTGGAAATCATGCTGAAGGCGAAACCGTAACGCTGCTTGGCGTCGGCGACGTGGCCGAGCATGTGAGCGAACGGCTCGACGGTGTAGAACGCCACGACGATCGCCACCGCCAGCGCCTGGAGGGTAAGCCCCGGACCGGCATTGGCCTTGGCGGCCTGCAAGCCGCGCTGCCAGGGATATTCACCGTTCGCGCGCATGGGCGAGGAGTATAGCGGGTTTGTGCGTTGTGGATTCGTTGATTCGTGAATTGCTGGACGGTGCTTGCCGATGTCCGACTCGACGATTCACGATTCAACGATTGTCACTATCATGTTGTCATGTCCCATATCCCGTGGATCATGGCGATCGCGGCGGCGTACCTTTGCGGCTCGATTCCGTTCGGGCTGCTGATCGGGCGGCTGCGCGGGGTGGACATTCGCGAGCACGGCTCGAAGAACATCGGCGCGACCAACTGCGGCCGGGTGTGCGGGCGCGGCTGGGGACTGTTGGCGTTCGCGCTGGACGTGGCGAAGGGCTTTGCGCCCGTGTGGCTGGCGGGGATGCTGCTGGCGGATGAACCGTTGACGCTCGCCACGACGTGGCTTTGGCTGGGCGCGGCGACGGCGGCGGTGGCCGGGCATGTGCTGCCGGTGTGGTTGAAGTTCCGCGGGGGAAAGGGCGTGGCGACGGGGCTCGGGGTGATTCTGGCGATCTGGCCGTACCTGACCATTCCGGCACTGGCGACCCTGTTGACGTGGGTGTTGTTCGCATCGTGCCTGCGTTACGTGAGCCTGGCGAGTGTCGTGGCCGGGTGCAGCCTGCTGTACTGGTTCGCGCTGGCGCAGGCGGTGCGGGGTTGGCCGGTCGAGCGCACCTGGCCGTTCGCGGTGATGATCGTGGCGGTGGTGGTGCTGGTGGTGGTGCGGCATCGGGACAACCTGAAACGGATCGCGCAGGGAACCGAGTCGCGTCTGGGGATGCGGTGAGAGGCGATCCAATCGCCCGAATCGGGTTGATCGATTGCAGGACGATACTGCTGATCGGTGCGACTGGCCTTTGCTTTTCTCGAAGATTTTTCACCCAAGTAGGTCCAAACCCCTTTTTTTATGCTGTTTGAGCGTGTATAAGAATCACGCCGCCGCCGTGCCACGGAAGGTGCGGGTCGCCGGCGGTCCGAGCCTCTCAAACCTCTTTACGTGGAGACTGCGTTATGGCAACCGCTCAAGCCAAGAAGCCGATGACGAAAAGCCAGGTCTACGGCGCCATCGCCGAGAAGACCGATCTGACCCGCAAGCAGGTCGCTGCGGTGTTCGATGAACTGTCGGACCTGATCGGCAAGAATCTCAAGAAGTCCGGCCCGCAGGTGTTCACCATCCCCGGCCTGTGCAAGATCGTCGTCCAGCGCAAGCCCGCCACCAAGGCCCGCGAAGGCGTCAATCCCTTCACCGGCGAGAAGATCATGATCAAGGCCAAGCCGGCCCGTAATGTCGTGAAGATTCGCCCCCTCAAGGCCCTGAAGGAAATGGTCTGAGAAACCGGGACGCTCCGAGCCGGCAGGGCGAGACGACCCGGGTCGGCATCGCCTGGTGAACGACACCGACCGATTGAAACAAGCAACCCCGGCCGCCAGGGTCGGGGTTGTTTCATTCATGCGGGCGCGGATCATCAGCCGGTGCGACGGGCGCGGCCGTTGCCGCCGTTGCCACTGTTGTCGCCTCCGATGCGGGCGACGGTGCGGCGTTCATCGCGGGTGAAGCGGGCGTTGAGTTTCCGCAGGGCTTCGGCTTCGATCTGTCGGACTCGTTCGCGGGTCAGCCCGACGCGCTCGCCGATTTCCTTGAGCGTCAGCGGCTCCTCGCCGTCCAGGCCGAACCGAAGCCGGAGAATCGTCGCCTCGCGCTCGTCGATGGCCTCGAGCATCCGGTAGATGGCGCCGACTTCATCATCATCGAGCACGCCCTGGTCCGGCGCCGGTTCACGGGCATCACTGAGCATGTCGGCGAGGGTGAAGGTGTCGCCCTCGTCGTTGGTCGGCGCCTGGGCGGGGCGCTGAAACGCGCGGACGGCATGCCGCACCATGCGCACCTTGTCCAGCGGCACGTCCATCGCATCGGCCAACTCCTGCATGGTGGGCTGGCGGCCGTGGGTTTCCTCGAAGTGTCGGCACGTGCGCTTCCACTGGGCGACCAGCTCGACCATGTAGGCGGGGATGTGCACGGGCTGGGCGGCGTTGATCAGCGAGCGCTTGATCGCCTGCTTGATCCACCAGGAAGCATAAGTCGAAAAGCGGGCGCCCTGGTCGGGGTCGAAGCTTTCCACCGCCTTCATCAGACCGAGGTTGCCCTCTTCAATCAGGTCGGTCAGGGCCAGGCCGCGGTTGTTGTACTTCTTGGCGATGGACACAACCAGGCGCAGATTGCACCGGATCATGCGATCGCGCGAAGCGGGGCAGTCGCGTTCGATGATGTTGCGGGCCAGTTCCTTTTCTTCGTCGGCGGTCAACAGCGCGTGCTCGTTGATCTGCCGCAAGTAGACCTGCAGGCCGGATGGTATGGATGTCCGGGGCATGCTCTTCTCGACCCTCACGTTGTCGATCTGGCGGTCACGGTGATATGCACGAGTCTGCCAGACATAACACTCTACCGCCAAACGGTTCGTGAATCCAGAGTCAATCGCGCCCCCTACCGAGCGCTGGGGCGGGCGCAGGGGCGGCGCCTGTAAGCTATTTCGGCCTTTGTCGCGGCCTGCTTAACCCCGCGGTCGCCCCGATGGGCGTCCGGGAAGGCCCCGGCGGGCTGTCCGAGGCCCGCTCATCTCCTATAATCAGACGGCTTATCCGCCCTGCAACGACACGGAGTTTCCCTTCCCATGCTCTGGCAACCGCCTCTGCCGCCGCATTATCTGGCCCTGTCCGACGAGCAGGTGGACCGCGCGATCGCCGAGCGGCGGCGCGATCTGGGTGATGACCTGATTATCCTCGGCCACCACTACCAGCAGGACGACGTCATCGCCCATGCCGACTTTACCGGCGATTCGTTCAAACTCAGTCAGCTTGCCGCTAAAAAGGTCACAGAAACCGGCTGCCGCTATGTCGTGTTCTGCGGGGTGCATTTCATGGCCGAGTCGGCCGACATCCTCACCCCCGATTCGGTCGCCGTCTGCCTGCCGGACCTCGGGGCCGGCTGTTCCATGGCCGACATGGCAAGCGACGACGATGCCCTCGACGCCTGGCAACAACTCCAGGCCGTGCTGGCCGACAACACGGATTGCCGCCTCGTGCCCATCACCTATGTCAACAGCGCCGCGGCGGTCAAGGCGATCGTCGGCGAGCACGGCGGGGCGGTGTGTACCAGTTCCAATGCCCGGATGATCCTCGAATGGGCTTTCGCCGGCGGAACCGAACCCAAAGCCCCCGACGAGCGGATCAAGGTCCTGTTCCTGCCCGATCAGCACCTCGGCCGCAACACCGCCGCCGAGATGGGCTACGACCCCGAAACGCAGATGTGCCTGTGGGATCCGCTCGCCCCGCAGGGCCTCGGCGGACTGGCGCCTGAAGACATCCTCCGCAGCGATGTGATTCTGTGGAAAGGCCATTGCTCGGTGCACAAGCTGTTCCGCCCCGAACACGTGGACGAAGCCCGGGCCCGGGATCCCGAGATCAACGTCATCGTCCACCCCGAGTGCGAGTACGACGTGGTTCGCAAGGCCGACCTGTCCGGCTCGACCCAGAAGATCGGCCAGACCATCCGCAACGCCGCCCCGGGCACCCGCTGGGCCGTGGGCACCGAGGTCCACATGGTCAACCGCCTGGCGAAGGAAGTGGCCGCCCGCGGCATCGAGGTGCGGATGCTCAGTGACTGCCAGTGCCTGTGCACAACAATGTACCGGATCGACCCGCAGCACCTGCTGTGGGTGCTGGACAACCTGGCCGAGGGCCGCGTGGTCAACCAGATTCAGGTCGATCGACAGGCGCGGCACTTCGCGAAGGCGGCGCTGGACCGGATGCTGGAGATCACCGCCGCGGCAACGGTGTGAACAAGTCGCCGGGGCCATGCGAACATCGGGTGCGAATTGACGTCTAAACAACCGGGCCGTGCGGGGCCGGCTGCGGTAGGATGGGGGGTCGCCGTGGTGGGGCTGGGTGCGCCCGAACCTGTTCAGACCGAGGAACGAAGATGACCGATGACTCCTCCTGCCCGGGAACCCCCGGAAATTCCGCAGCCCCCGTCCCTCGTGCAAACGAGAGCGGCGAATCCGCCGGCGTGGGTAAGCCGAAAAAGCACTGGATCAGGCGGCTGATCTGGGCCGTGGTGATTCTGCTGGTGCTGGTTGGCGTGCTGCTGGTCGCGGCGCCCCGAATCGCGTCGAGCGGCTGGGGCAAGGCGCGCATGGAGGCCGCAGCGGGCGACGCTCTGGCCGGGTCGGTGACCCTTGAGCGGCTCGGTCTGTCGTGGTTCGGCTCGCAGACCGTCGGCGGGTTCACGCTGACCGATCCCGACGGCGCCAACGTCGTGACCTTCGACGAACTGACCGTCGATGCCTCGCTGTTCGCCCTGGCCACCGGTTCGCGCGATCTGGGCACGGTGAGGATCACCGGTCTGGTCGCCGACGTGAACGCTGATGAGCAAGGCCAGACGAATCTGCAACGCGCCGTGGCCGCCGAAGCCCCTGCTGAACCGGCCACCCCTGCCGAAACGGACGAACCGTTCCGCCTGCCCGTGACCGGTACGGTCGAAATCATCAGCGCCAAGGCGCGCATCGCCAAACCGGGGTTCGAACCGGTGGACGTCGATGATCTGAATGCGACGCTGCGCATTTCTTCGCTTGGCGGGCCGCTCGATCTGAAGTTCAGCGCCACGCCCACGCAGGGCCGGCTGGCCGGGAACGTGTCGGTTGATGCGACGATCGGCGGGTTCGATCAGACCGGCGCCCTGCGCCCCGAAGCGTTGACCGTTTCGGCGAAGGTGAACATCGCCGACCTGCCCGTCGAGGGGTTGGACACGTTGCTGTCGATGAACGGACTGCTGGCCGCGGCACTGGGCGACCGGTTGGATATCGACCTGGTCACCCGCCGCCACGATGACGGCACGCAGGCGGTGCAGTTTTCGGCCGAGGCGGCGAACCTCGTGGTCACCTCCCGATCATCGATCGATCAGAACCTGGCCGCGCGCGGCAGCGGGCGCATCAGCTTCAAAGTCACTCCGGCGTTCGCCTTGGCCCTGGCGAAGCGCGCGGCAGGTGAAGCCGACGCACCGCTCGGCCATCCGGTGTTGATCGAACTGGACTTACAGCGTTTCGTCGCGCCCGTCGGGCCGTTTGACCCGTCGAAGATCGCGCTGGCGGGCAAGCTGACGGCGAGCGATGGCCACCTGACGTTTGCCGAACCGGTCGGCCGGGTCGCGTGGTCAAACGCCTCGGCGCAGGTGGACACGCAGAATCTGGCCCAGCGCGTGGAATTCGCCGTCAGCGCCGACACGCAGGCCGGCGGAACCGACGAGACCGCACCGACAAACGGTGCGGTGCGCGTTGCCGGCAGCGCCGCGGAGTTGTTCGATGATGCCGGACGCTTCCAGCCCGACCGACTCGCCGTCGATGCCGATGCGAACCTGACCAGCCTGCCGGTGGGCCTGATCGATACGTTGGCCGGCCAGGGCGGATTGCTGGTCGAGGCGATCGGCGAACAGATGAACGTCGAAGTCACCGCGACGAGCACCAGCGCCCGGCGGATCGACGCGGTGGTCACCGTTTCGTCCACCGGCCTCGATGCGCGGGTGCCGCTGACGCTGACCGAGCGCGTGGCGCTCACCGAGCCGGCCACCGTCGATCTGCGCGTCGCCCGCAAGGTTGTCGACCGTTACCTCGCCGCCGACAGCCCGGTGCATCCGCAGTCGAACCTGGCGGCGCATCTCGTGATCGACAGCTTCTCGTTGCCGCGTCCGGCTGCCGGCGAACCGTTTTTCCAGCCGGCGCGCACGCAATTGCACGGCACGCTCACCCTCGACGCCTTCGAACTGCCCGGCCTGGTCGAAGACGCCAGGACCACCGTGAAATCGCTCAGCGTCAATGTCAACGTCGACGGCACCGAAGCCGCCGCCTTCAACGCCGCGGCTGAACTGAAGTTCAGCCTCAACGGCGCGCTGGCCCTGCTGGGCGGGCCCGCCGCAAAGTTGACGGCCGGCGTCGACGGCTCGCTCGCCCCGCCGTTCGATTTTTCCATCGCCGCCGTCACCCTCAGCGCGGTCAGCGAGGAGATGGATATCGACATCGACCTCGGCCTGGAAGACGGAGTCGTGCATCTGCGCCGACCGGCGAAGATTCACACCACCGTTTCGCCGGGACTGATGACGCGGCTCGGCTGGGCGCCGGACGGCAAACCCGTGCTCGGCGAGCCGGTGAGGGTCCGCCTGAACATCAAACGCGGATCGATGCCCGTCGAACCGATGAGCCTGGAGAAGGCTGAGGCACAACTGGCCCTGGCGATCGATGCCGTGCGGCTGGCTGACGTACCGCAGGTCGACCGGTTGACGTTGACCGACACATCGGCAACCGCCGAACTGCGCCAGGGGCGGTTGACCGCGAAGCTGACCGGCAAGACCGGCGTGACGCTGGCCGAGCAGACCCACACCGGCACGATCGATGCTTCAGTTGATCTGGCCAGCGCCCTGAAGGGCATGAAGCTCAGACTCGCCGACGCGAAGGGCACGATCACCGCGGCGGTGCACGACCTGCCCACCGCCCTGGTCGACACGCTGGCTGAACAGGACGGGTTGATCGCCGCCGCGATCGGGCCGATGGTTCACCTCAAAGCGACCTACCAGCCGGCCGATGAGGGGGCGATCGACCTCGTCGTGAACGGCCAACATCTGGCGCTCGACGCCGGGCTGAAGATGCGCGATGGCCTGACCGCCACCCGACCGGCAAAGATCGACTTCACCCTCACCCCCGCGCTGTTCGCCCGACTGACCGAACCGGCCGAAGGCGGCGAACCCGCGGCGATAACGCTGATCGAACCGGTGAAGATGACCGGGCGCATGACCAGACTGAACCTGCCTGCGCGCCGCGATGGCCGGGGCGGCTTTCGGCCGGCCGAAGCGGCGATGGTTGCTTCGCTGAGCGCTGAACCGGCGCCACTGCGCCAGACCGATACCGACACCACCATCATCTTGCGCAACCTGGCCGGTTCGGTCGACGCAACGGAACTGGCCAAGGGCGCGAAGGTGCAATTGGCCGCTGACATCAGTCGCACAGGCGCCGCTCAGCCGGGCAAGCTCGACGTGGCCGCGAACCTGACCGACCTGTTTGACCGGCAGGGCCTGTTCAATCGCGAGGGTTTGTCGGTCGACCTTTCCGCGGAGGCGACCCAACTGCCGCTGGCGCTGGTCGATGAACTGGGTGGGTTCGATGGATTGATGCCGTCGGCCCTGGGTCAGACGGCGAACGTGCAGGCGACGGCGAAGCTGCAACGCATGACCGGGCCGATCACGCTGGACCTCTCGGCCGAACACGCCAGGGCCCATGTGGACGGGCGCATCGCCGACGGATTCCTGACGCTGACCAGGGACGCCACCGCCGAATTCACGGTGACCGAGGCATTGAGTCGACGGTTCATCAACCACCCGCTGCTGCGCCAGGCGGTGCGCTCGCAACAGCCGGTCACGATAACCCTGTACGCACAGGCCGACGTCGAAGCCAACGGGCAGACCACCCGCCTGCCATTGCGTGTTCCGGTCACGGATTTCCATCTCAACGCGTTGCAGTTGCCCAGGGCGACGATCGACCCGGGCCAGATGGTGGTGCGCAACGCAGGGCTGATCAAGCTGCTGACCGATCTGCCGCAGCGGCTGTCGCGCGTCAGCCGGGGACGCAAGCCGGGCGAAAGGGCAACAGGTGATGAGATGGTCGCCTGGTTCACGCCGGTCGACCTGTCGCTGATCGACGGGGTGGCGCGGTACAGCCGTATGGAAATGCTGCTGGGCAGCGATTACCAGATCGCCACCTGGGGCACGCTGAACCTGAGCGACGGGCCGGTCACGATCGACGGCCATCGCATTCCCGCCGGTCACGGGCGGATGATGCTCGGCCTGGCCGAACGCTCGCTGCGCCGGGTATACGGCATTGCGCTTTACGAAGACCAGCCGAACTACGTCGACCAGTTTCCCATGACCGGACCGATCGACACCCTCGGGCCGGACCGGCAGGACATGATCGGGCGGATCACGCTTCTGACCACCGCCAGCGCCACCGGCAAGGGCGGCGATCAGATCATCGCCATCGGCACGCTGGCCGACCGGCTGTTGCGGCGCGCCTCCGACCAGGAGCGCGACTGGGACGCACCGCCCCCGCCACGCAAGCCGTTCCCCTGGCCCGAAGAGCAAAAGCCCGCCGAAGGCCAGCAGACACCCGAGCAGCCGCAGCAACAGGATCAGGCCGCACCGAAAAAGAGCCAGGCCGAGCAGACCACCGAGCCGGCGCAGCCCAAGCGCCGTCCGGAAGACGAATTGCGCGACGCGGCCCGCAAGGCGCTGGAGGATCTGTTCGGCAACTGACGGCGGGCCTGAGGCTCAGCTCATCTTTCGCGCCATCGCCCGCACGCTCATCACCAACATGTTGTGCAGATCGCTGCCCGTTTCGTAGTTGGTCGCGTGCATGCTCGTCACCCGTCGGTCGCCGATGAAGCTTTCGTACTTCTCGCCCCACTTGTCGGGACGATCCTTGTCGTACACCCCGATGCCCACCCCTTCATACCGCTTGACCAGGCTGAAGCAGGGGATGTCGGTCGATCCGTCGCCGACGAAGATGATCCGACTCATGGGGATGCGATAGCTGTCCGACGGCACACGCTGGTTCACGTCGTCCACGCCCTTGGAAATCTGGAACAGAAAGCGCGTCTTCTCGGTGAAGCTGACCAGCCGCCTGGGGAAGGCGATTTCGCCATCATCGTTGCAGGCGAAGTCGGCGGCGAAGAGGCGGCGAAAGCGATCGGCGATGGTGGTGTGGCGGAGAATTTCGCCCACACCGCTGGAAATGCAGTAGAACTCGATCTCCGCATCGTCCCGCTCGGCGCGGACGACCTGGCGAAGACTGTCGAACAGATCGACCACACCGGGAAAGAAGGCGACGTTTGGGCCGAATGCCGCCAGGCGGTCTCGGGTGATGCGGTCGCCGGGCGGCCGCGACCGGCTCAGCTCGATCATCCGATGCATGTACGCCGGCATGGGGTCCCAGCCGTCGTCGAGCATCGGCTGGACGGTGTGCTTCCAGAACCCCGCCGCGTCAACGCCGAGCGATTCGAGAAACGCGCTGGTCGAATCCCGGGCCAGCGTATCGTCGAAATCGAAAACCACCGCCATGCGCGTGTTCATGACCATGAAATTGTAACGGCAAGTCATTCGAGTCTGTAGCCGCGCGTCTTCTGGCCCCCCCCCCGGGTCAGTCCTCGGTTGCCCGACGACGGCGGGCGCGGCGATTCTTCTGTTTGCGGATCCTGGCCGCCCGGCGTGAAACGGGGCCTTGGCCGGCGGCGTCCTCGATCCGATCGCACAACAGACGGCGGGCGAGAAAGCGATTGGTGTTCTGCGACCGCTCGCGGGCGCACCGCACTTCCGTCCCGGTCGGCCGATGCCGCAGATAGACGCACACGGAGGTCTTATTGGTCTTCTGTCCGCCCGGGCCGGTGGTGCGAATGAACTTCTCGATGAGGTCTTGCTCGCGCACGCCCAGGCGCGCCATGCGCTCGATCAGGGCGCGCTGCTTGGCGGGATTGACGTTGAACGAAGGGGTGGACATCGCGCCGGTTCGCCCTCCGCCGCCCTGGCCGACCGTCAGACGATTTCGAGAATTTCAAACCGCTTGGAGCCGCGGGGCAGATCGACGCGGACGGTTTCGCCGACGCGGGCTTTCATCAGCGCTTCGCCCATGGGGCTGCCGGCGGTGACTTCGATGACCTCGGCGTCGAAGTTTCCGCTCGATTCGCCGACCAGGCGGTACAGATCCTCATCGCCGTCTTCGTCGCGCAGCTTGACGGTGGCGCCGAGAAAGACCATGTCCTCGGGAATGTCGCCCTGATCGACGGTTTTGGCGTTCTTCAGCCGCTCTTCGAGTCGGCGGATTTCCGCTTCCATCAGGCCCTGGTCTTCGCGGGCGGCGTGGTACTCGGCGTTCTCGGAAAGGTCGCCCAGGTCGCGTGCCTCGCCGATGCGCCTGGCGATGGCGGGGCGTTTGGCCTTCAGTTCCCCCAGCTTCGCTTCGAGCTGGACCCGTTCTTCGGGGGTGATGAACTCCATGTCGGTCGCTCCCTTCAGAGACGCCTATCGTTTTTCACAACGCCATGATAACCGTTCGGCGAGGCCGAATCATGGCCGGGCAGCGGGGATCGGGCGAGCATCTGGCCCAGGGCCAGCACCCAGCCGCCGCACGAGACGCCGCACACCCCGGCCAGCGGCGCAGTGACGGTTTCAATGGCCATGGTGTTCAGCGGATCGCTGATGAACCAGACCGTCTCCCAGACCGTCCAGGCGAAAGGCGAAGCGGTGGGAAACACCAGCCGCGCCAGCGCCGGTCCCGCCAGCGTCACCACGCAGGCCGCCATGGCCACGGTGCGGCCGGTCGGCCCACTGCGCAACCCCAGACACACCCACAACCCGATCGGCAACGCCCACACCGCGATGGCCAGGTTGATCATCACCGCCTGCGCCGTCGTCCAGTCGACCAGCATCCGCAGAGGCCAGATGACCACCTGGAACACCAGCACCAGCACGACCAGATCGCTGATCGCCCGTGCCGCCGGATGACGTCCTTCCGCCCAGGCCAACCGCAGGACCGGCCAGACCAGCACCATGCCCACCACGGCCGACATCAGCATCCAACGCACCGCCGGCAGCATCGTGTCGCTGGTCACGCGGACCGGCCCGTCGATCGCCAGGTTGACCGCCCAACTGACCAGCAGCCAGCCGCTCCACCACATCACCAGTGGCCGGGAGACGAGTTTGAAGGGCTGTTCAATCACGCACCGAAGTGTAGCGGACCTCGGCGGCGGGGTGAATCATCGGCGTGTCGCTGAACACGTTGACAATCCGTCCGCCCGCGTCGATCGTGCCGTACTGACGCATGACCCGGCGGAGCATGAGCACCTTCTGGCTGGCCGGCGGTTCGTAAATGCCTTCGGCCCCGGGCGGGCGGCCCCAGCCCACGCCGGGGTTGTTGTCCGGATTATCGTCGTCGTCCAGGCGGGTGATCAGTTTGATCTGCGGCTTGCGGTCGTCGCGCCGCCCGCCGAAATTCGTCACGTCGATCGCTTTGACCTGCTTGACCACCGGCTCGTTGCCCAGCAGGCCGGCCGTGGCCAGCCCCGCGCGGGCATCGTCGCCAGCCCACTTCCATCCTTCGGCTGGAGGCGCGTGGCGCACGCCGGTGATCACCGGAAGGCCCAACGCCTCAAGTTGGCCGAATGCGTACACGCCGGGCAGCTTCACCGCCGCGGCGTCAACCAGGTGATAGCCGTCCCGCGCACGGATCACCGCCACCGGCGCGCGGTACGCGGCGCGCACCTCGATGCGGCCGTCGTAGCGCCGAGTGATGCGCTGGACCTCGGCGATCCACGCATTGCGGCCGAGCGCCTCGGCGGCGGCTTCCAGCGACCGCTGATTCAGTGGATCGGGGTCGACGGTGGCGGCGACGGTGCGGCGGATCAACTCGGCGCTGGTCGGGCGCATCCATCGCGGCGCGTCGATGAGCACGACCTGGGGCAGCGCGGACTGTTCGCTGGCGACCTGGTTCGCCAACCAGCGCTGACCGAAAAACAGCCCCGCCGCCAGCGCGATCGCTCCGGCCATCATGCCCGTGGTGCGCAGGAAACGCAGCGAGCGATGCGGGTCGTATTCGCGATTCTCGCGTTTCTTCCAGGCTCGCTTGGCTTGGCTCGCGCTGCGCTTCGACGATTTGCTCTTTGACCGAATGAACCAACCCATGGCGTGTCTCGTGGGGTCTTGGCGCGCGGCGCACCCACCGAGGATGGCCTCGCTCTGAAGCTGTTATCGGCCAGCCGACCTTTCGTTCGCCAGCCGCACCAGCCGATCGCACAACGCCGCCATGGGCAGTCCCGCCCGCACCGCGGCCTTGGGCAACAGCGAATGATCCGTGAAACCCGGCATGGTGTTGATTTCAAGCAGCCACGGCTGGTGGTCGGCATCCAGAATGTAATCCACCCGCGCCAGGTGCCGGCAACCCAGCGCCTCGAACAATCGCACGGCATCGCGCTGCATCCGTTCGACCACTTCCGCCGGCGCTTTGAAATCGAACCGGTAGTCCGTGGCGTCGGAAACGTACTTCGCTTCGTAATTGTAGAACGGTGCGGCGGGCACGATCTCGATCATCGGCAGGGCCGCACCATCGATCACGCCGACCGTCATCTCACGCCCCCGGATGAATCGCTCGGCCAGCAGGATGGCGTGATGGTGGTGCAGCCGACGTCGAGCGGCCTCAACTTCGTCGGCATCGTGACAGATCGCCACGTTGAAGCTGCTGCCGTCGTTCAGCGGTTTGAGCACGACGGGCAAATCGAGGGCCAACGCACCCGCGGCGCCGAGTTGCTGATAAGCCGGCGTGGGGATGTCAGCCTGCTCGGCGGCCTGCTTGGTGAGAAACTTGTCGATGGCGATGCGAGCGGGACGGCTCGTGCAGCCGACGAAGCGCAGCCGTCGCTGTTCCATCCGCTTCTGAAGCACGCCGCCTTCCCCGAACGGACCGTGCAACACCGGGAACACCACGTCGCACGGTTCGTCGAGCGCGGTCAAGTCATCCGGCCTGATGTCGCGCTCGAGCACACGGTGGCCTGCTTCGCGCAGCGCCGCGGCGACGCACCTGGCGCCCATGATCGACACCTCGCGCTCCCGATCCGGACCGCCCGATAGCACCAGCACCGTCAGACCCGCGGCGTCGTTCATGCTTCATCCCCCGGCCAGAGGACCACTTCGCGCTCCAGGGCGATGCCGCAGTGCTCAGCCACCCGCTGCCGTACGCGCTTGATCAGCCGAATGGCGTCATCCGCACGCGCCTCGGCGTCGAGCACGATGAAATTCGCGTGGCGCGGCGAAACCTGCGCCGTGCCCAGGCGATAACCTTTAAGTCCCGCTTCGTCGATCAGTTGCCCCGCTGTTCTGTCGGTCATGTCGGGCGGCGGGTTCTTGAACGCACAACCCGCCGAGCGCGCCGCCAGGGGTTGCGCCTTCTTTTTGCAGGCGAATACTTCCTTGAGGCGCCGGCGCAGTGAATCGCCATCGCCGGGGGTCAACGTGAAGGCGGCTTCAAGAATGATCGGCTCAGGAACGTTCGAGCGGCGATAGCTGAACTCGAGGGCTGTGCGGTCGTGGATCACCAATTCGCCGTGCCGGGTCATGCACTGCACGGACTCGACGAGCGGGCCGATCTCCCCGAACCGTCCGCCGGCGTTCATCCGCACCGCCCCGCCGACCGAAGCGGGAATTCCGCCAAGCCCTTCGAGCCCCGCCCGTGCGGCACGGACGGTCGCGGTGATGAGTCTTTCCAGGTCCGCCCCGCCGCCGGCCGTGACGCGGCAACCCTCGATGTCGATCTGTCTGAATGCCGAGGCGGTCAGACGCACCACCACGCCGCTTACCCCTTCGTCAGCCACCAGCAGGTTCGCGCCCTTGCCCAGCACGCGGACCGGCACGGCGTGTTCGGCGCAAGCCCGCATCAGCTCGGACAGTTCGTCAACGTCGCGAGGTTCGGCGACCGCCTCGGCCGGCCCGCCCACGCCGTACCACGTCCACGGGCCGAGGGGCACGTGACGCTGAATCGGCGTGCGCAATGCGTCCAGGAAATCCGTCATCATCAACCGACGTCCATCCGTGACCGGCCCATCATAGCACAGCGAGCCGCGTCACCCGAACGTACAATGGCCCGGCATGTTTCGACGGAAGGACCGACACCGGATGAATGGACGATGGGCGATCGCGAGGCGGGGGTGCTCGGTGGTGCTGGCGATCTGCCTAGGCGGTTGCGCGGCGACCGGCCCGACCCAGCCGCTGGGGGGATTCGGCGGGGCGGATTATCCCCACCTCGGCGTGCGCACCAGCCACGACGGCGAAGATGAAAGCGAATACTGGATCTTCGAGCCGGACCACCCCCGGCCCGAGCGCGCGCCGGTGGTGGTGTTCACGCACGGGTGGCTGACCAAGCGCCCGTTCAAGTACCGGGCCTGGATCCGGCACATCGCGCGGCGGGGGCACATCGTCATCTATCCGCGGTTCCACAAGGACATCACCACGCCGACCGAATCGTTCGCCGATCACGCCTCCGCGGCCATCGCCGCGGCCCTGGTGCGTTTGCGGACCGAGCCGCTGCGCGTGCGACCCGACCTGGGGCGGGTGGCGTATGTCGGCCATTCGGCGGGCGGGAACCTGGCGATCACGCTGGCTGCGGAGGCGGATGAGCGAACCGTGCCGCCGGCGCGGGCGGTGATGTGTGTCGAACCGGGGCGCACGCCGATCATCCCGCTGGGCGATCTGTCGGGCGTACCGGGCGAGGTGCAGATCCTGGTGGTGGTCGGGGATGCCGATCCGATCACCGGCGATCAGGATGGCCGGCGGATCATCCGCGAGGCGACCGCCGTGCCCGCCGAGCGCAAGCACCTGGTGCGCCTGGTGACCGATCTGCACGGCAGGGCAGGTCTGTTGGCCGATCACTTCGCGCCCCTGGCCACGCACATCGCCGGCCCCACGGCCAGCCGGGCCGACCGCGATCTGACCGGACCCTATCCGGCCGATGCGATGGACCACAACGGCCTGTGGAAGCTGTTCGACGCGCTATGCCATGCGGCGTTCAACGACCGCACGTTGACCGTTGACGCGGCACTGCTTCAAATGGGCGCATGGTCGGATGGTCGGGCGATCAGGCCGATGCAATTGATCGAAGTGGAATGATGCGCAAAGCGGCGTGGTCGTTCAGTCGGTGTTGACCTGGGCGTACAGGGCGTTGGTTTCGGCCATGGTGGCCTGCCGGGCGACGCGGGCGCGGACCCTGCCGTTACCGCGGTTATACCAGTAGGCCCCGCCGACGCTCTTGGTGAGAATCCTGCCCGCCGGTTCGGTGCGGTTCGGCTGGTCGGCAACCTGCACCGCGGGAATCTCGAAGGAATTCTGGGGATGATCGGGCGTCCCGCCGGCGAACCAGGTCGCGTCGATGTCGGCCGGCCACGCGCCGTGCGTGGCATGGTACTGCTGAAGCATCACACGCATCGCGCGCAGGTTGCTCCGCAGAGCGGCCACTTCCGCATCGCTCGAATGGTTCTGAAACCGCGGGACCACCAGCGCCGCCAGCACCGCGAGAATCATCATCACGATCAGCATTTCGACCAGCGTGAAACCGCCGCGCCACTTCGACCGGCCGGTGGTGGCATGGACGGGTCTGCTGATCTGATCGCCCGATAGGTTGTTCCGCATCGCTTCACCCGAAAATGCGACAGGAGTCCCCTTGAATATCGCTGTCATCGGCGCGACCCACGGCCGACTTTATCGACCGCGCCACGGAACTCCAAACCCAGGGCCATCGCAAGTAACGGTTCCAGCCCCTCCCGAAGGCAGGGGGGGTCCTGGCGATGGCCCTGACTCGGAACCGGGGCCGCCACGATGGTTCGTGACTCGCCGCCGGACCCGCGGTACAATCAATTAATCCGTTTCCGCGACGTCATTTCACACAAGGAGCATACCCATGGCCCGCTATCTGTTTCTGATTGTATTGGCTGCCGCCATCGCCATGACCGGCTGCGGCAAGCAGGAAGAATCCACTCCGGCCGCACCGGCGAACGGCGGAAACACCGTCGACGACTTGACCGGCGCGATGCAGGAGATGGCTTCATCCATCGACACGCAGAAGTACTCCTCGCAACTGACTGCGGTCGAGTCGCAACTGGCCAACCTGAAGAAGATGGCCAAGGACCGGGCGGACGATGAGCTGAATAAGCTGATCGACCAGGTCGGCGCGAAACTCGAAGACGCACAGGAGAAGCTGGTTTCGCTCAAGGACGCTGAAGGCGGCACGGCTCAGACGCTGAAGCAGGAACTGGACGCCCTGATGCCCGAGTTGAAGAAGCTGCTGGATCAGGCGATGACCAAGGCCGAGGAACTGGGCGTGTGACCAGGATGGGATCGACAGGCTTCTTCCTGCGGGGCTATCGATCTTCAACGGCGCGCCGGGCGTGGCGGGGGGCGTTGATCGAATCGCGCAGGACCAGTTCGCGCTGCGGCTCGAACAGCTCCATCGGACCGACCAGGTGGCCCTGCGCATCGAGCCAGTCGTTGAGCTGGTAAACATCGGCTTCGCCGCGGGCCCAGCCGTCGAGCACATAGACCGGGGCGTCGGGCTCCGCGCACCGGACATCATCGACGGTCATGACGTCGCCGTCGAACACGACCGTCGCATTGTGCTCGAAGATGGTGCGTGGATTGACGCGCACGAACCAGACCTCCCACCCCCAGCGCCGCGCCTCGTCGTACACGGCGTGGTAGGCCAGTTCCTGCCAGTCAATGCACTTGCCGGCGTTCTGATCGGGCGCCGCGGCGACCATGAGATTGCCCAGCCAGCCGCTGTGCCAGACTATCCCATCGTTGTGGGCGTCAGCCACTGCGTCGGCGAAGGCCCGTTGGATCAGGTACAACGGTGGATCTTCGGTGTGGGCGACCGGTTGGCGCGAGCCGGCACAACCGGCGATCACCAATACGACAACCACCGCGCGATGCGGAATCGTGCATTCTGGAAGCGGCATGTCGTTCTCCGCCGAATGCTAGCGCGCCGCAGTGCGAAGATCGTCGAGGCGGCTTCGGATCTGTTCGACGTGTCCCGCCGCCGCGACCGCCCGTTGGGCCCATACGACCATGCCGGCCGGATCGATGACGAACGTCGCCCGAACCGGCTGATCCCGCGGCAATCCGTACCTCGCCGCCGCGCTCCCCGACACATCGCTCAGGAGGGCGAACCGCAAATGGTATCGCGCGTGATGGACCGCGTTCATGTCGGTGGGCTGATCGTTGACGGCGACCACCGTGACCGGTAGACCGTTCAGTTGCGTTAACAGGTCGGTGTAGGGCGTGGCGTGACAGGGACAGTCAGGCATGTCATCGGGCGGATGGAAATACAGGACCACCCATTCGCCGCGGCGAGCTTGGAGATCAAACGGCTGCTGGTCGTGATCGTCCAGCACGAACGACGGCGCGGGCCGACCGACAAGGCCCAACGCCGGCTGGGCGGGCTCCGGTGCTTCGACAACCATGGGCGCACGATCGGCCGCGCCGGCGGCATCGTTCGTGTGACAGCCGGACAACGCCAGTGTCACCGCGCTGGCCAATACGGCGGCGATGAGCGGAGTTGTCAACGCAGAATCCTTCATGCCGACGAGGTCGCCTCCGATTTGACCGCACCGTCCAGGTGCAGGTCCATCTGCGGGAAGGGAATGGCGATGCCGGCCTGGTCGAGGGTGTGCTTGCAAACGGCGGTCAGCCGTTCGCGCACGGCCCAGAATCCACGGTGGCCGTCCATACGCCCACCGCCCAGTTGACCGACCAATCGCCCAGTTCGACCAGGTAGGCCACCGGCTGGGGATCGTCGAAAGCGCCGTGAACCGACTGCGCGGCTTCCAGCAGAATCCGCCGGATGGTGTCCAGATCGGTGGTGTCCGCCACACCGACCGCCACGTCGCCCCGGCGCCGGCGGAAGATTCATCGGTGGTCGCGGCGCTGTCGGCCGCCTGAGCCAGGGTGATAAGCAGATGCATCGTGTGACCTCACGATTGAAAAGCAGGCGACGCGGAGCCGTCCGCGCCGCCTGCGGGGTGTAACCCTCGAATCACATCACCGATCGGGCGATCACTTGTAGAAGTTGGTCGCTTCGGTTTCGGTGACATCGCGGCCGAGCTGGTCGCTGTTCATGTCGACCTTGAACCGCACGTCGCTGGTCTCACTGGCTTTGACCACGACTTTCCAGGTGGCCTTGTCCTGGGGCGCCAGCTTCGCCAGCGGGGCGAAGGTAACGGTCCGACCACGGGCTCGTCCGTTGGTCGCGCCGCTGTTGGACACGTATTCCATCGCATCTTCCAGCGTGGCCGAGATGGTGATGCCCGTGCCGTCGGCCGAGCCCTGGTTGGTCACGGTGATGGTGTAGGTGGTGTTCGTGCCGACGAGGACCGGGTCCGGACTATCCACCACCTCAAGCAGGATGGCCGGAATGCCGGAGACCGTGGTCGCGACGGTGTCGGACACGGCCTTGGCGCAGTCAGCCTTGGCGGTGGCGCTGTTTCGGTAGACACCGGCCGAATCGGCCCGGACGGTCACCGATCGCGACACCTTGGCGCCCGGCTTCAAATCGCCCAGCGCCCAGGTCACTGTGCCGCCGGCGACCTTCCCGCCGGCAGTATCGACGACCGTCGCGCCGGCAGGCAGATCATCGGTGAGCATGGCTTGGGCGGCCACACCGTCGCCGGTGTTGGTCACGGTGATCGAGTAACGGATGTCGCGGCCGATGAATTCCTGGTTCGGGCCGAACTTGTCGATTTCCAGCACCGGCTGACGCACGACGGTCGTCGTCTTGGCCGAAGCGCTCAATCCGCCGCTGCCGGATGCTTTGACCTGGTTGACGAAACGACCGGTCTTGGAAGCTTTGATGGTGGCGGTGAATTTCTTGCTCTCACCGGGCTGCAAATCGCCGGCGTCGGCGGTCACCATGCCCTTGCCGCCGGTGGTCATCAGGCCATCGGGCAGCTCGTCACGTAGCATCACGTTCTTCGCCACGCCCGTGCCGGTGTTGGTAACGGTAAAGGTCAGTGGGATCGGATCGCAGATCAGCACCTCGTCCGGCGCGGTCTTGGTCACGCGCAGGGCCGGCTCGACCACTTCACTGGTCACGCAGGCCAACAGCACATACGAACCCGAAGCACAGTTGGTCAGTGAGCCGGTGTTCTGCGCCGAACCGGTCACGGTGATTTTGACCTTCTCGCCCGCAGCCAGCTTACCCAGATCCCAAGTCAACTGGCTGCCGTCGACGTTGGCCTTGGGGTTGGTGCGGCCAAGCTCGTAATTGGTCGGCATGTGATCGGTGACCGTCACGCCGTACAGGTCGTGCTCGGTCAGATTGGTGGCGTGGATTTCGTAGTCATAATCCGCGCCGCGCTGGATCTGAGCCGGGGCGATCTTCTCGACCAGCAGCGCGCTGGAGGCTTTATGCCCCGTCGGAAATGCCTGCCAACTGTGCACCATCGATCCCTTAACCCTGGTCTGCGGCGCGGGTTTGGGTTTGGGCGCCGGCCGCGACGCAGTGCTGGTCTGGCTGGTCTGCGAAAGCTGGCAACCAGCCAGCACGGCCGCGCAGACCAAGACCGTCGATACTCTCAGAATCTTGCCTTTCATGGGGTTCCCCTTGCTTGGATGAAACAGGGATGGACACCACTTCCGCTGGGCGCGACGTTGCATCCCGGGAAGACGATTACTTGATGTGACCACAAGTCGGCCGCAGCTTCGGCACCGCTCATGGATCCTGGCCTCCGCAACCCCAACATCTCGCTGGATACACCACTCACGAAGAACTGAACGATGCAAGCCCCCTGCCGTCAGTTCCCCTGATTATAGCCACGCTGATTGCCGAGTTCACCACGGAAATCGGAAAATCGCGTTCAGCGGGGCTGAAAGGACAATTCACCAATCCAGCGGCTTGCGCCAGGCGTCGCGGAGGGCGTCGATGGAAAGGTTGACGATCTCGCCGTCGCGCTCGCTGCGAACGGTGAAACGATCGCCATCGGTGAACCGGCCGATCTGCCCGAACGGCACACCGGCGTCGGTCAGCGCTTTGGCCAGTTCGTGGAAGTGCTCATCGGCCACCTCGACCAGCGCGCGGCTGGGCGTTTCAGCGAAACACAGCGCCGCGTCATCGAGCGCCCCGCGACGCGGCACGCCGGCAAGATCGAGTTCCAGGCCCAACCGACCGGCGAACGCCATCTCCGCCGCGGCCACGAGCAACCCGCCTTCCGAACAGTCGTGGGCCGACCGCACCAGTCCGCCGGCGATCAGTTTCGCCACGGTGCGCAACTGACGCGGACCGGCTTCCAGATCGACGCGCGGAATGTCGTGGTCCGGCGTGCCGGAGACCAGCGCATGATGCGACCCGCCCATCGCTCCGAGGGTCGGGCCGATCTGCATGAGAATGTGGCCCGGCCGCTTGGCGTCCATGGTCACGCATCGCCGCGCGTCGTGGACGATTCCCAGCGCGCTGATCAGCAGCGTCGGTGGAATTTCGATGATCGAACCGTCCTCCCGGGTGAACTGGTTGTTCAGCGAATCCTTGCCGCTGACAAACGGCGTGCGGTAGGCCACGGCTCCGTCGTAGCACGCCTCGGCGGCGCGAACCAGGGCGCCGAGATTCTCCGGCCGATCGCACTTGGCCCAGCAGAAGTTGTCGAGAATCGCGATGCGGTCCGGATCGGCCCCGACGCACACGGCGTTGCGCACCGCCTCGTCGATCGCCGCCAGCGCCATCCAGTACGGATCGACCTCGCCCAGTGCCGTGGCCAGTCCGCACGCGATCGCCACCGCCCGAGGCGAATCCAGCTTCGGCCGCAGCACCGCCGCGTCGGACGGCCCGTCCATGTCCGCCCCGACCAGCGGCTTGACCACGCTCGTGCCCTGCACTTCGTGGTCGTACTGCCGAATCATCCAGTGCTTGGATGCGATGTTCGGGTGCCCGAGGAGTCTGGACAGGATGGCGCCCGTGTCGGATGGGCGAGGTCGGATGGACGATGGGGATGCCACGTCCGACCTTCGACCTTCGACCTCCCACACCGCCTCCCGCGTCGGCTGCGGAATGCCGTGGTGGAGGAACGCCATCGACAGCCGGCCGACTTCCGTGCCGGCGTAGGTGAGAATCAGTTCCCGGTCTTCGGTGCCGAAGCAACCCAGGTCGAACGCCTCGACATCCTCGGCCGCGGCGAGGGCGAGAATCGCTTCCACGTTCTCCGTCGGGACGGCGAGCACCATGCGTTCCTGCGCTTCGCTGATCCAGATTTCCGTGTAGCTGAGGCCCTGGTATTTCAGCGGGGCCCTTTCCAGTGCCACGCGAGCGCCGATCGCTTCGCCCATTTCGCCGACCGCGCTGGAATACCCGCCCGCGCCGCAATCGGTGATCGCGCTGAACAGGCAGCCGGATGCGTGATCCCGCGCCCGCAGAATCACGTCGAGCATCTTTTTCTCGGTGATCGCGTTGCCGATCTGCACGGCGTGGCTGAACTCGTCGGCGTGGGTGTCGGTCAGTTCGGCACTGGAGAAGGTGGCGCCGTGGATGCCGTCGCGCCCGGTGCGCCCGCCCATGACGATGATGCGGTCGCCCGGCCGGGCCGCGCCAAACGCCTTGTCTCGCGGAATCAGCCCCACCGAACCGCAGAACACCAGCGGGTTGCCCAGGTAACGGTTGTCGAACCAGACCGCCCCGTTGACCGTGGGTATGCCCATGCGGTTGCCGTAGTCGCGCACCCCGGCGACCACCTGCTTGAGAATCCGGCGGGGATGCAGGATGCCGGTCGGCAGATCCTCGGTGGACGTGGATGGATCGGCCACGCAGAACACGTCGGTGTTGGCGATGGGCCTGGCGGCCAGGCCGGTGCCGATCGTGTCGCGAATGCACCCGCCCACGCCCGTCGCCGCCCCGCCGTAAGGCTCGATCGCCGAGGGATGGTTGTGCGTTTCCACCTTGAACGTCACCGCATCGTCATCGTCGAATTCGATCACGCCGGCGTTGTCCTCGAACACGCTGATGCACCAGTCCACCCCTTCGTCGCGCAGTCGGTGCGTGGCCGCGGCGATCGTTGATTTGAGCAGATTGTCGATCGTCACGCTGCCATCGCCGTTGACCGTATGCCCGGGCCGATCGGCGAAATCCAGTTCGGTTTCCGAACGCTGCCCGTCGGGCTGGCGGTAGCGGATCCGGCTCTTCAGCGTCTTGTGCACGCAGTGCTCGCTCCATGTCTGGGCGAGCGTTTCCAGTTCGATGTCCGTCGGGTCGCGATCGACCGAACGGTAGTAGTCCCGGATCGCGCACATCTCCTCCAACGACAGAAACAGGTGCGCCCGGCGGCTCATCTTCGCCAGCGCTTCATCGTCCAGGTCGCGCATCGGCACGTGCGTCAGACTCAACCGGTAAGGGGAACCTTCGGCGAACTTCCGCGGCCATTCGGGCAGATCGCTGATCGATTGAATCACCGGGTTGGCCAGCAGACGTTCGGCGATCGTGCGGGCTTCGTCAGGCGAAGCTCCAACCACATCGTACCGGAACCCCGTGCGGACCTGCACGGTCCGACGGTCAATGTCCAGCATGTCGCCGATGGCTTCGGTCGTGCTCATCGCCACCGGGTCCATCACCCCCGGCAGGTAATGCACCTCGATCAAGGGCACATCATCTTCGCGCGGCGTGGCGCCCAGGCGATAGCGATGGCTGATCGGGTCGCTGAGCAGTTCGTTGGCGATGTGCTCGACGGTGTCCTGGTCGAAGGCGGCCTGAACGAGGTACACCCGCGCCGTGCGCACCTGCCGGATGCCCGGGGCCAGGCCCGCTTCGCGGATTTCCTGAAGTACGCTTGAACCGGTGGGGTCGGCGTTCGGGTCGTTCGGACGAACCTCGACCCGCCACACGCGCAACGCGTCGGCGGACGACGGAGTGGAGCTTTCCAGCGTGGTCATGCGCACAGTGTCGACTGTGCCGCCGGTCACCGCAAGTCAACCACGCAATATCCCATGCTCGCGCAGGACCGCGGTGATTTGCGGGATCGGGTCGGTCGGATCGACGAGCGTGGCCTGCCAACGGCGGGCGGTGGCGGTGGCGATGTTGTCGGCGTTGTCATCGAAGTAGACGATCGCCTCGCCCGGCAGGTCGAGCCGCCGTTCGACGAACTCGAACGGCCCGGGGTCGGGCTTGCGCCGCCCGAGCAGGTGGCTGGCCCAGCGATAGGTCAGTTCCTGCAGCGGCGCGTAAGCACCGTGGGAGCGATCGAGTTGGCGCCAGTGGGTGGGATTGGTGTTCGACAGGCAGGCGGTGACCATCCCGCGCCGCGCCAGATGGCCGATCAACTGCCCGGCCCCTTCGTACATGCCCAGCAGCCAGGCTTCGTAGATGCGTCGAAGGTTCTCAGGCCCAATCATGGGCAGCGCCTCGCCGGCGTTCCGGAAGAACTGCGCTTCGTCGCAGACGCCGACCTCGTAATCTTCCAGCAAATCCTGCCGTCTGCGCCAGACGGCCAACCCCGCTTCGGCTTCGTCGACGGGCAGGCCGATAAGCTGACACGCTTGGCGCCAGTGCCGGCAGATGCGCACCAGTACCCCGCCCAGATCAAAACAGACCAGTTGAACATCGGCGGCGGCCATGGCTATGGTCGAGTTTCACCGAGTTCGCCGGACCCGCGAAATGCCACGGACGGCAGGGGCACGCCGGATTCGGTCAGCAACATGCGGAACTCGCCCGGCGGCTCGTACTCCACGCTGCCGCTGGCGACGGCGGTATCGAGCGCGGGGTTCGCCGTGCCGGCCGGCACGGCGGCGGTGAGGACGAACACCTGCTCGCCCTCGGCCCGAATCGTGGCCTGCGGCCTCTGGTCGCCCTGATAGCTTCCCGCGCCAGGCACATCGACACTGTACCGCGCGATGGTCATCGGCAGCGGTACGTCGTTGGGGTTGGTCAGGCGCAGCGTCACGCCCAGTCGCAGCGCCTGGTCGCTCGAGTCGAGCAATTCGATCTTCTCCACGTGGGCGGTTGGCGATTCGACCAGGTCGAAGAAACGGCGCTTCTGGCCGGTTTCCTGGCAACCGGCGCTCGCCGCGGCAACCGACACCAGCACGACCATGACAAGCGATTGACTTTTCACGGGGCGTTCTCCAAGTGTGCCGTAGCGGGTTCCATCGTATTCGCCCGGCCCGCCGAACGCCACCGGTCAGCCGGTGCCCTGCGGGTTCTGCATTCGGCTTCCCCCTTCCTGCGGGGCGCGTTAGGCTTTGTGCCATGATGATCGCCCAGTTCAACGCGGTGTTCACCTGGCCGCTGGCGGGGTTGGTGGTGGTCGCGGCGGGAAGCCTGGCCGCGGGGATGCTGGCGGTGCGATGGGCCGTGCCGCGCTTCGTCGGCGGCGTGGTGATCGGGCTGGTGCTCGGCCCGGCCGTGCTGGGCAATCTCTGGCCGGACGCCTATCGCCTGGCGATCAGCGGCGAGGCGACGCCCGAACTTCAGACGGCATGGCATGAAGAACAGCAGCAACACCAGCGCGATCGCGCGGTGCTGATCGACAGCGGCGTCACGCCAGCGGCCGTTGATGAACTCGACCGCGCCCACGCCGAGCGCCTCCGTGAAATCGAACACCGCATGGAAGCCCAGCGCTCGGGCGCGAACGATCAGTGGCGCTTGACGCTGATGGCTCTGGGCACGCTGACACTGCTGGTCGCGGGATTTTGCGCCCGTCCGGTCAGGACGAGCGAGTTGTGGCTGATCGGTCTGCCCGCAGCCGTGTCGGTGATGGTGATGATCGGCCTGGTGGCCGCGGCGGCGTACCGCCTGAGCGTCGGCGCGTTCGAACTGTCCACGGTGATCGGCCTGGCCGCGGGCTGCGGCGCGGCGGCACTGCCCATCGCGCCGGTCGTGCGACAGCGGCTGACCGCATCCGACGTGGATCGCCCCGACACCGACCTGCCGAACATCGTGCTCGCGGCGGCGGTGATGCTCAGCGCGATCGTCTGGCTGATCGCCGGCGCGGCCGAATACCGGCACGCCCGTTGGCTGGACCCCGGTCACGCGGCCGAGACCTGGCTGGTTCCGGCGATCGCGGCGGTGGTGTTGCTGGCGCTGGTGCGACCGGTGATGAAGCGGTTGACCGGGCGGATCGGCGCAACGGGGCGCGATGCGCTGATCGTCGGCGTGGGGGCCGCGCTGATCGTCGGCATGCAACTGATCCCCGCGCACGGGGGCGGGTTGAGTCACGCCTGGCCGGCGGCGCTGCTGATCGCACTGGCGCTGGGCGCCACGGGCGAGCCCGGCTTCTCGCGGCGGGCGTTCGACGTGCTGGCGCCGATAACCGCGGCGGTGGTGGTGGTGCGATTCGACGTGATCGCCCACCTCGACTGGCTGGTGCTGCTGGGGGTGTTGGTTCTGTACGGCGACATGAAGGCGCTGGGCGCGATGCTGGTCGTGCGGCTGTTGGGCAATCGGCGATGGTGGGATGGTCTGCGAATCGGCACGGCCCTGGCCGCGGGAGGCGTGGCGCCGCTTCTGGCCGCCGTGATGCTGCACGAAGCGAATGCGATCGACCCCACCGTGTTCGCGGCGCTGGTGCTGTCGATCACCGTCACCGCAGCGCTGGCCGCGCCGATGTTGCGGTGGATCGACCGGCTCGACCCCGACGAACCACCGTCACGCGAAGCACGTTGACTCAGTACAACGGCCGGCCGAGTTCGCCGAGGACTTCGCGGTCCCTGTTCGCGTGTTTGCGCAAGGCCCGGCGGGTCAGGCGAGGCAACAGCAGCCCCAACCCCGCGCCGTAGCGCGACAGGCGATTCGGCCAGACCTCCATCCTCGGCCGGCGCAGGGCGGCCACGACGCGCCGCGCCACGTGGTCGGGCATCTGCATGAATCCCTTGGGCGTGTTCTCGACGATCGTGTCGTACCCGCCGATGCTCTTGGACACTTCGAAAAACTCGGTGCGCGTGCCCACGGGAAACACCACCGTCACGTCGATGCCGAACGGCTCGACCTCCAGGCGCAGGCCCATGGCCATGGTGTCCTGGGCGCTTTTGGAGGCGCTGTAGGCGGTGTAATACGGCAGACCGATGCGCCCGACGATGCTGGAGGTGATGACGAGGTGGCCGCTCTTCTGGGTTTGCATGATCGGCAGCGCCGCCCGCACGCATCGCATCGTGCCGAAGTAGTTGACCTCCCACATCCGCCGTTCCTGGCCGCGATCCATCGAGGCGGTGCCGGTCAGATAGCCGTAGCCGGCGTTGGCGAACATCACGTCCAGCCGCTCGAACGTCTCCATCGTCCGTTCGGCCAGGTGGACGACCTGCTCGTCGTCGGCCACGTCGGCGGGCACGACCAGCGCCTGGCGACCGAGCCGGCGCACCTGTTCGGCGACTTGTTCCAACCGCTCGGCCCGGCGCGCCGAAACCACCACGTGCATGCCCGCCCGCGCCGCTTCGATCGCCGTTGCCGCGCCGATCCCCGCCGACGCGCCGGTGATCACGATGACCTTGTCCGTCAGATCGCGTGTGGCCATGGTGCGATGAGTGTCCCTGCGATTCGATACCGGTGCAAGTAAGCCCCGCCTCGGCATGCGGGGCTGTCAACGGAATGGGCGGCCATGTTCACGGATGTCAGCCCGCATGAGCACGCGGGGATAGGTCAGTTCACCAGGTCAACCATCGCTTGCGCGAGGGCGATGTCGTGCTGGCGTTTTTCGAACAGTTCATCGGTTTGGGGTTTGAGGGCCCTGGCCTCGGAGAGGGCGGCGCGGGCGTCCTCGGGGTTGATGTCATCGGCGGCGAAGGCCCGGTCGGTCAGCAGCGACAGCTTGTTGCCGATCATTTCGGCGAATCCGCCGTCGATGACGAAGTATTGGGCTTCGCCCTCGGCCGATTCGAACCGCAGCTTGCCCAGACCGAGCTTGATCATCAGCGGCGCGCGATTGTGCATGACGCCGATCTGCCCATCGTGGGCGGGGACTTCGGCGTAGGTGGCTTCGATCTCGAGCACCGAGCGCTCGGGCGTGATCAGGCTGCATTGAAAGGGGGCGGGCATGGGCATCTCCGTGACGGATCGTCGGTCAATTCTAGGCTGCGGCGGCAACCTGTCAAAGCGGCGTCAACGGGCCAGCCGGCCGTTTTCGAGGGCGAGCACGCGGTCGGCCCGCTCGGTGATCGAGGCATCGTGGGTGACCATGACGATGGTCTGTCCCTCGAGGTGCAGTTCGGCCAGCAGATCGAGAATGCGCCGGCCGGTGTTCTTGTCGAGATTGCCGGTCGGTTCGTCGGCCAGCAGCACATCGGGTTGATTGACCAGCGCCCGGGCGATGGCCACCCGTTGCCGTTCCCCGCCGGACAGTTGGTTGGGCCGGTGCTTGAGCCGATCGCCCAGGCCGAGCCGATCGAGCAACTCGGCCGCCTTCGTCCTTCCCCCGCCGCCGTGGCCGATCATCGACGCGACGCGCACGTTGTCCAGCACGTTCAGTTCCGGCAGCAGGTGATAGAACTGAAACACGAAACCCACGTGCTGATTGCGGAAGTGATCGCGCCGACCGGCCGGCAGGCGATAGACATCGGCGTCCTGGAAATGCACGCGGCCGGCGTCCGGCCGATCAAGCCCGCCGACCAGATGCAACAGCGTACTCTTGCCGGAACCGGACGCCCCGAGGATGCCCAGCCATTCGCCCGGCTTCACCGACAGGTCCACCCCGCGCAGCACGTGCAGATCCTCTCCGCCCAGCCGGTAATGCTTGTGCAGCGCTTCAACGCGAACGATCGGATTGGCGGATGCAGTCGTCATGGGAAGCGGGCATGAACCAACAAGACGCCAGGGACGCCAGGCGATTCCCGGTTATTCCTTCAGTTCGGCCTTGGCGCTCTTGGCGCCCTGGCGGTCGGTCTCCTACTCATACCGCAACGCTTCGACCGGGTCGAGGCGGGCGGCCTTGACGGCGGGAATGAACGCGCCGGCCACACTGGCCACGAGGGCCACGACCAGCACGATCGCCAATTCCACCGAATCGATCCGTGCGGGGATTTCATCGAAGAAGTAGACGCTTCGGTCCCAGATAACCAGGCCGAACGTCTTGCCCAGCCACGCGTGGATTTCGTTGATGTTCAGCACCACCGCGAAGCTGAGCGCCGTGCCGAGTGCCGCGCCGATCACCCCGATCACCCCGCCGTACAACAGAAAGATGCCCGCGATGCCGCTGCGCGAGGCGCCGATCGAGCGCAGGATGCCGATGTCGCGCGTCTTTTCCAGCACGATCATGTAAAAGATCACCGCGATCATCACCACCGCCACCAGGCTGATGATGGCGAACAGCACGGTGAGCAGGCCCTTCTCGTGTTCGATGGCCTGAACGTACTGGCGACTGTTTTCCTGCCAGGTGCTGATCGACACGCCCACCGACGAGGACAGGTCGTCGTGCCGCTCGGCCACCCGGTCATACGCCTCGATCACCGCCTGTTTGAGGTCGGTGCTGCTGACCGCGCGGCCTCCACTTCCGGCGGCGGCAATATGGATTTCGCTGCACCGGGCGGGTGTTCGGCCGACGATCTTCGTGGGGTCATCGGGATCGACCTTCGCGGCCGCATCCATCAGCATCATCGCCTGGGCGATGTCGAACGGCACGTACACCCGCTGGCTGTCGACGAGATAGAAACCCGAGTGAAACTCGTTGACCACCGCGAAGCGGCGCACGGATGGATCGACCGGCGTGCCCCCGCGAGCGATGGGCATGACCGTCAGATCCGCCGTCATGGCGATGATCGACGGCATGAACTCGTACTGGCCTTCCTCGTTCCGCCGGTTGTAGGGGCTGATTTCGATGCCGGGCACGATACCGGGCAGGTCTTCGCCCATTTCGTCGACAGCGCGCAGGCGCATCTCGAGTGCCGCTTGCTGAGGGTCGAACTTCCGGGGATCGACTTGCAGGCCCAGATCCTCGCGGACCCGCTGGACGCTCCAGAACAGGGTGTCGCCGAAGTCGGTGACCTCGGCGTAGCGCCGGCCGTCGATCCCGTATACGCTGACATAGCTGATGCGCTCGCCGGGCAGCTTGAGCAGGCCGAACGTATTGATGATCGGCGTGGCGAGGTGCGCTTCGTCGGTCGCCTCGATCCCGGCGATGATCTCGTCATAGTGCGGCAGGCCGCTGACCCCGGCGGTGATGACCACGTCGCCCATCACGCTCTTGCCGGCGTTCCGGACGAGATCGAGGAACCCGCCCATCACGCTGCCGACGATGATGACCATCGCCGTGCACAACGTCACCGCCAGCAGCGCAAACCACGGAATCAGCTTGCGTCGCAGGTAGCGGAATGTGAGCAGCAGTTTGTACATGGTCAGAGACGCATGACGACATCCGACTGACGAATCAATGACGAACGCGCCATGAACGATAACCAAACGGGGGGCGCTTGCGATGCATGGCTCGGCGCCTGAATCCGAGATCTTGGAATCGGTTCGATCATGCGCATGGCGTCATTCGTCATTCCGCCCCGCGGCGGGCCGCATCAGCGGGAAAAGGATCACGTCGCGGATCGAGCGGTTGTCGGTCAGCAGCATCACCACCCGGTCGATACCCACGCCCAGCCCGCCCGCCGGCGGCATGCCCACCCGCAGCGCTTCGATGAAATCCTCGTCCATCGTGCGGAACGTCGATTCATCCGCGGCCAGTCCCGCGACCTGACGGCGGAAATTCGCTTCCTGCACGTCCGGGTCGTTCAACTCGGTATAGGCGTTGGCGATCTCCATGTTCGCGATGAACAACTCGAACCGTTCGGCGATCGTGCCATCGCCCGTCTTGGTGCGGGTCAGCGGACACAGAGACGCCGGGTAGTCGATCACAAACGTCGGCTGAACGAGCAGCGGCTCGACCGTCTCCTCCCAGACCTCGTTCAGCAGCACATCATGATCCTTGTTCCCCGCCTCGATGCCCAGCGACCCGGCCTTCTCAACAAGTGGATCGTGATCCGCGGCGTCGAAACCGTTGGCCTGGGCGAACAGGTCGTGATACTTCGCCCGGCGGAACGGCAGACGGTAGTCGATCTGGTGATCGCCGAACGGCAGGACCACGCTGTCCGTCTGCTCGTCGATGCCCGCCGCCTCCCGCGCCAGCGCGTGCAGCATGGTTTCGGTCAGCGTCATCATCGTCTGGTAATCACCGAACGCCTGGTACAGTTCGAGCATCGTGAACTCGGGATTGTGCGATCGGTCGATGCCTTCGTTGCGGAAGTTGCGGTTGATCTCGAACACGCGGCTCATCCCGCCGACCAGCAGACGCTTGAGATACAACTCCGGCGCGATGCGCAGGAACAGGTCGATGTCCAGGGCGTTGTGATGGGTGACGAACGGTTTAGCCGCGGCCCCGCCGGCGATCGGCTGCATCATCGGCGTTTCCACTTCCAGAAACCCCGAACCGATCTCCGGCGGCGGAGCGATCAGGAATTGCCGCACGTTCTGGATGATCCGGCTGCGGGCGACGAACGTACGCATCACCGGCGGGTTGGCGTACAGGTCCACGTACCGCCGGCGGTAGCGCAGCTCCGGGTCGGTCAGCCCGGTCCACTTCTCCGGGGGCACGGACAGGCTCTTGCACGCCATGGCCAACGCGCCGTCGCCCGTGGCCCAGACCGTGACCTCACCGGTTTTGGTCGTGCCAAGCCGCCCGGTCGCCACCACCACGTCGCCGAGGTCGGCAAGCTTGGCCACCTTGAACGATGTCTCGCCCACCGACTTCTTGCTCACCGCCACCTGCAGGTCGTCGGTCGCGTCGCGCAACGTCATGAACACCAGCTTCCCGATGTCGCGGTGCAGGACGATGCGCCCGGCCACCTTCACCACCGGCCGCTCGTCTTCGTCGGGCGCGGCTTTGTGGGATTCATCGGCGACCTCATCGTAACTGGCCCGGGCATCGGCCAGCGAAACCAGGCCGTCCTCGCGCCCGCCGTACGGATCGACGCCCAACTCATCGCGCAGCCGCGCCAGCTTCGCCCGGCGATCGGCGATCTGATCGCCCCCCGCTCCCGCAAGAGGTTGGCAAGCAGCGTTTACGTCGCCCCGGTCAGCCCGGGCCGGTGGTGTGCGGTTTTCGTCCGCCATAGCTCGCCTATCGTACCGACCGCCGGTGGGCACACAAGCGCCCCCGACGGCGATATGGTAAGTTGAGCGGACACTGCGGGAGCCATCGACATGTCCACATCCATTCAACGTATCGCGCTGCTGACCGGCGGCGGGGATTGTCCGGGGCTCAACGCGGTCATTCGCGCCGTGGCCAAGACCGCCATCTACGAGTACGACCTGGAGGTGTTCGGCATCGAGGACGCCTACCTCGGCCTGATCGAAAACCGCCTTCGCCGCCTGCGGGCTGAAGACGTGAGCAACATCCTTAACGTCGGCGGAACCATCCTCGGCTCATCCAACAAGACCAACCCCGAACGCTACGCCGTGCGGCAGGACGACGGCTCGCTTGAGTGGGTGAACCTGACCGAGTTGTGCCTGCGGCATCTCAAACGCCACCGCATCGACGCCATGGTGGTCATCGGCGGGGATGGCACGATGAGCGGCGCGGCCAACTTCGTCCGCCATGGCGTCAACTGCATCGGCGTGCCCAAGACCATCGACAACGACCTGATGGGCACGGACATCACGTTCGGCTTCACCACCGCCGTGTCCATCGCCACCGAGGCGCTCGACCGCATTCACACCACCGCGGCCAGCCATCACCGCGCGATGATCGTCGAAGTGATGGGGCGAAACGCCGGCTGGATCGCCCTGCATTCAGGCGTCGCCTCCGGCAGTGATGTGATTCTGCTTCCCGAAATCCCTTACGACATCGACCGCGTCTGCCGAATGGTCACCGAGCGCTCGCAGCACGGCAAGCGCTTCACGATCCTGTGCGTCAGCGAAGGCGCCAAGCCGCGCGGCGGCGAACGGACCGTCGGCGACGTCGACCCGACCAGCCCGGACCCGGTCAAACTCGGTGGGGTGGGCAAGGTGATCGCCGATGCGATCGAGGAACGAACCGGCATCGAAACGCGCTGCACCGTGCTCGGCCACGTGCAGCGCGGCGGCCCCCCCGTGCCCAACGACCGCATCCTCGGCACCGAGTTCGGCCACGCCGCCGTCCGCGCCCTCATGGACGGCAAGCGGAACCGGTTGATCGTCATGAAGGGCCGCGACGTTGCCGATGAGGACATCCTTATCGCCGAGAACAGGCAGCGCACCATCCCGCTGGATCACCCGCTGATCGCCGCCGCCCGCGGCGTGGGCACCTGCTTCGGCGACTGAGCTGTGCCGAACTCCCGGCTGGCGCCCAGGCCGCCGTCGCCGCGACCGCCACGCACATTGCCATCATCCATCGCGCCATGGCTGGCTCCCGGGAAAAGGGCGGCATTGTGGCAGCCCCCTCAACGCGGGCCGTTGGCGATCTGCTAAGATGCCCCGTACCGGCTCCTCGCCCCCGCGTGGGGCAGAGGTTGGGCGAAGGAACTGCCCTCGCCGGCCCGGGTTACACCCTCACCCCTGCCCCGTCCCTTCATGGGAGAGGGGGATTTGCCATGACCCACACCGTCACCATCGAAGGACTCGCCACCCGCCTGAAGGTCGGGCTGGAGATTCACGTCGAACTGGCCACCCGCACCAAGATGTGGACCGGGGCCCCCAACGTCGCCCACCCCGGGAATTTCGAGGCGCCGCCGAACAGTCTGGTGGATCCAATCGTGATCGGCATGCCGGGCGTGCTGCCGGTGATGAACGGCCAGGCGGTCGCCATGAGCATCAAGGTGGGCCTGGCCCTGGGCTGCGAAATCACCCGCTGGAGCAAGTGGGACCGCAAGAGTTACTACTACCCCGACCTGCCGAAGAACTACCAGATCAGCCAGTACGATCTGCCGCTGTGCGGGGCGGGGTCGATCGACGTGCCCGTCAGCGCCGAACCCGACGCCGAACGCCGACCCGTGCGCATCACCCGCGCCCACCTCGAAGAGGACGCGGGCAAACTGCTGCACGAAGCGCCCACTTCCGCAGGCGGCGGGCGGAAGATCGACCACACCATCGTCGACCTCAACCGCGCCGGCACGCCGCTGCTGGAAATCGTCACCGAACCCGACATCACCTCCGCCGAACAGGCGGTCATGTTCGGCCAGACCCTCCGCAACCTCTGCCGGTTCCTCGGCGTGACCGAAGGGATCATGCAGAAGGGCCACATGCGGTTCGAGCCGAACATTAACGTCATCCTCGAACGCGATGGGCAGACCTTCGCCACGCCGGTCGTGGAGATCAAGAACCTCAACAGCTTCCGCGCGTTGCGCGGCGCGATCGAGTACGAACACCACCGGCAGGTGAAACAGTGGCTGGAAGACGGCATCGTGATGGGCAGCCGCGCGAAAACCACCCGCGGCTGGGACGACGACCGCGGCGTCACCACGCTCCAACGCCACAAGGAAGACGCCGACGAATACCGCTACTTCCCCGACCCTGATCTGGTGCCCGTCACCGTCAACGATGAATGGCTCGCGGATCTCAGATCGCAGATTCCCGAACTGCCGCTGGCCCGCGAGAAGCGGTACGTCGGGCAGTATGGTCTGGACATCAAGCAGGCCCGGCAGATCGTCGGCGAGCGCGACGTGTGTCTGTTCTACGAGCAGATCATCGCCGCCGGCGCCGACGCCAAACGCGCCGCGGCGATTCTGCTGAACAACCTCGCCAAGCTCGCCAATGAGAGGCCGTGCTTGATAAGTGATCTGCCAATCACGCCTATCGACGTCAAGCGTGTGGTTGAGTTGCTCGACAACGATCAGATCGGTTCGAGTTCTGTCGACACGATATTTCGCAGGATCACTGAGTCCAGTTCGTCAAGTCCTTCGTCGGTTGATGACGTCGTAGCGCAAGAGAATCTGATCCAGGTGTCGGACGATTCGGCGCTGGAGGCGTGGGTGGACGAGGCGATCGCCGCGGAACCGCAGGCCGCCGAAGACGTGCGCGGCGGGAACATGAAGGCGATCGGCCGCCTGGTCGGCACGGTGATGAAACGGTCCAGGGGCCAGGCCAATCCCAAGGCCGTGCAGCAGAAACTGCGGGAGAAGTTGGGCGGATAGGCGAAGACGCCCGGCCCTGTTGTCGAACGCCGCTTACTTTCCCGCCACGCGCGTGCGCAGGTTGTCCAGCACGTTCATGAAATTGATGTAACCGTCGTAAGGCGATTCGTAGGGATTGAAATACTTGTGCACTTCGCCGTCGGCGTAGTACTTGGTGCACATGTAGTAGAAATGATCCGACGCGGTCAGCCGCCGCCAGTCTTCGAGCAGTTGTTCGTCGCCCGTGTCCTTGATCGGGCCTTCGAGTTTGTACAACTCGTGCAGGGCGTTCGACTGCATCGCGTTGCCCAGCCAGGCGCTCAGGTCGCGTTCGCTGTCGGCCCAACTGATCATGTGCGGCACGTCGAATTCATCGTGCACCCCGTAACGGTCCATCGCTTCGCTGACGGTGGCGAAATCGAGATCCTGCTGTTCAAGCAACTTCGCCGGCAGAGCCTGCAGGAATTTGAGGATGCCCGTCTCGGCCCACTGGTGCTCGCCGAACGTCTCGACATCCATGAACAGGTTGCACACATCGCCGGCGTCGCGGGTCTTCCCGACCCAACGGGCGAACTTCTCGGCGGTCAGCGGCCACTCGGGCCAGTCGCGATTGGAAAACCGGAACGCGATGTCATCGCTCAGCCGGTAGTGCTTCAGCAGCAGCTTGAGCCGATCGGTATGCGGGGGGGAGTAAACCACCGTGGGCGTGCGTCGGCCGAGCACCTGGTCGGCTCCCTCGGTCAGGATGCCGTCGAACCGCCCCAGCGAATCGACGTAATGGGCCAGGTCGTTGTTGTAGATCAATTCCGTGTGACGGAACACGCGCGGCGTCTGGCCGAACAGGCTTTCGACCATGCGCGCATGCAGGTCGACCTGTTCGCGGAACTCATCGCGGCTGTACAGAAACGCCAGCGAATGGTGATAGGTTTCGTTGAGAAACTCCACGCCACCGGTCTCGGCCAGCGCGGCCAGACGGTTGATCAACTCCGGCGTGCTGGCCTTCATCTGCTCGATCAGCAGGCCGGTGATCGAGCAACTGAACTTGAACTGGCCGGCGAACTTCTCGACCAGGTCGAGCAGAATCCGTGTGACCGGGCCGTAGCAGCGCTCGGCGACCTGGCGCAGCAGTTCGGCATTGCGGTAGGTGTCGAAGTAGTGGGTGTCCGTGTCGAACACGCTGTATCGCCGCAAGCGCATGGGCTGATGGAACTGGAAGTAGAGACAGACCGAAGCCATAGGCTTTTGACCCCTGATCGTCGGCCTCGTCCGCGGAAGTGCGACCCGTCGGCCGGTGGATGGACAGCAATCAGCGTGCCGCGAGGAGTGAACCCCTTACGCCTCGCTTGCGAGCACGATCACCACGCGCCCCGGTCCGTGCACCCCGCGCACCAGCACGCCCTCGATGTCCGCCGTCTTGCTCGG
>CAYNCM010000008.1:47822-64170 GCA_964395825.1 uncultured Planctomycetaceae bacterium
CTCGGGCCGGTGATCAACACCCGCGCGCTCGGCGGCGACGCAGCGCCCCAACGCCCGAACAGGTCCAGCATGTCCGGCACGATATCACGATGGCTGACAATGGCAAGGTGCAGCGGCGGTGCAAGACTCAGCCCCCGGCCGTGCCGCGCATCGGCGCAGCACACCAGTGTCCCGGTTTCCGCCAGCGCCGCGTGGACGTTCGTGACCGCGGCGTCGGCCTTGAATTCATCGGCCATCGATGCGTCGTTTCGCCAATCCGGCACGTCCAAGCCCGCCTCACGCAACGATGTTTCAAGCTCCTCCACGCAACACACCACGCAACCGGCTCCGGCCTCGCGCAGAATCCCCAGCACCGCTTGTTCCATTTCCCCGGCGCCGCAGCCGACCACCTCCATCCCCACCGCCTGCGCCCGTTCGGCGAACATCGTCACCAGATCGTCCGACGCCCCCGCCAGACGTACCTTGTCCGCCGGCACCGCCGGCGGCGCGGGCGCTTCACCGGACGCATTGCTTGGTCCCAACGCCGCCCGAACCCGCTTCAGCATGTCCGCTTTCGTCGTCATGGATTCCTGACCCTCAAGGCGCCAAGAGCGGCGGAAGAACCCTCAAGCGGAATCTCCTTGGGCGGCCTTGGCCCCCTGGCGGCCCGATGGCCTCCGCCACCATTGGGTGAAGCTCCGTCTGGCCGGGGCCGGCAGGTCGCGCACATCGGTCCATTGTTTCATCGGCCCGGGCGGCGCGCGGCGGACGTACCCGTCGCGATCCGCCAGCAGGCGCAAACCGATCCGCTGGGCCCGTTGCCCGGCGCGGTAGGTCCACGAACGCTTCAACGACCAGGCGTACAACCGCATCACGATCCGCTCCGCCCGGCCGAACAACCCCCCCTCGGTCATCCGCCGCCGCAACTCGATCAGCAGACCCGGCAGGTCGATCTTCACCGGGCACACTTCGCCGCACGCCCCGCACAGGCTCGACGCGTTCGGCAGGTCGCCGTAGTGGTCCAGTCCGCGCAGCAGGGGCGTGATGACCGCGCCGATCGGCCCGGCGTAGACCGAACCATAACTGTGCCCGCCCACGCTGCGATACACCGGGCACGTGTTCAAACACGCCCCGCAACGGATGCACCGCAACGCCTCGCGGAACCGCGGATCGCCCAGAATGTTCGTTCGGCCGTTGTCCAGCAGAATGACGTGCACCTGTTCGGGCCCATCGTGTTCATCGGCGCGGCGCCGGCCGGTGACGATCTGGGTGTAACAGGTCAGGGGCTGGGCGGTGCTCGTGCGGGCCAGCAGTTTCAGCAACACCGCCAGGTGCTCGTGCGTGGGGACGAGCTTTTCAATCCCCGCGAAAGCGATGTGCACGCGCGGCGCGGTGGTGCAGAAGCGGCCGTTGCCTTCGTTGGTGCACAGCACGAGCGAACCGGTGTCGGCCACGAGGAAGTTCGCCCCGGTGACGCCCAGGTCGGCGCGGCGGTACTTGCCGCGCAGGAATTCGCGGGCAATGCGGGTCAGCGTCTCAGGGTCGTCGGTGTAATCGACGCCCAGTTCGCGCTCGAACGCCCGACCGACCGCCGCCCGGTCCTTGTGAATCATCGCGGTGACGATATGGCTGGGCGCATCGCCGTCCAGTTGCAGGATGAACTCGGCCAGATCGGTCTCCCAGGTCTCGATGCCCGCTTCCTGCAACGCCGCCAGAAGTTGCGTCTCCTCGGTGACCATGCTCTTGCCCTTGACGCACAGTCGGCAGCTTTCTCGCCGGGCGATGTCCAGGGCGATCGCGTTGGCCTCGGCCCCGTCGGCCGCGAAGTGGACCGACGCCCCCGCCGCCTCGGCCGCGTTGACGAAACGCTCCAGATACCAGTCCAGGTGCTCCAGCGTGTGCTGCTTGATGCGGCCGGCCAGGTCGCGCAGCGCTTCGTGGCGATCGCCGAATGTCTCGCGGCACAGGTCGCGGCCCTGGGCATCCTTCAACGAAGTCGCGCCCCGCACGGCTTGCTGAAGCGGAATGTCCCGCGCCGCCGCTTTCGTGCGTTCGTGCATGTCGAACGGCAACGGGGGAAAAAGAATTCGCGAACTGTCGCGATGTCCGGTCATGTCATCTCACCGCCAGGACGCCCACGGCGCCACGGGGTTCATGCCTGCGGGACTTCGACGTCCCCGGCGTTTTGACGGTTGTTCGAAAGCCCCTCATCGATCAGTTCGGCGATGTGCCTCACGCGGATGTCGCTGCCGGCGCGGTGCAGGGCGCCGGCGATGTTCATCGCGCATCCGCCGTCGTTGCACACCAGCACGTCGGCGCCGGTTCGCCGGATGCAGTTGGTTTTGTCGTCGATCATCGGGCCGCTGATCTCGGGAAACTTCACCGCGAACGTGCCGCCGAATCCGCAGCACTGGTCGATGCGTTCGAGCGGCCGGTACGTCAGGCCATCGATCTGTTGAAGCAGCCGCACGGCTTCATCGGTCATGCCCAGCCCGCGCAGGTGACAGGAATAGTGGTACGTCGCCGCGGCCGGATAGCGGCAACCCATGGCCCGCAGGTCGATCCGCAGCACGTTGTGCAGGAACTCGACGAACTCGAAGGTGCGTTCGGCCAGCGCGCCGCCGCGCGGGTCGCCGGGCAGGAGCCTGGGGTAATGCTCGCGCACCATCGCGCAGCACGAGCCGGACGGCGTGACGATGTACGCGCTGTCTTCGAACAGGTCGATCATCCGCCGGGCCAGGTCGGCCGCGTCGCGGTGGTAGCCGTTGTTGAACATCGGCTGGCCGCAGCAGGTCTGGCCGTCCGGCAGATCGACTTCGCAGCCGCAGCGTCGCAGCACCGCCACGACCGCCCGGCCAACCTGGGGGTAGAACGTATCGGTCAGGCACGTGATGAACAGACTGACTCTCACAACACATCCTATCGCACGGCGGCCGATTCTACACGGAATACCTCCCACCCGCCGCCCAACGTGCTCACAGGATTCATTCGCCGCTTGGCGCGATGGGGGCGAGGGGTTATACATGCCAGGCGGTTCGAAAAGAAAGAAAACCGATGAAATGGAGCCATTCATGGCCAGCTTGAGTTTTGATCTGACGGGCAAGTGCGCGATGGTGACCGGCGGGACGAGCGGGATCGGCCTGGCGATTGCCGAGGCGATGCTGGACGCCGGGGCGAAGGTGGCGGTCGGCTCGCGGAAGCCGGAGAAGGTCGCCGCGGCCCTCGAGGCGCTGGGCGAAGGTCGGCCCGAGGGGGCGGTGTTGTCGACGCGGCTGGACGTATCCGACCGCGACTCGGTCGAAAGCGCCTTCGCCAGCGCCGCCGGCGAATTCGGCAAGCTCGATGTCCTGGTCAACTGCGCCGGGGTCAACCTGAAGAAGCCCACCCTCGAAGTCGAGGACGATGAACACCGTTTCGTGCTCGACGTGAACTACTTTGGTCCGTTCCATGCTTCCCAGGTGTTCTGCCGGCGATGCCTCGAACAGGGCGCGCCCGATCCGGCGACCGGCGGGTACGCCATCGTCAACGTGTGCAGCGTGACCAGTTTCCTGGCCCTCAGTGAAGTGACCCCCTACGCCGCGAGCAAGGGGGCGCTGCTCGCCCTGACCCGGCAACTGGCGGTGGAATGGACGCGGGCGTACGGCATCCGCGTCAACGCGATCGCGCCCGGCTTCATCCCCGCCGATCAGAACCGCCAGATCCTCCAGAGCGGCGACCGCGGCCGGCGCATCCTCGAAAACACACCCATGGAGCGCTTCGGTGAACCGGAAGAAATCGCCGGCGCGGTGGTCTACCTCTGCTCGCCCGCCGCTCGCTTCGTCAACGGCGAATGCATCAACATCGACGGCGGGTTCATGATCCACGGCGTGTCCGACGCGCAACCGAAGGAAGAGGCCTGAGACAAATCACCGGGCGACGGTGTGGAACGTCATGGATCGGTTAACGGTTTGGAGGCATGACGATCTGGTCGCGCACCAGCGCGAAGCGGCGGCGATCGAAAGGGGCCCCCCGCTGGGACAGCGGCCTGCTACAGGACCAGTCGCCAGATGGCGGCGATGGCGCTGCAGATCGCAATGCCCATGATCACGGGCAGACACGTGCCGAGGGCGGTCCATTGCCAGCTCTTCGTTTCCCTGTACATGGTGTAGATCGTCGTGCCGCAGGGGTTGTGCAGCAGAACGAAGGCGAGCAGACAGACCGCGGTCATCGCGGTCCAGTCGTGGGCGCCGAGGATCTGGCCGAGTTTGGCGCCTTCGAACTCGATCATCGTGTGATGGCGGACGTAGAGCATGAGAATGGTGGGCAGAACAATCTCGTTGGCGGGGATGGCGATGACGTAGGCCAGCAGGATCGCCCCGTCGAGTCCCATCGCCCAGCCGAGCGGTCCGAGCATGGCGATCAGGTGATCGGCCAGCGGCTTGCCGGCGATGTCGACATTCGCCACCAGCCAGATCGCGAAGCCCGCGGGAATGGCCACCACGCACGCCCGCCCGAGCACGAAGATGGTGCGCTCGATCAGCGAGCGGTAGAGCACCTGCCCCACGGCCGGCCGACGATAGGGAGGCAGTTCGAGAGTGAACGCACTGGGCGCGCCACGCAGCACCGTGCGCGACAGCGCGTAGGAGACCAGAAACGTGAACAACACCCCGGCGAGCACCACGGCCACGGTGGTCAGCGCCGCGACGACCGACATCAGCCCGCTGGTCACCCCGCCGGCCAACACGACGGCGCCGATGGCGATGACGGTGGGGAAACGGCCGTTGCAGATCATGAAGTTGTTGGTGAGGATGGCGATGAGCCGTTCGCGCGGCGAGTCGATCACGCGGCAGGCGATGATGCCCGCGGCGTTGCACCCGAAGCCCATGCTCATGGTCAGCGCCTGCTTGCCGTGGGCGCCGGCGCGGCGGAACAGCCAGTCGAGGTTGAACGCCACCCGCGGCAGGTAGCCCAGGTCCTCCAGCAGCGTGAACATCGGGAAGAAGATCGCCATCGGCGGCAGCATGACGCTGACCACCCAGGCCAGCGTGAGGTAGACCCCGTCGATCAACAGACCCCTCAGCCAGGCCGGAGTGCTGAGCGCGCCGGCCGCGGCGTGCAGCAGTTCGTAGCCGCTGTAAGCCGCCCACGCCGGCAGCGTCAAGCCCAGGTACTCGGCGCACCACCCGCTCAAGCCGCCTTCTGCCATCAGCAGGCCGGCCAGGAAGCTCGACGGCACGTTCGACCCGATGATCGTCAGCCAGAACACCACCGCGAGCAGCGCCAGCATCAGCGGCAGGCCCCCCAACGGATGCGTGACGATGCGGTCGATCTTCCGCTGCCAGTCCGGCCGCACGCCGCCGGGCCGGCTGACCACGCGGTCGGCGATGTCTTCGGCATGCGCGTAAAGCGCCTCGACCAGTTGATCGGCGCAGGGGCGGTCGAGCTGATCACGCAGCGCCGCGGCGCGGCCGAGCAAGGCCGGCTGTCGGATGGGCGATGTCGGATGGAGCTGCTCCAGCGCCGTCCGATCATCTTCCAGCAGACGGTAAGCAATCCATCGGGCGTGCGGGGTGTCGGGGTCCGCCTGGCGGATCATCTTCACCAGTTCACCGACCGGCCCAACCAAAGCATCGGGCGTCGGGGCGGGGCGCGGCTCGACGTGCACCGAACCCTCGCACACTGCGGCAAGGGTTGCGGTCAGATCCTCCAGCCCCCGCTTGGAGCGCGCGGCGGTGGTCACCACCGGTATGCCCAGTCGCAGCTTCAGCCCCGCCGTGTCGATGTGAAGACCCCGCCGGCTCGCCTCGTCAATCAGGTTCACGCACAGCACCACCCGATCCGTGATCTCCATCACCTGCAACACCAGGTTCAGGTTCCGCTCCAGCACCGTCGCGTCGACCACCACCACCGTGCAGTCGGGCTGACCGAACAGGATGGCGTTGCGGGCGATGGTTTCGTCTTCACTGGTCGACAGCAGGGAGTACGTGCCCGGCAGGTCGATCAGTTTGAACCGGCGATCGCCGCGGCGGAAGGTTCCCTCGGTCCGGCCGACCGTCTTGCCAGGCCAGTTGCCCGTGTGCTGGCGCAAACCGGTCAACGCGTTGAACACGGTGCTCTTGCCGGTGTTGGGATTGCCGGCCAGGGCGATGACATAATCACACCCCCCCCGCGCGATGCCCACCCCGTCAGCGCGCCAAGTCAGTACCGGTTGGGGTTGGGCAAGGCTCATCAGGATCAATCCCCGAGCACACAGAGGCACGAAGACACGGGGCGACGCGGCTTGCGTTCGGCCACGGAATCCCTTCGCGTACCCGCCCCCTCCGCATCCACCGCGGACAAGGGGTGGGCGGTGTCAGTTGTTCGCGGGCATGACCCAGACGTGATCGGCCTGTTCGCGTCGGAGGGCCAGCAACGTGCCGCGGACGCGGTAGACGCCGGTCGATCCGAAGGGGCCGGTCATTTCACGCTGCACACGCGCCCCAGGGGTCAGGCCAAAGTCGAGCATCCGCCGGCGGACCAGGCCGCCGCACGCCTCATCGAGTCGTTCGACCCGGGCCAGCCGAGCGTCGTCAAGCTGTGACAGACGCACCGGACCGTCGATTCGGGCGGTTTGGGCCGCTATCGGCCGACGCTGGGCGCGGGAGGACCAGAACCCCAGCACCACCAGGGGCGCCAGCAGGGCGACGGGAATCGCGGTTAACAGCCAGGTCATGGTGACGTCTTTTCCAACAAGTTCGTTCGGTCAATCCAATGATAGTATTCGGCACACCTAACTCTGGCAAGACCAAAATTCCGCAATGTTGGAAAAAAGTCGATCTGTCGGCCGGGCCTGTCGCCGCCAAGGACATTCGGGCCGATCGTGAACGCGTCTTCGAGGGCATTTCGGGGCCTCGTCCGGCCGCTTCGGCCCTTGGCCCCTTTCGGGGCCGGCTTCGCCGAAGGGTGGTTTCGGGCGACTGGTCAAGCGCCCGGCGGGCCGGTAGGATGCGTCTCCCGAACCCGATACGGAGGGCGCCATGAGCGATTCCCAGGCCGTTTGCGACGTGACCGGCACCGACAATCCCTTGCAGGCGACCGACCCGGAAGTCTGGAAGTGGATTGCCACCGAGGCCGAGCGACAGGAACACACGCTGGAAATGATCGCCAGCGAGAACCACACCTCCGCCGCCGTCATGGCCGCGGTGGGCAGTTGCCTGACCAACAAGTACTGCGAAGGCTACCCCGGCAAGCGCTATTACTCGGGCACGGCCTACTACGATCACATCGAACAACTGGCGATCGGCCGCGCCTGCGAGCTGTTCAACTGCAGGTTCGCCAACGTTCAGCCGCACTCGGGCGCCAATGCGAACCTGGCCGTCTTCGCCGCCACGCTCGAACCGGGCGACACCTACATGTCGGTCGTGCTGTCGGACGGCGGACACCTGACCCACGGTTCGCCGGTCAACGTGTCGGGCAAGTGGTTCAACCCCGTGCATTATCCGCTGGTCTACGATGAGCACCGCGAGGACTACGGCCACATCGACTATGACGCGGTCATGCAACTGGCCGAAGCGCATCAACCCAAACTCATCATGTGCGGCTACTCGGCCTACCCGCGGAAGATTGACTTCGAAAAGTTTCGCCAGGCAGCCGACTCGTGCGGGGCGCTGCTGGTCGCCGACATCGCGCACATCGCGGGGCTGGTGGCCGGTGGAGCGCACCCGTCCCCGTTTCCGCATTGCGATATCGTCACCACCACCACACACAAGACCCTGCGTGGGCCGCGCGGCGGGTTGATCCTGACCCACGATGATGAACTGGCCAAGAAGATCGACAAGGCGGTATTCCCCGGCACGCAGGGCGGACCGCTGATGCACGTGATCGCGGGCAAGGCGGTGTGCTTCGGCGAAGCGCTCAAGCCAGCCTTCCAGCAGTACGCCGCCCAGACCGTCGCCAACGCCAAGGCCCTGGCCACGGAACTGGTCGCGCGCGATTTCCACCTGTCAAGCCACGGCACGGACAATCACCTGGTGCTGATCGACCTTCGCCGAACCCACGAGGACCTGACCGGCAAGGAAGCGGCGACCTGGCTGGAAACCGCCGGCATCATCGCCAACATGAACACCGTGCCCCAGGAATCGCGCAGCCCCATGAAGACCTCGGGCATCCGCCTGGGCACGCCCGCCCTGACCACCCGCGGCATGAGCGAGGATCCGATGAAGCAGGTCGCCGAGTTCATCCACCGCGCCATCGAAAGCGGCGGCGATGAGGTGACGCTCAACGCCTTGCGCCACAAGGTCGTCGACCTGTGCAAGAAATTCCCCATGCCGCACTGATCCGCTCACCGCACGACGTGCGGACGAAGCGACGCGCCTTTGCCGCGATTCGATCACGGCCGCGCCGGGTCACTCGATTGCCTCGTGAAGCGTCCGCCGGGGCATTGCCCGGTTTCCCGCGTTGCGGTCGATGGCCGTGATCTCGCCGCTGAGCCGTTTGATCGTCGCCTTGTTGATCACCGCCCGGGCGTAGTTGAACGACACGCCCGGCCGCTTCGGCGCGTCATAACCGTCGCTCGCCGCGTGAACCGAACCCTGCCAGCCGACGATGTTCCGACCGTCCATCGCCACGCCCAGCTTGATCGAACCGTCCGGCGCCGTCTGCTTCCGCGCCACCAGCGTGTGCCACCGGCCAGGCTTGATCTGCGTCACCAGCGTCCGCACGCTGGAACTGACCCCGATCCGCGGCGGGTAGTAATCGTTTGAAATCCGAAACCACGTCATCCGATCCCCGCCCATCGGCAGGTACAGATACACGTAAGCGTATCTGCGAATCAGGTTCGTCGTCCGAAAACGCACCACCAGTTCGTAATCGCCGTCTACTTCCACCGGGAAACGAATCTGGCTGCCCCATTCGTCGCTCACGCTGCCCAACACCCCGTTCTTGACCATCCACGCGCCTTGGACCCGGTCCGTGTCCACATCGACCCGCTTCAACAGGTCGATCGTGTTGCCGACCGGCCCGCCCCCGACGCCGGCGCCGTCACCTTCGTCTTCGGCCAGCGCCTTTGCGATCTGCGCCAGCTTCAGCTTCGCCTTGACCCTTCGAACGCCCTGGTCGTCCGAGTCGGCCACGAAACGCTCATAGCCCTCCCGGGCCCGTTCGAGCATCGTCGGCTGGCTCAGCGGATCGGCCCCCTCGGCCAACGCCGCGTACCACTCGGCCAGGTCATAGGCGTCGTCCGCCTGGAGCTTCTTAATCGGGCGGCAGGCCAGGTGGACCCGCCGCGCCAGATCCCGGTCGCCCGTGATCTCGGCGTACTTCGCCGCCTTGCCCGGCGCATTGAAGCCCACCACGTAGATTTCCACCAGTTCCCGCGCGATCGCCGCCTCGTCCAACCCGGCGGCCAACTGGCCGGCCAACTGGCCGGCCCGGGCCAGCAGTTGCATGCGCTGCGTGGCGATCCGCTGGCGCTCGATGATCGTCTGGCGCTGGTCGCTGCTGCGCGGCAGAACACCCAGCGCCTTGCGATACAGCCCAAGTGATTCGTCCCACGCGCCACGCGCATCGCGCATCGCCGCAACGGACAGAATCGCATGGACCAGTGCCTGTTGTTTGGCCGCCCGCTGATCGCGCGGCGCGTGACGCCAGTCCCGGTTGTACACGTCGATCAGCTTCTCCTCCCATGCGCTGCGCTCGTCGGACGATTCCTCGATCAGCGCCGCCGCCGCGTCGATCGCCGCGGGGTAACCCGACGCATCCCGCAACGCCAGCTCGTAACCCTCGGCCAGCAGCTTGCGGCGCAACTTCGGCGCATCGGTCAGCTTGCCCGCCGCGTCGACCATCCGCCCGGCCAGCGCCACGTCGTCCTCCGTGGCGCGCGTCGCCCGGGCCTCGGCCAACTGGACCCCGAACAACTGATGGAACAACTCGTCCGTTTCGTCCGCCCAGCCGACCGGACCGCCGAGCACCCCGACCCCCGCGATCACGATCAGTACCTGAATCACTTTCATGTGGACGCCGCTTTCGTTTCCGTTGACAGGCCCCGACCCGATGCGCCCGGTCCCGAACGACTCGGGCCGCTCGGCCATCCTAGCCGATCCCACCCCCCGTGCAATCAATAAACATAGACGCCCGCGATCACCCGACGTGCCCGGAACCGGTGAATTTTCCGCAACTTCCGAAGTTGCAGGGCGAACGGGATGGACCCCTGTGTGGCGCCGTGACGCAGAGCCTTCCATGACGACTTCGGACGAAATCCCCACGTACGTTCTTGTCCCAAGGGGGTTTGAGCATGACCCGGCGGGACATCGCCTTCATGGCCAATCGGCGGCTGATCCACGGCGCCATTCCACGGGTGAGGGGCCTGTGGTGGCTGCTCGGTTCGCGATCGGTGGTGGGACGGATCAACCGCCTCCGCCGCGTCGGCCGCAGCAAGGCGGGCCACTGAATCGCGGCCAGCGCAACGAGACCACGTCACGGAACGAAGACCGGATTCGTGTTTTCCAACCCCCGTCAAACCTGTTGATCCCGTCGCGGAAAGAGGAACTTGTCCGTGCCTTCGTGCCTCTGCGCCCTCTGCGATTCCGGCGCGCACCGACAGCGGACGGGCGAATGGCTCGCTCGACACGCCACACGGTTCGCCGGGTTTACCGGGGGCGATCAGGCGGCGATCCGTTCCGGGCGAACGGATTACTCCATCGTGATCGCTTCGGTCGGGCAGGCATCGACGCAGGCGGCGCAATCGATGCATTCTTCCTCGTCGATCTTGGCCTTGCCGTCGATGATCTCAATTGCTTCGTTGGGGCAGGCATCGACGCAATCGCCGCAGCCTTCACACTTTTCCAGGTCCACTACTGCAGGCATGGTGTAGCTCCTTACACACCGCACGACACGGGGCGGGTCGTCACAATCTATCGGCTTACTACGGCAATGCAAGTCAGAAGTTCACAATCCGCCCGACAAGAATGTCCGCCCAACATCGGCAAAACAGCACGATCTGCGTGCGGATTGATTGGCGCTGCGCCAGCGGCTTCGTTGACCGCGCTGGCTGCCCACGAACCCGCGCGGCGGGACGGAAAAAACATCGGCGAAAAACCCGAACGCCTGCTCCGCGCCCGGGGACTCGGCGTGCTCGGCGATTGGCATCCGCCCGGCTGATTGACGGCCCAGCCGCCACCGGCGACCATGGTGGGCCATGAAGGTCTATCTCGACGGAAAATTCGTCGATGCCTCGCGCGCCCGGCTGGCGATCCACGACGCGGCGATTCAGCACGCGGTCGGCCTGTTTGAAACCATGCAAGCTTACCAGGGCCGCGTGTTCGCCCTCGACCGCCATATCGAGCGGCTGATCACCAGCGCCGCGGCGACCGGGTTGACCGAACGGCTCAAAGCCGAACCGTTGACCGAACTGGTCGGCCGATGCCTGACCGAAAACGATCTGACCGAGGCCCGCGTGCGATTGACGGTGACCGGCGGCGATCTGTCGCTGCTCGGCGCAGCCAGAGGCGGCAAACGCCCCAAGCACCAGCCCTCGGTGGTCTGTGTGGCCACCGAACCCATGCGCTATCCCAAGGCGTTTTTCACCGACGGCGTGCCGGTGATCGTGGCCGACCCGAAGGCCAATCCGTTCGACCCGCTGGCCGGTCACAAGACACTGAACTACTGGGCCCGCCTTCGCACGCTGGGCGAAGCCGCGGCCGCGGGGGCCGGCGAAGCCCTCTGGCTGTCGGTTACCCATCACCTGTGCGGCGGGGCGGTGAGCAACGCCTTTGTGGTCAAGGATCATCAGCTTTCCACGCCCATCGCCCGTGGGGAAGAGCCCGACGGCTCGCTGCCTTCGCCCGTACTGCCCGGGATCACCCGCGCGGTGATCGGCGACCTGGCCGAAGCGATGGACCTGCCCGTCCACCGCAGGATGCTGTCGATCAACGATGTCCTCGAGGCCGATGAACTGTTCCTGACCAACAGCAGTTGGCAAATTCTGCCGGTGGTCAAAGTCGAGAAAACACACATCGGCGAGGGCAAGGTCGGCCCGGTGACCGCGAAGCTGACCGAAGCGATGTTCCAGCGAATCGAAACCGAATGCGGAACGGCGGATCGTTAACGGGTGGACGATTCAACGAGCCAGGCATGCAGACGTTCGTTTTCCATCACGGCGCGCTGGGCGACACGGTGCTGACCTGGCCCTTGCTGCGCGCGATGGGCGAGGCGGTGTTCATCGCCCCGCCGGGCAAGGCGAAGCTGACCGCGCGGTGGATCGATGGTGTCGCGCCGCTCGACGGCGACAGCGCCGCGTTCAGCCGCCTGTTCGCCCCCGCCGCCGAGCGCGATCTCGATGACGATACGCTCCATCGCCTCGGCGCCGCCGAGCGCATCGTCAGCTTCGTGTCCGACGGCCACGACGCCTGGGCGGCCAACCTCTGGCGCATCGCCGAGCGGGCCCTCATCATCATCGTCAATCCCAAACCGCCCAACGGCGCCGGCCGCCACGTGGTCGCCTACCACCGCGACCAACTCGCCGACCAGGGCCTGCCGCTGACCGTCGAGCCCGTCCCCCCGCGCGACGCGCCCGCCGACGGACCGGTCGTGATCCATCCCGGCTCCGGGGCGCTGCGAAAGTGCTGGGACACCGAGCGTTTTGCCGAACTGATCGAACATCTCCAGGCCGACGGACGCCGCGTGGTCCTGCTGCTTGGCGAAGCGGAGCGTTACCGCTGGCCGGACAAGCTGTTGGCCAAATGGCGAAAGCAATACGAGCTGCGCGAACCGGACAGCCTGATCGAACTGGCCGAGGTGATTGCCGGCGCTTCGTTGTACATCGGCAATGACTCGGGCCCCACGCACCTGGCGGCGCAGCTCGGCCTGCCGACCATCGCGATGTACGGCCCGACCGATCCGGTCGTCTGGGCCCCTGTCGGCCCGCAGGTGAAAACCCTCGCCCCGCCGGCGCCCAGCCCCATGACCTGGCTGGACGTCGAAACCGTCACGAACGCTGTCGGCGCGACCCGCTCCAGCGGGTCGCGCCCATGACCAGACCGAACCGTGCATTTTGATCCTTGCATCCGGCGCCGATGCGCGGTTGAATGAAGCGATCATATCCAACCTCAGGGAACCCGAACATGAACGATCAACCCCACCAGCCCGATCCGAACAACGACCCGAACGCCGCCTCCACCGGCCCGGCCGACGAATCGGCCCAATCACAGCAATCCGCCGGCGCCGATCCCGGCGCCCAGACCCCGCCGCCCGGCGAGCAGGTCGTTATCGATATCCCCACCAAAGACTCGACCAACATGGCCATGCTCGCGCACCTGCTGGGGATCTTCACCGGCTTCATCGGGGCGCTGATTATCTGGCTGGTCAAGAAGGACACCGACCCGTTCGTCGAAGACCAGGGCAAAGAAGCGCTTAACTTCCAGATCACCGTCATCATCGCCCAGTTGATCGCCGTGGTTCTCACCTTCGCCACCTGCGGCATCCTGTTCCCCCTGCCGATGGCTGTGGGCATCGCCACCATCGTCTTCTGCATCCTCGCGGCCATTAAATCCAACGAAGGCGTCCGATACCGCTATCCGGTGTGCATCCGCTTCATCAAGTGACGCGCCCGGCCCCGCGATGGCTTGTCCGCGAGCCTTCACGGGGATCATCCGCCCCTCACCCATGGCCCCCACCGATACGCGCTGGGGGTCATGCCGGTCTTCTGTTTGAACTGCCGGCTGAAAAAGTACACATCACAGTAACCCAGCGCCTCGGCGACCTGGCTGATCGTCATGCCCGTTTCGGTGAGTAACTGCCGGGCGCGGTTGATGCGCGATTGCACGAGGTAAGCCTGCGGGCCGGTGCCGAGCACTTTGCCGAACAGGCGGCCCAGATGGTCCGGCGTGCAACCGGCCTCGCGGGCCAGTTCGGCGATCGGCGGGGCGTTGACCGGGTCTTCGCTCAGCCGCGCCGCGGCCCGCATGACGATCCGGTGGTGATGGCGCTGCGTGCCCCCGCGCACTGTGTCACCCGTCGCTCGATCCTCCGACGCGTCCAGGTCCATCAGCAACCCCCGCAGCAACTGGTCGGCCACCCGCCGACCGGCCCTGGCGCCCGTCATGCCCCCGAATGCCTGCACCACCCGTCGCGTCAGCGCATCGACATAGGGCACATCGGCCACCTGGCGCACCTCCGCCGGCAGCTTCGCCGGCCCCCTCGAACGCCGCGCCAGCGGCCCCCGCCGATCCAGCAGGTCGAAATGAACGTACGTCACCCCCAGACGATCGCGGGCATCCTGATCGGCACAATAAGAACCCCCCGGCCGCATCCACACCAGCACGCCCGGACGCAGCTCGATAGCCCGATCGCGCAGTTCCATGCGGCCCCGGCCCGCCCAGACAAACCATAAATCATAGTCCGTCAACCGCTCAGACCACCGGCGATCCAGCCGCCAGGTCGGCTCGCAACGCACCCGCCCCGCCCCGTTCACCCGGACGCCCAGCATATTCCAGGCAAGCCTCATGCCGACATGATATCGGATGAACACAACATTTGGCGGGTTCGCCCCATAGCCCGCCGCATCGGAACCGACCATCCTGTTGATGAACGAACGTCGGGGCGCACGGCCGCGCCGACCGATCCCGGCGATCTGATCGTGTTCGACGGGTTGACCCATCACGGCACGCCGGCCAACCCGACCGATCATCGCCGGCGAAGTCTGCCGTTTCACTACGCCCCGGCCGACACGCCGGCGACCAGCGACCAAGACCGCCTTCGCCTGTTCGGCAGCGAGGGCAAGAACGTGGAATGCTGAACGAAGCGGGCGCACCCCGCCGGTCAGCGCCAACCGGAGCAACCCATGAAGTGGACCCGCGAACAGTATCTGGGCCTGATGACGTTCGGCGCGTTTCCCCGGCCGATGTTCATCGAACCGTTCGGCCCGCTGCAGATGCTCGAAGACGAATGGCGGGCTCAGGGCGCCAGTGAAGATGAGATCAACCTGACCGCGTTCGACTTCGATTACGTCGAGCGGGTCGCTTGCGGTTCGTGCTGCGGAGCAATGGGCCTGCCGGACAAACAGATCGTCGAGGAAACCGACACGTACCTGATCGAGCGCGACGGCTTCGGGCGGTTGACCAAGCTGATTAAGCGCATCGGCACCATTGCCCTTCCGTTGGAGTTCCCTGTCAAGTCGATGGACGACTGGCTGAAGCTCAAGCCGCACTACCAGTGGCGCGACGATCGGGTGGATCCGCGGCAGATCGAGCAGGCGAGCGCCGAGCAGGCTGCGGGCAAGCTGGTCATGGCCCACATTCCCGGGGCTTACAGCACGCTACGGGATCTGATGGGCGAGGAGGCGGTGGCGTACGCCTGCGTGGACGCTCCGGAGATGATCCACGACATCATGGGCACCATGCGGGACACGTCGATGCGGGCGCTGGACGCGGTGAGCCGGCGGATCACGATCGACCAGCTCAGCGTGCACGAAGACATGGCGGGCAAGAGCGGCCCGATGCTGGGCCCGTCGCAGATGCAGGACTTTGTCCGGCCGTATTTCCGGCCGATCTGGGACATGCTCACCGAGCGCGGCACGCGAATTTTCGACATGGATACCGACGGCAACGTCAACGGCATCATGGACGATCTGCTCGACTGCGGGTTGAATCACCTGCATCCGATGGAGCCGGCCGCGGGGATGGACATCATCGCTTCGCGGCGCAGGCATGGCCGGTCGTTCACGTTCAACGGCGGGCTGGACAAGTTCGCCGTCATCAAGGGCCCCGAGGCGATCGACAAGGAACTGGACTACAAGTTCGACGAGCAGTTGATCCACGAAGGGGGGATTGCGTTCGGCCTGGACCACCGCATTCCCGACGGCACGCCGCTGGCGCATTACCGTTACTACGTCCGCACGGCCCGCGAGCGCCTCGGTCTGCCGCCGCTCGCCCCGTCGCGCCGCGGCTGGGCCCGCATGGCGATGTGAGACCACACCCCAGGCCGCCCCTGCCTTTCGAACCCTTCGGTCGCCGGTCCGCAGGCCGCGGCCAGTGGCGTGCCGATCCTGCGGAAGTTCGCTCATACCCTCCAGAGCTACCGCACGGGCCTGCTGAACTACTACCGCCACCGCATCACCACCGCCGCGTGGGAGGGCACGAACAACAAGATCCGCACGATGCAACGCCAAGCCTACGGCTTCCGCCTGAAAATCTTCGCCCTCCACGAAGCCAACTACGCTTTTAGTCGGATGAACCTGAAAATAAGTCCATACAGAAGGGGCGTCGTGGCGGTAACCCGTTGCAGTTACTGTGCTTGCATTTTCATGCTCCGCGGGTGGCCCGAAGGGCCGTGAGGGACTGATAGCCACTGAGAATGACCGTACCTATGCCGGCGTTCAGCGCGTCGGCCAACGCGCGGTGATCGGCTTCGATCATCT
>CAYNCM010000009.1:0-29055 GCA_964395825.1 uncultured Planctomycetaceae bacterium
AGAAAGCACCTCAGATTCCCATTCAACACCGTCCGGATCGTCGACCAGCCGTCCCATGTGGTGCAGTGTTTCGATGGCTTCGGCGGCGGTATTTGACGCAACTTTATATTGGGCCGACCCAGACACGACCCCAATCAGATGTAGCGGCGAAACAGCCTGCGACTCCTGCTCTTCCTCTTGGGCAAGGTCTTCGTCGAACCCCTCTTGGTCCCGCCCTTCGATAAGTCGCTGGACAGCGTTGAGTGTCTTGGTAAGCGACCGCATAGGTACGGCCCATGGGCGCAGTCCTGGCCCGACCAGACGCACAACGAAATCCGGATCAGGTTTTCTGGTGGTGCGTGACATAGTCCTTTCTTCACCGCCTATATGATAGCAGGTAGGCAATCCATCTGTCGTACAATCTGCGATGCCCGAAGATGGCACGGTTCACAGTAGATGACCGGCTTTGGCTTCGCCGCCCCAATCGCTGCCTTCACGCGTTCGTCATCGCCCATATCTCGGCGGTCTTGGTGTGCTCCTTGGCATCTGTCGCCTCTATTTCTGGCTACAGCGCTGCGATCACGCCGAGCACGACCATGCAGGCGCCGATCAGCCAGGTCATGCGGTCTCGGATGGCGAAGGCGACCGGGTCATCGTCGATTTGGCCTCGCTCGGCCAGGAACCACGCGCGGGTCACCCAGTACAGCAACAGCGGACACACCAGCCACAGCGCCTGCGGGCGGCGGTAAAGCTGGTCGACGGCCTGACTGTTGCCCATGTAGATCGCCAGCACGAGCACGGCCATGTAGCCGCTCGCCGGGCCGATGCTGCGCACGATGTTCAGGTCGCTGGCCCGGTAGCCGCGGCCGGCCGAGTTCTCCACCCGCATCCGATCGAGCATTTTCAGTTCCACGTACCGCTTCATCAGCGCCAGGCTGAAGAACAGGAAGCCGCTCAGCGCGATCAGCCAGGGGGAAACCGCCACGTCCGCCGCCGCGCCGCCCGCCAGCACCCGCAGCGCGTACAGACCGGCCAGCACCAGCACGTCCACGATCACCTTGCGTTTCAGGTAGACCGAGTAGGTGATCGTCATCGCCAGGTACAAGCCCAGCCATCCGGCGAACGGCCAGGAACCGATGCCCGCCGCGATCACCCCGCCGCCGCCGGCCGCCAGCGCGATGATCACCAGTCCCGCCCGCTTCGACAGTGTCCCGCCGGCGAACGGGCGCGTTCGCTTGCGCGGGTGTTGCCGGTCCGATTCGACGTCGAGCAGGTCGTTGACGATGTACCCGGCCGAGGCGACCAGGCTGAACGCGACGAAGCCGGCCACCGTGCGGATCATCATGTCCGCATCGCCCATGCGATGGGCCAGGGCGATGGGGACGAACACCAGCAGGTTCTTCAACCACTGGTGAGGCCGCACGGCCGCGACGATCGCGCGCGGCGTGGACATCGCACAAGCGTTTTGCGTTTCGTTCATCGCCCGGTCCATCCAGACATCGCGACCTGTGACCTTATCGGCCGATCGCCGCCGGTTCCTTTGCCCGCCGTGCGGAGCGGAAGATCACGTCCGCTTGAAGTGCTTTTCCAGATCGCCCAGCGTCAGGCGGATGGTGGTCGGCCGGCCGTGCGGGCAGTTGCTGGCCCGGTCGATCCGCTCGCGCTCCTTGAGCAGTTCGCCCAGTTCCGCTTCGCCCAGGCCCTCGCCCGCCTTGATCGCCGCCTTGCAACTCATCATGTCCAGCACTTCGTGCAGGGCCGACTCGTCGTCCATTTTCATGTCCTCGGCTTCGGCCTTCTCCAGCAATTCGGTGAGAAAGGCGCCCGGCTCCACGCCACGATCGAACAGCAACGTCGCGAAGCTGTGAATACCGATCGTGCCCGGCCCCATCGCCGCCGCCTCCACGCCGACCTGCTCCAGCAGCGGCGTCAACTCCTCCAGCATCGACATCTGTCGCGCCGTGGCACGGATCGTCACCGGCGTGAGCAGACGCTGGCTCTCCAGCCGACCCGCCCGGCGGATACGCTCCTGCAGACGCTGGAACATCACCCGCTCGTGCAGCGCGTGCTGGTCGATGATGACGATGCCCTGCTCGTCCTGCGTCACCACGTAGCTGTTGTGCACCTGGAGGATCGGCTTCGCCGCCGGACGCACCGGTTCGGTCAGTGGCTCATCCGCCCGGCCATCCGCTTCGTCGGCCTCGTTCATCTCCTGCCGCACCTGCTGGTAGACGAAGCCCTTCTGCCGGGGATCCATGCGGCGGAAGTAATCGACGAACGCCCGCACCGAATCGCCCCGCCCCGACGATTCGGACCGGTCCGTCCGGTCGTGGTGACCCCCGCCCGGCGCGGGGGCGAAGGCGAAGTCGCCCTGGGGGCTTTGACCAGCCAGCGATTCGAGGGCGAAGCCTTTGGCCTGATCGCCCGCGGCGCTCCAACCCACCGCCGGCGTGAGGTCGGCGCCCAGCAGGCACTGGCGGATCGAACCGAGCACCTGCCCGTGAATCACGTTCGCATCGGCGAAGCGCACTTCGCTCTTGGCCGGGTGCACGTTCACGTCGACCATCGCCGGGTCGATCTCGATGAACAGCACGACGACCGGCTGGCGCGTCGGTTCGATCAACCCGCGGTAGGCTTCCTTGATCGCGTGCATGATGTGGCGGTCGCGCACCGGCCGGCCGTTCACGTAAACGTACTGGTACCTGGCGGTGGTGCGGGCGATGGACGGCTGGCCGGCCAGGCCCCACAGCCCCACGCCCCGCTCATCGGACTCGAACGGCATCATCCCCTCGACCAGGTCATCACCGAGCACCGCCGCGCAACGCCGACGCCGCTCCGTGTGGGGCTCGACGTCCATCGCCACCCGTTTGTGGTGTGTCAGTTTGAAACCGATGGTCGGCTGAGCCAGGGCGACCCGGCCGATCAGTTCGTTGATGTGGCCGTACTCGGTCGAAGCGCCGCGCATGAACTTGCGGCGGGCGGGGGTGTTGAAAAACAGGTTTCGCACCTCGACCACCGTACCGGGCGCGCAGCCGGTCGGTTCGGGCGAGCCGATCTGATCGCCGGCGGCCTCGATGACGGTTCCCGCCTCGGCGTCGGGCGTGCGACTGACGAGCCGCAGACGCGAGATGGACGCCATGGACGCCAGCGCTTCGCCGCGAAAGCCCATGGTGCCGATGGCCTGGAGGTCGGCGGCGTCTTCGATCTTGCTGGTCGCGTGGGCCGCCAGGGCCAGGGGCAGGTCGTCGGCGGGAATGCCGAGGCCGTTGTCGGCCACGCGGATCAGCTCCCGCCCGCCGTCTTCCAGTTGCACGTCGATGGCGGTGGCGCCGGCGTCGAGGCTGTTTTCGATCAGCTCCTTGACCACCGAGGCCGGCCGCTCGATCACCTCGCCCGCGGCGATCTGGTTGACCACCAGTTGGCTGAGCTTGCGGATGGGCATGACCCCATTGTAGTGGCAAGCGGCGATCCGATCATTCAGCCGGAGCGGGGCGGTCGATGCGTCACGCCCGGCGCGGGCCGCGGCGGGCGATCAGGATCACACCCAGCATGGCCAGGCCGAGGCTGGCCGGTTCGGGCACTTCCGCCGGCGGATTGAATGGGGTGCCGTCGCGGAAGGTCAATCCCCCGACGAGCATGTCTTCAAAATCCTGGTCGCCCATCAAGCCGGTGCGCTGGTTGTACGCCAGGTCTTCCATGGCCATCAGCAGGCCCTGGTTCGAGTGCATCATCAGGAAGTGGTCGGTGGTGTGGTCGGGCGTGTTGTCGGCGTTGCGGAAGTTCTCCGTGTAGTACATGCCCTTGGAATGGCGATGTCCGTTGGCGTCGAGATAGAAGCCGAAGTAGTGATTCTCAGGCACGGTAAACGGCAGGCGGACGCCGGGCGCGTCGACGTTCTGCACGAACAGGGGCGTGCGGGTGATCGTCGCGTCGGCGGGGCTGTCGTGATCGGCGTAGGTATACACGCCGAAGATGCTGCGATAGCCGGCGTGGCCCACGCCGAGGTACTCAAGCTCCAGCGCCGCGTCGCCGCCGGTCACGTGGAATCGCTGAAACTGCGTTTGATCGCTGAACGCCGGATCCTGCCCGAGCCCGACGTCGCCCACGTTCAACGGATCGCCCGTCGTGCCGACAATCGGCATGGACTGGCCGGTTGCGGGATTGACGTATTCGCTCAATTCGCGGACGAGGTTCTCGCCCGATCCGGTATAGCCGCTGTACACCGATTCGAACGCCGTATCGCCCATCGTGTCGGCGATCACGTCGGCCTGGACCGGCGCGGCGACGATCATCAGCGCGATACCCAGACTCATCACCATCTTACCCATGACTGATCTCCGTCAAATGCGGCCCGGTCGGTCGGGCCCGGTTGCCCCGGAGGCTTGTCGGCGACCCCCGTTTGCCCGGTCGCCGGAACAACTCAACGATTCAGCCGGCCGCTAAGCAAGCCGCGGCGCCCCCCGGCGCGCCTTTGCGCTCGGTCTGTAACGATCGGGCAAGCCGGCGAACGGCCCGCGAACCGCGCCAGCCGCACCCGCGACGGTGATTGGGCGTTGGCACGGCAGTGAGCGGTCCGATATTCTGTCCGCCATGAACCGCATCGAACGTATCTTCGCCGACCTGCGACGCGAGGACCGCCGCGCATTGATGCCGTTTATCACCGCGGGCTCGCCTTCGCTCCAGGCCACCGCCGCCCTGCTGCCGGCGATGGAGGCGGCCGGGGCGAGCATCTGCGAACTGGGTCTCGCCTTCAGCGATCCGATTGCCGACGGTCCGGTGATCCAGTCAGCGATGACCGACGCCCTCGTCCGGGGCGTGACGGTCCAGGGCGTGTTCGAAACGATCCGGCAGGCGCGGTCGCAGGTGGAAATGGGCCTGGTGGCGATGGTCAGCTACTCGATCGTCTATCGGCGGGGGGCCAAGCGTTTCGTGGCCGAGGCGAAAGCGGCGGGGTTCGACGGTTTCATCTTCCCCGATGTGCCGGTCGACGAATCGGAGTCGATCAGTCAGGTGGTGCGCGAAGCGGGGTTGACGTGCAGTCTGCTGATCGCCCCGACCACGCCCTTGGAACGGGCCAGGCGGATCGCCGCGGCCAGCAGCGGATTCGTGTACGTGATCGCGCGATCGGGGATCACCGGCGAGAGCGACTCGGTGCCGGCGGCGCTGGCCCAGCGGGTCGCAGCGCTGCGGGAAGTGACCGATCTGCCGATCGCGGTGGGTTTCGGCATCAGCGGCCCGGAGCACGTCAAGGCGGTGACCTCGGTGGCGGACGCGGCGATTGTCGGCTCGGCGGTGGTGCGGCGGATCGCTTCGTGCCCCGACGAAGCGCCCGATAAGATCGCCGCGGCGGTCGGCCCGTTCGTGGCCGAACTGGCGGGCGGGCTGGAGTAGCCTCACGCGCCCCGTCGGGAGCCAACCGCCCCCACCCGTCCGGTTCAGGCTCAAGACCGTCCCTCAATCGGTCGATGCTGGAAGCAGTTTGGAATGACAGAGGGTTTCGGGGCAAATGCCAGATCTGAACCGACCCGATCACCCTACGCCGTCATGCCGCCCAGCCGCCCGACGTGCCCAGCGCGGGCCGGTGCAGACGTTGAGGATTTCCGGGGTGCGAAGCATCAGCACCAGATTCCTGCTGACGATCGGCACGACGGTGTCGGTCTTCGCGCTGGCGGTGATCGGCTGGACCGTCTTTGACCACGTCCGCCTCGACCGGGTGCAGCAGGAGCGCCAACTCGAACTCGCCCATGTGTTCGGCGCATCGGTGCGCCAGTACATCCGCCATCACGTGCGCCCGGTCATGCGCGAGTTCGTCAAGGAAGAAGATTTCATCCCCGAGACCATGTCGTCGACCTTCGCCACGCGGCGGGTGTTCGAGGAAGTGCAGCAGCGATACCCCGATTACCTGATCAAGTTCTCTTCTGAAAATCCACGCGAACCGACCAACCGCATCAGCGAAGACGAACGACGGGTGGCCGACTTCTTCCGCCAGTACCCCGACCAGAAGGTGTGGCGGGGCACGATCGACATGAAAGGGCGCAAGTGGCGGGCCTCGGTGCGGGTGGACCGGTTCAACGAAGGCTGCATGCGGTGTCACGGCGATCCGGCCGACGCGCCCAGGGCGCTGCTGGCGCGGTACGGTGAAACACACGGCTTCGGCAACCGTCCGGGCGACATCGCGGCGTTGCAGACCGTGGCGATCCCGGTGGATGAGAGGCACGCCGCACTCGTGGCCAATATTCTCGTACAGGCCACGATTGTGACGGTGGGCATCGGGCTGCTGTTCGGCGTGGTGGCCACGACGTTCCGACGACAGGTGGGCGAGCGGCTGACGAACATCGCCCGGCACTTCGAGCGCTTCGCCCACAGCGGCGACACGCGGAAGCTGGCCGACCTGCCGGCGATGGCCAACGACGAGATCGGCCGCATGGCCCGGAGCTTCAATACGCTGGCCCAGCGGCTGCGGTCGATCCACGGCGAGTTGGAAGACCGCGTGGCCCGGCGCACCGAAGAACTGACCGGCCTGAACGATCGCTTGCAGGTGGAAGCGGACGATCGCCTCGCCGCTCAGCGCGAAGCCCAGGAACAGACGACGTTCTTGCAGGCGCTGCTGAACACCATCCCCAGCGCCATCTTCTACAAGGACAAGCACGGCCGATATCTCATGTGCAACGACACCTTCTTCGCCTGGACCGGGTATGGACGCGAGGAAGTGATCGGCCGAACGGTCTGGGATCTGTACCCGCCGGAGGTGGCCGAGAAGTACGCCGAGGCCGACGCGGTGCTGCTGACCCACGCAGCCAGCCAGGAATACGAATTCAAGATTCGGCATCGCGAAGGCGGCGAACGGGATGTGATCTTCCACAAGGCCTCGTGCATGGACGACCATGGCGCGGTGACCGGGCTGGTGGGCATCGCGACCGACATCACCGATCGCCTGGACATCGAGCGGGAACTGCGGCAGGAACGCGATTTCGCCGACAGCCTGATCGAAACGGCGCAGACGATCGTGCTGGTGCTCGACGCCGATGGCAAGGTCGTCCGCCTCAATGATTTCGCCGAGGGCCTGATCGGCTACCAGATGGACGATCTGGCAGGCAGGGACTGGATCGATGCGATGGTCCCGCAGCGAGAAAGGCAGTGCGTGCGGCAAGTGCTCAAGGACGCCCTGGCCGGTCAACTGATCAGCAGCCAGGTCAATCCGATCGTGCTGCGCGACGGGACCGAACGGCAGATCGAGTGGTACAGCCGCAGCCTGACCAATGAGAAAGGCGAAACGACCAACGTGCTGGCGGTCGGCTATGACATCACCGAACGACTGGCCACGGAGCAGGCCCTGCGCGAAAGCCGCGAGGAACACCGCCACAACGCCGAACACGACTCGCTGACCGGCCTGTACAACCGGCCGAAATTCATGGCCCTGCTCGAAGAGGCCTGCCGCCGCGCCAAGGACGAAGCGGGTTACGAATTCGTCGTCCTGTTCCTCGACCTCGATCGCTTCAAGCTGATCAACGATTCGATGGGCCACGACATCGGCGACCTGCTGCTCAAGAGCATCACCAGGCGCCTGACCGATGGGCTGGGCGAAGGATGCGACTGCTGCGCGGCGGTCGGGCAGAGGTCGATCGCGCGGCTGGGCGGGGATGAATTCGTGCTGCTGCTGGGCGGCCGGGGCAGCACCGATCACGCTGAGAAAATCGCCACCTGCCTCCAGGAACGCCTGAACAAACCGCACTACCTCAACGGCAACCAGGTTTTCGCCAGTGCGAGCATCGGCATTGTCACCAGCGCCACGGCGGGCGATGATTCACTGGCCCTGCTGCGCGACGCCGACACCGCGATGTACCGCGCCAAGCGGCGAGGCCGGGCGTGTCATGCCATGTTCGATCAGCACATGCACGAGGAGGCCACCGCCGCCCTGAGACTGGAAAACGATCTGCGCGACGCGCTGAACCGCGACGAACTGCACCTGTGGTATCAGCCGATCGTCTCCCTGGAGGGTGATGGCTGCTGCGGGTTCGAGACACTGCTGCGCTGGCGGCATTCCAAGCTCGGACTGATCGGGCCGGACCGGTTCATACCCATTGCCGAGGAAACCGGCCTCATCGTGCCCCTCGGGCGCTGGTTGCTGACCGCCGCCTGCCGCCAACTGCGCCAGTGGCATCGCCGCTTCGATCACGCCCGACCGCTCTACCTCAGCGTTAATGTCTCGAAGAAACAACTCATGGACGAAGGCTTTCCCGATCAGGTCGCCGCAATCCTGCAGGACACCGGCCTCGCGCCCCGATCGCTTCGCATCGAAATCACCGAAAGCGTCATCATGGAGGATGTCGACGTGATTGTGCGGGGCCTGGCCCGGCTGAAGGAACTGGGCGTCGATCTGATGATGGACGACTTCGGCACCGGGTACAGCTCGTTGAGCCGGCTGCACGAATTTCCCATCGACGCGGTGAAAATCGACCGCTCCTTCATCGACTCCATGACCAACAACCGCCAGTTCTCCGCCATCGTCCATGCGATCATCTCGCTGGCCGACAATCTCGACATGAAGGTGATCGCCGAAGGCGTGGAAACCGAAGACCAGGTCGCCCAACTGGTCGCGATGGAATGCAACATGGCCCAGGGCTACTTCTTCGCCCACCCCATGCCCCCCGAGGAAGCGACCGGCTACCTGGCCAGCCACGCCCCGATGGGCGTCGAGGCGTAAGCACCGGACGCGATCCGTTCATCCATCCTGAACGACACGGAGACACAAAGACAAGGAGAACCCGTCACGATGATTCTCCTTTGGCCTTGGCGTGTTTCTGTTTTGCGATCCGATCGGCCGGACTTCACGTCCGTCGCCGGGGCTGGACCATCAGCAGCAATCCCGCGCCCAGCAGCGCCAGGCTGGCCGGTTCGGGCACCGCGTGGAGGGTTTTGATCTTGCTCACCACGTCCTGTCCGCCGGGCGCGAGGGTGAAATCCCACTGGAACGCCCACGCCGCATCGCCCGTGACCGGACCGGCGATCGTGCCCAGTTCCACCAGCGTCTGCCCGGTCAGCCGATCCCACAGGTTCGGATGGTCCGTGGTCAGGCCGACCTCGAAGCCCGACGGCGCCGGCGTGGTCACCGATTCGGCCACGCTGGTCAGTGGATCGGACTGCACCGCCGTGTTGAACATCGGAGAAGCGATGTTCACCGTGTCGTCGTTCGGCGTGTTGCTCAGGTTCAGGTCGACGTACTGGAACAGGCGCAGGTTCAGCGTTTCGGTCGGGCTGAGATTGGTCAGCTCGATGTTCTCGTTCAGCCGACTGTCGCCCGAACCAGCGCCCGAACCGGCGAGCTGGAACATGATCTCGACCTGGATTGGCGCGCCGGTCCAGGTGACGGTGGCCACCTCGTTGCCCGCGTCGCGATCCTCGTTGGTCAGCACCACGCTCGGCGTCGGATCAAGATCGAGCAGGTTCTGCTGCGCCTGTCCGCCCACCGTGTCCAGCGAAATGAAGAACGATTGGGCGAAGAGCTGCTCGGCCTGGTCGACCATCCAACTGATCGTCAGTCTTGGATCGGTGGTGTCGAACTGAACAGAGGAGTTCAAGTCGACCACCTCGAACTGACTGGCGCGGGTCGTGCCGGCCATCGCCAGGCTCATGCCCGCCACCGCGGCGATCATCACGAAAGGTTTGCTCACGCTACTCATTGCACTACCCCCTTAGGCAGTGTTCCCGAAGTTCTCGTCCCCGGCCTCACCGGCGCGACGCAGCGCCGGGCCGACCGGTGCCTCGATCCCACGCGCTGCGCTCACGCCCCCTGCCGGCGCCGCAGCCCCGGCATCGCCACCAACGCCCCGGCCAGCACCAGCGCGATCGACGCCGGCTCGGGTACTTGAAGAATCTTGTCCTTGCCAATGGACGACACGCCGTTCGGGGCGATTTCCAGATCCCACTGGAAGGCCCAGGCCACGTCCGTCACGCCGCCGCCGACCGCGATTTGCGTACCGTCGGTCGCGTCGTACAGCAGATCGTCCACGTCGCCGTCGGTCAGCTTGCCGAGAATGGTCGCCGCAGCGCCCACCTCGAAGCGGTCGGGGTTGCCCGAGCCGCCCGTGACGGTTTCGCTGAGCGTGATCGACCCGGTATCGGTCTGCGTGGCGGTGTTGACGAAGTCGGGCTTGTCGCTGTCGCTTTGCACCGGCACGGTCACCGAATCATCCAGCGCCTCGGCCGTCAGCCCGTTCAGATCGAAGTCGGCGTACTGGAAGAAGGTGATGTTCAGCGTTTGCGTGTCGCTGAGGTTGCGGATGGTGATGTCTTCGAGCAGGTCGGCCGTGTCGCCGGCTCCGCCGGTCAGCGTGAAGCTGAAGTCGATCTGGAACGCGGGGCTGTAGCCGCCGCTGCTGTCGTAGAACACCGTCGCTTTGTCCGAACTCGGCTGGCTGGCCGAGGTGATGCTCAGCGTGTCGACGGATTTCTCCGCCGTGTCCTCGCCGTTCACGCGGAACCAGAACCACTGGCGGTCCAGGTGATTGGCCCCGCCGAGCAGCCAGTCATACGTGCCCGCCGGCGAATGGGGGTCCACCTTGACCGAACTGCTGCCGCTGGTCAGCGTAAAGGTCGCTTCGGCTGAAGCATGGAAGGTTCCGATCACCACGCCCGCGATCACGACACCGATCAAAAGCAAATAGGCTTTCATGTCAGCCCTCCGGCAAAACACTTCCTCACGTCGCCGGGCGGACAAACTGTAGCCTCGCGCACACTACGCGCACAAAAACGAGGCTCAGCTACCCGGCTTCCTGGCTCTCAAGCTCTTCCCAGGAACTTAGGCGGCTGCGCCTCTCTCTGCTTCCACGATCACTATGGCCCATGGATCGAGCCGCGTCAAGTAGAATTTTGTGGTCGTGTTTCCAAACGCCCGCGGCGCCCGGGAAAACCGCCAGAAAAAACCGCGATCCGGCTTGGGGTATCGCGGTTCGGTCGGCTGGAAGCCGCTCATCGGACCGGAAGTCGGCCTGCGGCCGCGGGTCGATTTACCTTCCCAGGCAGGCGCAGGTGCGCCGCCCGATCATCCGAACGGGGCAAAGCTACGATTCAATCCCGCCTGGGCCAACCGCCAAACGAAAAAAATCGCCATCACGCCCGTAGACTCGTAAAGCATTGTTCAAAATTGAGTTATGAGCTATCTGGACCGGTTGTCCGCCACGGGGGCTCCTGGGCGGACCCGAACCGGCGGCGTCAGATTTCCCGCGGTTTTTCTGATGCGATCCGCCGGCAGATCTTCGCCAGATTCACCACGCGGCCCGCCGTGCTGATCGAGGCGAAGTCGCGGCGCGGTCAACCGCCCGACTCCATGCCCAGCCGGCGGCGCTTGGCGCGCCACTCGGCGTTTTCGCGCTGGTTGGCCGAACCGAGCGGTTGGCCGGTGCGGATCGCCTCGACCTCCAGCCGCGTCAAATGCATCGCCTCCAGGTCGTAATCGACAAACGCTTCGCACACCTCCGGCACGATCGGCTGAATCAGCGCGAACAGGGCCATCGCGTAATCGCGAATCTCCCGCTGGGCGTGTTCGTCGAGGCGCAGACTCAGAAAGTGCAGCGTGTTGTGCAGGTCGCACTTCCAGTACCACTCGGTGTAGACGTTCACCGGCAGGCCGATCCGGGCCAACTCCCGCGTCACGCCCTTGTCGAGCAGTTGCTCGTAGGTCTGATACTCCGCCTCGATGCGGGCCAGGTAGTCGAGAAACTCCTGGGCGGTCGTCGGATCGATCGGCGTCTCGTCCGAGCCCTGGCGGTTGGTCCGCGACTGCTGGGGCACGTTGTCGACCGACGGGTGGTAGAACCGGTCGCGCACCACCGAATAGCGGGCGGAGTATTCGTTGACGTTGGCGGTGCGATGGCGAATCCACTGGCGGGCGACGAAGATGGGCATGACGCAGTGGAACTTGAATTCCACCATTTCGAACGGCGTGGTGTGGCGGTGGCGGGCAAGATAGCGAATCAGGCCGCGGTCCTCGTTGATTTTTTTCGTGCCCGCGCCGTAGCTGACCCGTGCCGCCTGCACGATCGCCGCGTCGGCCGTCTTGCCCTCGGGCACCAGTCGGGGCATCACGTCCACCAGCGCCAGCAGCCCGTGCTCATGGACTTTCACCTCCCACCGCGCCGCCCCGCCCATCACATCGTTCAGCGGCGCCTCAGCGGGCTTGCGGTTCATGTCGATATGCGAAAGGTCAACGCCCATGCGGCCATGATAGCAGTTGTGCGCCCGGTTTCCCGCTCTCCGCCGCCGGGCCTGTTCCGTCGCGCGTCGGTTTGACGGACGATGTCTCAGCGTCGACGACGGTCACAGCGTCTCTACCGTGATGTTCGCATTCGTGTACACGCACAGTTCGCCGGCCAGGGTGAGGGATTCGCGGACGATCTGTTCGGCGTCGAGTTCGGTATGGCGCAACAGCGCCCGGGCGGCGGCGGTGGCGTAGGCGCCGCCTGAGCCGATGCCGATGATCCCGTCGTCCGGTTCGATCACATCGCCCTGTCCGCTGATCAGCAGGCTGGAGGTGTCGTCGGCGATGGCCATAAGGGCTTCGAGCCGGCGGAGCAGCCGATCGGTGCGCCACAACTTGGCCAGTTCGATCGCGGCCTTACGGACATTGCCGGGCGAATCCTTGAGCTTCGTTTCGAAGCGTTCAAGCAGGGCGAAGGCGTCGGCGGCCGACCCGGCGAAGCCGACGAGAACCGGTTTGCCGCCTGCCGAAGCTTCCAGTCGGCGAATCTTGTTGGCCCGGGCCTTGGCGACCACCTCGTTCATGGTCACCTGTCCGTCGCCGCCAAGGGCGACGCGGCCGTCGCGCCGAACGCACAGAATCGTCGTCGAGCGGGTCGTGGGTTTCATCGCCACCATGGTAACCGCTAAAATGCCATCACACATCCAGCGGGGAAGCCCATCATGCTCGATCGCATTTTTCGTCTATCGAACAACGGCACGAACGTCCGCACGGAAGTGCTCGCCGGCGCCACGACGTTTTTGACCATGGCCTACATCATCTTCGTTCAGCCGGGCGTCCTGGCCGGGGCGGGCATGGACTTCGACGCGGTGATGGTGGCCACGTGCGTTTCCGCCGCGGTGGCCACGCTCATCATGGGGCTGGTCGCCCGTTACCCGATCGGCCTGGCCCCGGGCATGGGACAGAACTTCTTCTTCACCTTCACCGTCGTGCCCGCCATCGCCGCGATCAGCGCCCGCGAACAGTGGGACACCGAACCGTGGCAGGTCGCCCTGGGCGTGATCTTCATTGCCGGCGTGATCTTCCTGCTGCTCAGCCTGCTCGGCGTACGCGAGGCGATCATGAACGCCATCAGCCCGTCGATGAAGAACGCCATTGCCGTGGGCATCGGCCTGTTCATCGCCTTCATTGGCATGAAGAACGCCTCGCTGATCGTCGCCGACCCCGGTACGTTCGTGAAGCTGAACACCACGCTGCATTCGCCGGACCTGGTCGTGTTCTTCTTCGGCCTGATCCTGATCGCGGTGCTGCACGCGATGGGCGTGCGGGGGTCGATTCTCTGGGGCATCCTGGCCACGGCCATGTTCGCCGGTCTGGCGCGCCTGTTCTGCAATGCCACCGGCCTGGACAGCCTGAAGGTCGTCTCGGCGTCGATGCTGTTCACGCAGTTCGATCCGGCGCAGGCCTCGGGCATCGTCTCGTCCCCGCCGGCCGTCTCGCCCACCGCTTTCAAGATGGACCTGGTCCACGCGATCGCGTTGCCGATGATTCCCTACATCATCCTGTTCCTGTTCATGGACGTATTCGACACGATCGGCACGTTGATCGGGGTGAGCGAGCAGGCGGGGCTGGTCAAGGACAACAAGCTGCCGCGGGCCGGCCGGGCGATGATGGCCGACGCGGTGGGCACGACGGTCGGGGCGGCACTGGGCACGAGCACGGTGACCAGCTACATCGAATCGGCGGCGGGCGTCGAACAGGGCGGCAAGACCGGCCTGACGGCGGTGGTGGTGGCCCTGGGCTTCATCGCAGCGCTGTTCTTCTCGCCGGTCATCGCGATGGTCGGATCGTACGGCGTGATCACCGCCCCGGCCCTGGTGATCGTGGGGGCGATGATGATCAAGGCTGTCGTCCGCATCGAGTGGGACGATTACGGTGAATCCATCCCCGCCTTCCTGACCATCATCGCCATTCCGCTGAGCTTCAACATCGGCGACGGCCTGGCGATCGGGTTCATCACCTACGTGCTGGTCAAACTGCTGTGCGGCCGGGGCCGGCAGGTCGGCTGGATCATGTACGTGCTGGCGGTGGTGCTGATCGGGTATTTCGTCTTCCTCCGCGCGGGCATGGGAGGATGAGAAAACCGCAGCGTGACCGCTACACTGTCGGCATGACGATTGACGATCTGGTGAACGATGAATCGTTGCGGCGGGCGATGTTCCCGGTCACCGGCGAGCGCGTGTTTCTGGCTCATGCGGGGGTTTCGCCGCTGTCGGCCTCGGCACGGCAGGCGATGGCCGAGTTCGCCGACGCCGGCTCGCGCGATCAGCAGGAAGCCGGCCCGACCGCCGCCGACATCAACGAAGCCCGCAGGACCGCCGCCGAACTCATCGGCGCCCGCGCCACGGAAATCGCCCTGCTCGGTCCCACCACGCTGGGGCTGAACCTCGTGGCGCACGGCCTCGACTGGCGGCCGGGCGATCAGGTGATCTACTATCCCGACGATTACCCGGCCAACGTATACCCCTGGGCCGACCTGGCCCGGCGCGGCGTCGAGCCGGTCGCGCTGCGGCCGGCCCGGCTCGGCGAGATCACCTGGGAAACGATCAAGCCGCGGATCTGTGATCGCACGAAACTCGTCGCCCTGGCCAGCGGCCACTTCATCAGCGGTTACCGGATCGACGTCGACCGCATCGGCCGCGAACTGCACCAGCGCGGCATCCTGTTCTGCCTCGACGCCATTCAGACCCTCGGGGCGTTTCCGTTGAACGTCGAGACCATTGATTTTCTCAGCGCCGATTCGCACAAATGGCTGCTCGGTCCGTGCGGGGCGGGAATCTTCTACGTCGATTCACAACACTTCGACGCGCTGCGACCGGCGCTGCTGGGAAGCTGGAATGTCGTGTCGCCGGACTTCGTGGCGCAGGATGAGATCGAGTTCTATCCCGGGGCCCGGCGCTACGAACCGGGCACGCTGAACCTGCCGGGCATCCTCGGCATGGCCGCGTCGATGAGGCTCATCGGCGAACTGGGCGTCGGGGCGATCGCCCGGCGGCTGGGCGAACTGCGCCGCCACCTGATCGACGCCCTGCGACCGGCCGGCTGGCGGCTGTTCGTCCATGACATCGCCGACACCATGCCCGCCTCGGCCCACAGCGGGATCGTCTCGTTCATCCACGACACGACGGACGTGAAGGCGGCGTTCGGGAAACTCGCCGAAGCCGATGTCAGCGTTTCGCTGCGTCACGACCGGGCCGGCCGGGCAATCCTGCGCTTCAGCCCGCACTTCTACAACACCATCGAGGAACTCGACCGCGCCGCGGCGGTGCTGAGCGGCTGACCGCCGATGCGCCCAGGCCAACGCCGGATCGGAAGCGGTTGACAGGCATCACGCAATGCCTTTCCCTGTGGCCTCCAGGACCGACTTGATGCCACGGAGGCTGCTATGCCCAGACCGCGCGTCCGAAATTCCTGTAAGGCCATCATCGTGCGCGACGGCAAACTGCTGGTGCAGATCAACCAGGAAGGCGACGTCGATCCCTGGATGATCCTGCCCGGCGGCGGCCAGCACCACGGGGAAACGATCCTCGAAGCGGTGAAGCGCGAATGCCTCGAAGAAATCAACGTCGAAGTGGCGGTGGTGGCCCTGCGCTACATGCGCGAGTACATCGGGGCCAACCACGAATTCGCCGCCACCGACGGCCACCGCCATCAGGTCGAGTTCTTGTTCGAGTGCACCATTCCCGACGATGCCGAGCCGAGCGAAGGATCCAAGCCCGACAGCGGACAGATCGGCCTGGCGTGGATCCCGCTCGATGAACTTCACGAACACCCGTTCTATCCCAGGGTGCTGATCCCCCACATTCAGCGCGTCGAACGCGAAGACCGCATGGTGTACCTCGGCGATGTGAACTGAGCGCCGGCGGCCCGACCGGCGGGACGGTCAGTCGTCTTGCTCGTCTTCGACTTTCTCTTGGTGCCAGGCGGCCTGGATGGCTTCAAGAATCTGCTCGTTGACCGACTGGCCGGGCGGGGGCTGAAAGCCATCGAGCGATTCGACCATGCCGGCCAACTCGGGGAAGCGCACCGACAGCGGATCTCGATCGGGGTGCTTTTCGCGCAGGGCTTCGGCGATGTCTTCGATGTCGGTCCAGCCGAACGTGAAATCGGGCATGGCGGATTCCCTGGGGTCGAAGATCGAATGGCGAATGGGGTTGGACATTCCACCCCCGACATGGCCCATCCGACCTTCAGTGCGGCACTTCCTTGATGGCGTTGCGGTTCCATGCGGGCACGCGCACGGTGATCGGGCCGTCGCCGATGATCTCGCATTGACAACTCAACCGGCTGGTGGGCTTGATGGCGGGCGCTTCCTCGACCCGGTCTTCCTCTTGCTCGGTGGATTCCGAGAGGCTGGCCATCCCCTGTTCGATGTAGGCGTGGCAGGTCGAGCAGGCGCACACCCCGCCGCAGGCGTGCTCGATGTTGACGCCGTGGTCGAGGGCCACGTCGAGCAGGCTCTCGCCTTTGGCGGCCTTGACGTGGACTTGCTTCTCGTCCGAGCCGGTCAACGGTTGCGGATCATCGAGCAGGAACGTCACCTCGACCGTCTGGGCGCCCAGTTGCTTGTGTTCGTGTTTGCGATGCATCTCTGGACCATCCTGACCGGAAATCACCCGGCCGCTAATTGCGACCAGACCGCAACAAGTGTAGCACGGCCGCAGCGCGATGACGAATGCCGGGGCGAATGTCCCTGCGGTGATCGGTGTTGATCCGGGCCGGTCCCGAGCGGGGCGGAGGGCCGGACCACCTGCGTTCCCCCGGGCCTTGGGCGTTGTCCGAGCGGGCCGGGTATTTGTCGGCTCCCTCGCCGGGCCGGTAAGATGTGCCCTTTGAACACGGGGCCGGCCTTCGCCGACCTGAGGGCTTAGCAGCGCATGTCCGATCCATCCGCAAACCACTCCCAGCCCATCTCCGCTCCCGCTGCCGGCATCGGCGGCGACAGCACGTCGGGCAGCGGTGCGGCATCGACTCGCCCCGGCGCTGCGCCGGGCGTCGACACACCCGCCCCCGCGCGTTCGCCCAGCCAGCGGGTCGAGCTTCCCGCGGCCGGGGAGGATCGCCTGCGGATCTGGGGATTGCTGGTGTTGTGTGCGCTGGCGGTGTTGCCGGCGTTGCTGGTGGGGCTGGACGAGGCGGACACGACCTACACCATGGAGAAGATCGCCCTGTGCTCCAGCCAGGAGACGTGGCTGCGCCAGCACGGCGCATTCGAACCCCTGGTCGGCGGGGGCAAGTGGGAATGGCTGGTGCCCAGTTGGAACGGCCGGCCACGGGTGGAAAAACCCCCGCTGACGGTGTGGCTGAACATGGCGGCGTGGCTGTCGCTTTCGCCGGAACACGCCACGGCCCAGCAACTGGTGCTGTACGCGCGGTGGATGGCGGTGGGCATGGCCATGGTGACGCTGCTGTCGACGTTCTGGGCGGGGCTGTCGATCGGCAACCTGCGCACGGCGGGGCTGGCGATGGTGGTCACGGCCACGTGCATGGTGTTCATCCGTTTCATGCGGATGGCCAGCTACGACACGCACCTGGCGGCGTTCGTGACCCTGGGCATCGCGTCGGGACTGTGGGCGATGAGGCCGTTGAAGGAAGTGAACTGGACGCAGCGGCGGGTGCTGGGCTGGTTCATCGCGGGTCTGGCCATGGCCGCGGCGTTCATGACCAAGGGACTCGTGGCCGCGCCGCTGATGTTGGTGCCGCTGGCCGCGGCGATCGCCATCACGCCGCGCCGCCGGCTGGGCAACGCGATCGGCCTGGTGTTCGCGCTGCTGCTGGGCGTGCTGCTGGCGATGCCGTGGTTCGTGTACGTGGTCCACTACGCCGAAAGGCTCGGGTTCGCCAGCGCCGATGAGGCGTTCGCCGAGGTGTTCCGCGAATACGTGCTGGCCAAACCGGTCGACCACGGCCAGGCGGAAGGGCAGCCGTTCTGGTATTACCTGGGCCTGTTCCCCCTGGCGTTTCCGTGGACGGTCTGGCTGATCGGCGCGCTGTTTCAGCCCTGGCTGCGGGCGCGCGGCGAGCGGCGTCGGCAACTGCTGATCGCCTGGCTGTGGTTTGTCGGGGTCTTGGTGGTCTTGTCGATTCCCGGGGCCAAGCAGCAGCGTTACCTGATGCCGATTCTCCCGGCGGTCGGACTGCTGGTGGCCCAACTGTGGAGCTGGCACATCGACCTGGCCTCGCGCGGGCAGCGCGATGCCGGCTCGTGGGTGTTGTGGCTGGCGCATTGGCTGATCCTGTTCGCCGCCTCGGTGGGCGTGCCGCTGTTCATCACGATGCAGGACTACCTGGTCGCCCGGGGCACGCTGGACCAGTACGAGGTGGTGGGGCTGCCGCTGTGGCTGATCGCCGCCTGGGGCGTGGGGCTGGCGGTGATCGCCCTGGAAGGCGCGAGGCTGCACTGGAAGTGGCATCCCCGGTCGGCCGCGGTGGCGTCGACGATCTGGATCGTGTTGATGTCCACGGTGTTCCTGTGGGGCTACGTGCGATCGCATCACGGAACCAACGAATACCGCGCGCCGGCGGAGAAGGTCGCCCGAACCGTCGGCGACGCTCCCCTGTTCTACCTCTGCCTCGACCGGGAAGTGGACAAGGAACCGAACGAGGAGTTCCTGTTCTACGCCCGGCGGATCGTCCCCGCCATCGCCCCGGCCAAGGTCGCCGAGCAGATGCGCCGCGATCAGCCACGCAACGCCATGTTCAGCCTCGAGCAGGCCGCCGAGCAGAATCAGCCGGTCTACGTCATGGCGCGCATCGATCCGACCAACCGGGCGGTGATGGAACAGCACGGCTTCGAGCGCCTGTTCGCCTTCGACGACGGCACGGTCAGCGAACAGCGCCTTGTCTACCGCAGTCCCGCCGCCGGAACCCACAGGAACACCGCACCGTGATTCACAGACTGCTGATGTTGTCGATCATCATGCTTGCCGGGCTCGCCGGCACCGCGCCGGCGTTCGGTCAATCCGCCGAACGGTCCCACAATGCCCCCACGGCCACCGTGAAGGTGACGCTGTCCGGCGTGAACGAGACGGTGCACATCGTGCAAACCGAAGATGGCGCGATCCGATTCGTGCTGTATCCGCGCGGCGGGCAGCCGCAGTTCCTCACGCCGATCGACTTCGCCCGGCGCGTGCACGACGAGCAGACCCGCCGATCGTGGATCCTCGCCCTGCTCAACGTCACCGACCTCGGCGGGGTGGCCTGGGTATTGCTCGGGTTGGTGGGGCAGGTGCTGTTCGCCGGCCGCCTGATCGTCCAGTGGCTGGCCAGCGAGCGGTCGAAAGCATCGGTCGTGCCGCCGGCTTTCTGGTGGATGGCCCTGGGCGGCGCGTCGCTGCTGCTGGTCTACTTCATCTGGCGGCGCGATATCGTCGGCATCCTCGGCCAGTGCACCGGCTGGATCATCTACACCCGCAACCTCTACTTCATCTACCTCAAACACCGCGATCAGCCGATCATCGACACCGAAGTGGAAACCGTCGAGTGAAGGCGGAAGGGAAAAGGCAAAAGGCAGACCCTGCGCCGCGCGCCATCCGGACAATCGAGCTTCTGCCTTTTGCCTTATGCCTGATGCCTTCGGAAAAGACCGTCTGCTTCGCATCATCGACGCCAACGCCAACCGCGCCCGCGAGGCGATGCGGGTGCTGGAAGACGCCGCGCGATTCGCCCTCGACGATGCGACGCTCGCCCGGCGGGCCAAGCTCCTTCGCCACGACCTGCGGCAAACGATGGACCGGCTGCCCGCCCACCTGCACATCGAGCGCCACCGCGATACGCCCGGCGATGTGGGCACGGCCATCTCGGCGAACGCCGAACGGCAACGCGCTGACCTTCCGCAGGTCGCCATCGCGGCGGGCAAGCGGCTGAGCGAATCGCTGCGATGCCTCGAGGAATTCGGCAAGACGATCGATCCGATGTTCGCCGAACAGATCGAGCAATTGCGCTACCGCGGCTACGACGTCGAATCCGACCTGCACAAACAACTCGCCAGGCGCGGCGGGATGAAGCAGTGGCGCCTCTGCGTCATCATCACCGAAGCGCTGTGCACGCATCACCCCTGGTCGGACACGGCCCGGGCCGCGCTCGACGGTGGAGCGGACTGCCTGCAACTGCGCGAGAAGCAACTGGACGATGACGCTCGGCTCGCCCGGGCGCGGAAGCTGGTGCATCTGGCCGGCGAGCGGGCGGATGTGATCGTGAACGATCGGGTTGACCTTGCCCTGGCGTGCGGCGCGGCGGGGGTGCATCTGGGCGAGCACGACCTGCCGATCGACCAGGCGCGGCAGATCGCGGGTCGGGCGCTGGTGATCGGGGCTTCGACACACAACCTGGCCGAGGCAAAACGGGCGATCGCCGAGGGGGCGGACTACTGCGGCGTGGGCGCGATGTTCGCCACCGACACCAAGCAGCGCCGTCCGAGCGGCGTGAAGTATCTTCGCGCCTTTGTGAAGCACTTTCCGGGAGTGGCGCATCTGGCGATCGGCGGGATCACGCCGGAGAACCTCGGCGAACTGGTCGACGCCGGCTGCGGCGGCGTGGCGGTCAGCCGCGTGGTCTGCAGCGCCCGGCGTCCGGCGACGGTCGTGCGGAAACTCAAGCGAGCCCTGCCGAAGTGACCCCTGCCCCGCACCGCGGGGCCGGAGAGCCGGACTCAGTCGAGCAACCCCCGATCCTGATATTCCTTCAGCCGGTAATACAACGTCCGCACGCTGATGCCCAGTTCCTCGGCCGTCGTCTTGCGATTGCCATCGTGCCGGGCAAGGGCGTCGAGGATGGTGCGGCGTTCAATGTCGGCCAGCTTCGCCGGATAATCGATGTCAGTCGACGTTTCGGCGGCGGGCGGGTCATCCGGCGGATCGATCGGCGGGGGCTCGACGAGCATCATCCGCTGGCGCGCCCGGCTCAACGCCACTTCCAGATCACCCAGGTGGCACGGCTTGGTGAGGAAATCGACCACGTCCAGGCGAATCGCCTGTCGCGCCGCGTCGAGGTCGCCGAACCCGGTCAGGATGATCACGTGCGTGTCGGGCTTGTGCTCGCGGATGCGGGCGAACAGATCCATGCCACTCATGCCCGGCAGGTTGAGATCCAAAATCGCGATGGGCGGTTCGTGCCGGTCGATCAGCTTGAGCGCTTCTTCGCCGCTGCCGGCACCCAGCGCCTCGCAGCCGAGCGACTCGATCCCGCGGGTCAGCACGTCCCGCAGCCGCTGTTCATCTTCCACGATCAGCACCCGCAGCGGGGTCGGTTTGGTCATGCCTTGTCTCCCGCGTCGGCGTTGAGGATGAGGGTGAAGGTGCTGCCGCGACCGGGGCCTTCACTGGCCGCTTCGAGCTGCCCGCCGTGCGCGGTAACGATGGCGTGACTGATCGACAACCCCAGTCCCGTGCCCGGCGGCGCGGCGCCGGGGCGCGTGGTGTAGAACGGTTCGAACACCCGCCCCAGCGTCGCCGCGTCCATGCCCCGGCCGTTGTCCCAGACCGCCAGGCGCACCTGCGAGCCGTCGCGCCGGCCGGTGATCGTCACCCGCCCGTCCGGCGCTTCCGTCGCCTCCAGCGCGTTGATCACCAGGTTCAGCAGCACCTGCTTCATCTCCGCGTCACTGGCCCGCACGATCAGCGGATCATCGCACAACCGCACCTCGACCCGTCGGTCACGATACGCTTGGAGCGCGGCGACCATGTCGGCCACGTCCTGAGCCACGCGCTTCATCGACACCGCCGTGCGTCCCCCCGCGCCGCCCCGCGAAAGCGACAGCAGCTTCTCGATAATCTGCTTACAGCGGAACGCTTCATCGGTGATGATGCCCAGCGCCTCGATCGATTCGTGGATGCGGGTTTGGTCGGCGTCGTCGCGCAGGGCCTGTCGGGAAAGCTCGGCGTGGCCGGCGATGATGCCCAGGGGATTGTTGATCTCGTGGGCCACGCCCGCGGCCAGATACCCCACGCTGGCCAGCCGCTCGGACCGGACCAGTTCGCGGCTGGTGCGTTCGACTTTTCGTTCCAGGTCGCGGTACAGCTCGTCGAGTTGGACGGTCATGCGGTTGATCTCCTCGGCCAATGCGGCGAACTCGGCGGTCGGTTCGCGGTCGAGGCGCTGATCGAACCGGCCGGACGCGATGGGCCGCACACCCCGCGCCACCCGACGCAGCGGATTCATCACGCTGCGATACTGCGAGATGCCGACCGCCACTGCCGCCAGCAGAATCGCCAACGCCACCGCGATGCCGGTCAGGATGGTTCGGCGCAGGCGCTCAGCGGCGGCGGTTTCGGTGCGGCGGATGCCGTCGGCCGTGGCAGCCACCTGGGCGGCGATGTGGTTGAGGGCCCGGCGCACCGCGGCCAGCGCGGCGACGGGCGGCCGGTCGTCGTCCACCTCGTGCCGCAAGTTCGCCAACGCCTGGCGCAATTCGTCGACCGCGACCTGCGCCGCAGCGCTGCCCGCCGAATCGTCGACGATAAATTGACTGAGCCGATCGATCGCCCGGGAAAGCTGGGCCGCGGCGCGATCGCGATCGGGCTGTTCGCCCTTGAGCGATTCGCCGGCCGCGGCGATGGGCAGGCCCGCCTCGTACACCGCCCGCAGGCGCTGGTATTCATCCACCGCTGAATCCAACTCCCGCTCCAGGCCCAGCAAGCCCCACAGCCCCGCCGCGGCAAGCAGACACACCGCGCCCACCAGCGCCGCCAGTTGGATCGTCATCTTGCGGCTGAGGGTCATGTCGGCTCCATCGTACTGCCCACGCCCCCGGCCGAACAGCCCGCACCGCCGGTGCAGATCGTGCAGTCGGCTGCGGCCAGCGCGGTAGTGTGCATCGCGTCAAACCAATCGGCGGAGTCTGAAATCATGACCGATGCACGAAACAGGCCGGCGGGATTTACCCTCGTCGAGCGGCCCTTCGGCAGGCTCTCGTCGAGCCTGAGCCTCAGAGCCGAAGGCAGGACCACTCAACATGGTTTCACCCTTGTTGAGTTGCTGGTGGTGGTCGCGATCATCGCGCTGCTGCTGGGCATTCTGCTGCCGGCGTTGGGCGCGGCGCGGGAGGTGGCGCGAACGACGGTCTGCGCGATGAACATGCGGCAGGTGGCGATAGGGTTCGTCATGTACGCCGACGGCAACAGCGGCGCCAGCGTGCCCGGCCGACCCTACAAGGTCAACCCCAAAACCGATCCGGCCAACATGTACGACGTGGGCAACGGCATGCAGTACCGTCCGCGCTGGTTCATCACCCTCGGCGCCCAGAGCGGCATCCACGCCTACGAGGAACCTTCCACCGACCCGGCCGACGACAACGTCAAGACCGTCGACCACAAGGTGTTCATCTGCCCGCAGGCGCCCGAACGGATCAACAACCGCAATTTCAGCTACGGTTACAACTTTCAGTTCCTCGGCAACGCCCGCAGCCATCCGAGCCGCGCGTTCATGAACTTCCCCGTGGACATCAGCCGAATCAATCCTTCGAGCACGGTGATGGCGGCGGACAACCTCGGCACCGCCGCGGGCAAGGCCGAAGACAACCGCCTGCCCTACAACGTGACCGGCCAGAACAACGACACGCGGCAGGTGTCGAACCACGGCTGGTCGCTCGACCCGCCGCGCCTCGTCGCCGGCGACAGCGACTTCTGCGACAACAACAACCGCAACGCCGCCGACCGTTCCGGGCCCGACCCGCGACACGGCGGCAAAGCCAACGCCTCATTCTGCGACGGACACGTGGAAACGCGCAGCCCCGAGAAGCTGGGCTATCACGTCAACGACGACGGCTCGTACGCCCTCGACGGGCCGAACGTCACCAACCGCCTGTTCAGCGGCACGGGCGAGGACGCTGATCCGCCGTCGATTCATTGACACCGCCGGCGCCCCGATGAACTTGAACTGCCGCCATGTCGTCGGTCCGGAAGGCCGCCGCTTTTACGCCGACCTCGCCTGGCCGGCCATGCGGAAGAGGATTGATCGCTGATCGCCGGCCGGGGATTGCGGGCGATGCTTACGGCAGATAGTGCCGGGCAAGTTGTCGATATTGTTCGACCTGTTCACGCTGCCAGGCCTCATCGCGCTCCAGCATTTCGGCCATGATCGCCGCGACGCGCGGGGCGATGTCGATGCTGGCCCTGGCATCCAGCAGCAGCGCGCGGGTTCGCCGGCTGAGCCCGTCTTCCACCGTGCGGGCCATTTCGCTTTCGACTGCGGTGCGAACGTCGGCTTCGTCATACGGCAAGCGGTCGTGCAGCTTCGCGCCGCGCTCGGCGGGCGCGGGCGGATCGACGATCGCCAGGCCCGCGGTGCGACAGGGCCGATCGGGCAGGCCGGCGACGCGCTGCGCGGTATCGACGGCATCCTCAGCCATGCGGCGATAGGTGGTCCACTTCCCGCCGGTCACGCTGACCAACCCGCTGGGCGCGACAGACACCCCGTGATCGCGCGACACGGCGGACGTATCACCCTTGGCTCGGCTCGGCCGGGCCAACGGGCGCAGGCCGGCGAACATGCTCAGCACGTCCCCGCGCTGCGGCGCCCTGGTCAGATACCGGCCGCCATGATCGAGCAGGAACGACAGTTCTTCTTCGCTCGGCCTCGGTTCACCGTCCACCGACTCGGCCGGCACATCGGTTGTGCCGACCATCAGGCGCTCGCGCCAGGGAATGGCGAACAGCACCCGTTTGTCGTCGGTTTTCGGGATCATCATCGCCGCATCGCCGGGCAGAAACGACCGGTCGAGCACGATGTGCGACCCGCGGCTGGGCAGAATCGTCGGCTCGGCATCGGGTTCGTCGAGGCGGCGGACCCGGTCGGCGAACACGCCGGCGGCGTTGATCACCCCCTTCGCGGCTACGGTGTGTTCGGCGCCCGTTTCGACATCATGCACCACCACGCCGGCGATTCGGTCGCCGCGGCGGTCGAGCGCGACGACGTTCATGTAGTTGATCACCACCGCGCCGTGCTGGGCGGCGGTCTGGGCCAATCGCACCGCGAGCAGGGCGTCGTCGAACTGCCCGTCGAAATACGCCACCCCGCCGGTCAAACGATCGGCGCGCACGGTGGGCAAGGCCCGGATCGTCGCATCGCGGGACAGGCGGCGGGTGGACCCGATGCCCAGTCGGCCGGCCAGCAGGTCGTACGCCCTGAGTCCGGCGAGGTAGTAGAGATTGCCCGCCCCACTGTAGGTGGGCACGATGAAGCGCTGAGCGCCGACAAGATGGGGGGCGTTGCGCAGCAGCCGGCCGCGCTCGCGCAGCGATTCGCGCACCAGCGACAGATCTCCCTGGGCCAGGTAGCGCACGCCGCCGTGGATGAGTTTGGTCGAACGGCTGGACGTAGCGCAGGCGAAGTCGCCGCGCTCGAACAGGCAGGTGCGATACCCGCGGCTGGCCGCATCGAGCGCCGCGCCCAGCCCCGTCGCGCCCCCGCCGACAACCGCCACGTCGAACGGTTCGCCGTCGTCCAGTCGTTCGATCATCTTCTCGCGGTGAAGCAGCATGAGGTTTGAACCGCCAAGATCACCCGAAACACCCGATACCCCGATTCGCTTGGCCCCGAATGTCCCCGGCGCGCTGGGGGCGGGGTCGGCTCATAGGAATCGCCGCGTGAGGTTGGGCAGCAGGTTGTCGTGGCCGGCGACGATCCAGTCGGCGATTTCGATCGCCTCGGCGAAACTGGTGCGGGCGGCATCGAGATCGTACGCCCCCCCAAGCACCTGCCCCTTGGCCAGGTGTTCGCTCGTGGCCACCGCATCGCCGGCGATCAGCACCGTGGCCGACGGCAGACTCAGCAACAAACCGCACCCGCCGGGCGTGAACCCGGGCAGGGGAAACAGGTCGACGTGTTCGGCCAGTTGATCGGGGGCGGCCTTGCATCGCTGCAGCAAAGCGATGTCGTGCTTGAGCATGTCGCCGCTCTGCTGATCTTCGCACTGTCGGAAGCGTTCGACCAGGTGCACGCCGACCGCTTCGCGTTCGCGCTCGCCGATCCACCAGGCGGCGTGATCGAAGGCGTCAAGCCCGCGGCGGTGGGCCGGTCGGAAGTTGGTCAGGAAGATGTCGGTCACGTCCTCGGGCTTCAAGCCGGCCCGCTCGTGCAGGTGCGCCCCGACCGCCGGCGCGGGCAGGGCCGGGTCAACGAGGATCACCCTGTCGTCGGCGCGAATGAGCGAAGTGGTGGCGTGGGCGGTGCGCGGGGCGCCGCGCTCGTCCCACAACGGGTGGGCCGAGAGCGTGCCGATGCTGATGATGCGATGGTCGAACATGGGTAGGGGATTCTCAATCGCGGGGGGCGCCGAGGCGCTGAGGCACGGCGAAGGGCCGTCGTTCGGGCCGGGTGCGGACAACCATTTCCGCTCCGGGCGCCTTTGCGTTTCTGCGCCCTCTGCGAGGCATTATCCGTGTTTCGCCGGGTCGGGGGCGTCGGCGAGGGACAGCGCGCCGTTGGCCTGTTTTTCTTTGAGCTTTTCGATGACGATGTCGGGCAGCAGCCGCGAGAGGCGGTCGATCTTGCCTCCGGCGGCGATCTGCTTGATGAGGCTGCTGCTGGCAAACGCGTATTCGTCGCCGGCCATCATGAATACCGTCTCCACGTCGGCGACGGTGCGGTTGGTCAGGGCCAGTTGCAGCTCGAACTGCAGGTCGGCGATGTTGCGGATGCCGCGCAGCAGTGCCGTGGCGCCGGCCTGGCGGGCGAAGTCGACCGTCAGGCCGGTGTAGGTCCGCACGTCCACGTCGAGACCGGCGTCCCGGACTACCTGCGTGATGATCTCGCTGCGCTGGTCGAGGCTGAACAGGGCCGCCTTCTCCGGGTTGTGCCCGATGGCGACGACCAATCGGTCGAAAAGCTGGCGCCCGCGGCGGATCAGATCCAGATGCCCGTTGGTCATCGGATCGAACGTACCGGGGAAGATCGCGGTTTTCGGATTATCGGCACTCATGAAGCTCATCATACCACCATCGACCGGACCGGTCAGGATGGAAGCCGCCACCGTCCCGCATTGCCAGTCCCACTGACCGTTACAGACCGAACGGCAAAGCGGATCGGCGAACGAATCGCTTTGCTTCGGCGCGCGGTGAATTGGATGGTTGAGGCGATCGGCGAACGGTTCGGGCGAAGACCGCCCGGTCCGGGGTCGCCAGGGAGCGTCAAGACATGGGCAGGATTTTCAATGTGGCGGTGATCACGTTCGGGTTGGCCGCGGCAGCCGCCGGTGACGTGGATACGGACCTCACGCACGGCGGGGGGCGAGTGCCGTCCGGGTCGCGCGATGAATCGCTCGACGACCAGGACGACGCGATTCTGCTTGAGTTGAACAACGAGATCAGCCGCCGCCGCACGGTGATCACTGATCCGGTCTCGCCATTGTCGAACCAAACGGCCACGGATCACGAGACGGTCGGCGAGATTCTCGGCGCCGCCGCGGCCCAGCATGCCGGATCGACGAATTCCAAGGCGATTTACGATCGCCTCAACGTCCGCGCCGTGTTGCGCCTGCTGTTGTTCGATGACGGCGAACTCGACGGCTTCCACCCGCAACCCGGGCCGGCAGGCGGGATGTTCTCGCATCCGTTCGCCCCACCGCTGGTCGGCTTCCGCGGCGGCGGCGGCGGCCAGGCGAGTGATTCGCCCATCGGCGAGCCGCAGGTCATCCCTGAACCGGCCACCGCGCTGCTGGCCGTCGCGGCGGGACTGGCCCTGGTGCATCGACGTCGACGCGATCGGCCCATCACCGATCAACCCGGGTGAATCGACAGGCGGCCACGCGCTGGAACGCGTCGTCGGCTTGGACCGGAACCCTGGATCGAGCCCCGTTCGGTAAGCCTCCCCGACGGGGCCTTTCTTTGCGCCGGCGGTTGGTCTTCATCGTTGGCGCGAGCGGCGATACGCGGCCGGCGGCACACCAAGCACCTGTCGGAACTGCCGCGCGAAGTAGAACACATCCCGGTAGCTCAGATCATCGGCGATCTGCTTGATGGGCGTATCGGTATCAACCAGCCGATGCTTGGCTCGGTCGATGCGGCGACCGACGAGGTATTCGTGCAGCGTCATGCCGGTGGCGCCGCGGAACCGTCGGCGAAGCGTGCTCAACCCCATGCCCAGTTCCCGGGCCACGGCCTGGTAATCCGGTGAGAAAGTCGGCTGATCCTCCAGCAGTCGCCGGGCCTGCCGCAGCCAGGTCGGCTCGACGCGTTGCGCCCGGCGCTGCTCGGCCAGGTCGATCAGCACTCGTTCCAGCAGGTTCACCGCGCCGCGATGCGACAGCCGATCACCGCGCTCGATCAGCCGGTACAACGCGTCGAATCGACCGGCCGCCCCGGTCGCATCGGTCGCCGGCTGCGGGGCTTGCAACAGCAAACGTTCGGCCTGCCATTGGCGCACCAGCGGCCCGCGGAAGGCGATATATCGGTGTTCCCACCCCCCATGCCCCGGCGCGGCGTGAAAACGGATGTGCGGTCCGGGCCAGGCGGCCCACCAGGTCGGCCGATCCAGCAGATGCCGCTGCTGATCGTAGAACAACTCCACCGCGCCTTCGGTCGCAAGCTGCAACGTGTGATAGCCCACGAAGCGTTTGTCGACCCGCGCCCGGCAGCGGCGGGTGTGTCGTCCGTGCAAAAAGACCAGATCGGCGGGCATGACGATGGAGCAGTATAGTGCAAAAATCGGTCAGATGCTGCATGGCCGCCCGTCCCAGGGCGAGGTATGGTGAAACCGTTGAAATGGCCTGGCGGGACCCAATAAGGAGCAGCACGACATGGCTACCACCGACCCCGCCGCCGTCCTGACCGGCCACGGGCTGAGTGACGAGCAGATCGCATCCTATAAATCGGAGGGCTACGTGT
>CAYNCM010000009.1:29155-54701 GCA_964395825.1 uncultured Planctomycetaceae bacterium
TGTGGTTCGCTCTCAATGACATGACCGAACGCAACGGCTGCCTGCGCATCGTGCCGCGCTCGCACCTCGAGGGCACGTACGAATCGACCGAATCAGGCGATGGCGACGGCCATCGTCGGATGAAAACCGATCCGTCGGACAGCGTGCCGATGATCATGCAGCCGGGCGACTGCGTGGCGTTCTCGCGACTGACCGTGCACGGGTCCGGGCCGAACGACACCGACCAGCCGCGCGTGGCCTACGCGGTGCAGTATCATCGTAACGACGTGAAGGCGACGTGGGGCGACATGACCGAGCCGCGCCTGCTGCGGGGCGCCGGACGCTGGGATCCGCGTCCGGTCGATCGTCTCGCCCCGCCGGCCGAATCGAACGACGGGCATTGAGGGCCACCACGAACGACAGGAGTCCATGCATGTTACAGGTGGAAGCCGCGCGGTTTGAGCGGACCGACCAGTGGACGGCGGACCTGGAGCGCATCGCCGGGCAGCCGCTGGCGCTGTGCGAGGATTTTCCGGCGATCGCCGCGCGGCACGAGGCGTGGTGGAACCATGGCCTGATCGATCGGCCGGTGTTCATCGCGCACGGCGGGCGCGGCGGGCCGGCACCGCACGGCAAGTGCATCGAGCTGATGAACGAACCGGCGAAGTGGCTCGAAGCCCGCAGGCAACAACTGGCCAATCAGCAACCGATCGGCGATGGCCTGCCGCACATCCGCGTGGACCTCGGCCCGGCGGCGCTGGGTCCGATGCTCGGCGGGCGGGTGGACGTGTCGCCCAACACGGTGTGGACCCATCCCCACATCGACGACGATTACGCCAACGCGCCGACGGGCGGCCTGCACGACGATGCGCCGTTCACGCGCTACTTCCGGGAATGTCTCGAGGTGCTGGCGGCCGACGCGGCGGGGCGATATCTGGTCATGTCACCCGACATCGGCGGGTGCGGCGATACGCTGACCAACCTGCGCGGGCCGGACAACCTGAGCATGGACATGATCGACCAGCCCGACCGCGCCATCGCGGCGCTCGAAGGCATGTACCCCGCCTGGCGGCAGGCGTTCGAGACCCTGTACGACACGGCCGTCGCCCGCCACGAAGCGGGGGTCATTACGTGGCTGGGGCTGTGGTCGAATCGGCCTTATACCGTCACGAATTGCGATTTCAACGCGTTGATCGGCCCGCGCGAATTCGAGCAGGTGTTCCTGCCGGAAATCGACCGGATCGCGCGGTCGGCCGGGCGGAGCGTGTTCCACCTGGACGGCCCGGACGCCGCCCGCCACGCCGATGCCCTGGCCGAACTGGACAGCCTCGACGCCATCCAGTTCACCCCCGGCGCCGCAGCGCCCGGCGCCCTGGCCCACGCGCCGATGCTCAAGCGGCTTCAGGCCGCCGGGAAGTGCATCATTCCCTTCACCCCGGTTGACGAGGTTCTGCCGCTGATCGACGCGCTGTCGCCGGAAGGCCTGGCGATGATCGTGGTCGGACCGGCGGATCGCGTTCGCCAGGTGCTGGCCGAAGTGAACGAACGGTTCGGACTGTCTTGAGGCGCCGGACCGGAGGCGCGTCTAACGTTCGCTGGTCCGCAGGATCTGTCCGTTGAGCTGTTCGCTCACGCGGGTGGTCAGCGTCTGATCGCCGAGGGGAATGTCCGCCTGATAGCGCATGGTGCGGTCGATGTTCTGGCCGACCACTTCGCGGCGGGTCAGGTCGAACATGATCTGCGAGGTCTGCTTGCCCTCGGTCATGCGGAGGTCGACCGGCGGTCCGCCTTCGGGCAGTTTCGGGTCCAGCCGCAGTTTCGTGGCGCGGGTGACGATGGCCACGGGCAGGCCGGCGATTTCCTCGATGCCCTCGAATTCGTAGCGGCTGTCGTGATGCAGGTCGCCGGCTTCGTGGGACCAGTTGAACTTCTCGCGCCAGGTGTCGCCCGGTTCGACCGCCGCCGCTCCGCCGACGATCCACGCCAGGTCGCTGGCCATCTCCTCGAAATCGCGCTGCTCCAACGATTCGCCCAAGTCGCCGGCCTGACGCTGAATCGCCCGCCAGCCGGACACCTTCGTCACGTGACCCGTCGAGTCGACCGTCACTTCCACCGCCTTGCCCTGCATCGCCTTGATGAACTGGTTGATCGCGGCCAGGCGCTGGTCGCCCCCGCCCCGACCGTCGACGACCGTTTCGCTGCCGTCGGGCGCGGTGATGGTGATCGTCATCTCGTCGATGGCCATCTCACCCACGCCGCCGCCGGCTTCGTGGGCCTCGGTCACGCGCCAGGTCATCTTCGCCTTCACCTCCATCGCCGTGTCGCTGGTGCGCGACTTGCCCCCGGCCGACATCTCCGTGGTCGTCCGCCGCGCCGTCGTCGCTTCGTACGTCGCCGTCTGGCCTTCGGTCCACCGCGGCCGCAGATCCACCACCGCCGCTTCCTGAGCGCCGGCCGACGCACCGGCGAGCACCATAAACGTCATGAACAATACAATCCGTTGAACCATGGTCTTCATCTCCGTGCGTCTCCGCAGCCGGTTACGAGGGGCTACGGCAGCATCGAATCGGACGGCGAACGGTCGCCGATCTTCAGCCATTCGATCCGGGTCAGCCGCCACCGGCCCGGCTCATCCCGCCGCCAGTCGAACCGCCACGTCGTGGTGAACGTCGCGTCGCCCATCAGCGCCATCGTCGGATCGCCCGGCTTGCGCAGGGTCGTGCTCAACCGCAGCGCGCTTTGCCCTTCGCCGTCGCCCGTGCGGCGCGCGTCGACCGCCTGAATCGACCACGCGGGGAATTCCATCGTCCGCTGCACGCGATCGGCCTGGTCGATGATGTCCGACCGGCTGTTCCGCGCTTCGACGCCGGCGACGTACAGTGTCACCTGCTCGGCCAGGATGTCGTTCAACCCCGCCGCGTCCAGGGGCGGCAGCGTCGTTTGTACCAGCACCGTGGTGCGCCGCGTCATGGCTTCCCGCGCCGATTCGACCATCATCGCCAGCACCCCGACCCCGCCGGCCGCCAGCGCGAACAGCCCCGCCGCCGCCCACAGCCAGCCCTTGCGGTAGCGCAGCGCGTAGAACGCCGCCATCAGCGCCACCACCGAGGCGATGGCCATGACCGGCCAGGGGTTTTCCAGGAACAGGTACGCGCCGAGCGGAGGTGCAGGCCAGTCGGGCATTTGTGGAGTCTTTCGTCAGACGGTTCCGATAATAGCGCCAGACGCGGTGCGCGCCGCTCGCGGCACGCGCCTCCAGCATAACCGTTTCGAGCTCGTCCGGCATGGCTGATCTGCTCAACGACAATCTCACCGCCCTCGCGTCGGTCACCCCCGGCCTGGCCGAGCGCCTGCGCGCCGAGCCGGCCGACGCCCCGATCACCTGGCGCGAGTCCCGCCAGCCTGGCATGCCCGGGGCGATGCTCGATCACACCGGGCCCGATGGCCGAACGCGCCGGGTCACGCTGGCCGGCCGGTACGCGCCTGCGGATGAGGCGAAACGTCTGGCCGACAACGCCGAACTCGACAAGCACGCGGTGATCGTCGCGCTGGGTCTGGGGGCCGGCTATCACGCGGCCGAACTGGCCCGGCGGATCGGCGACCGCGGGCTGCTGGTGGTGTACGAGCCGGACGCGGCGGTGGCGCGGTCGGTGTTCGCGCACGTCGACTGCCGCGCCTGGGTTGACTCGCCGCACGTGGCGCTGTTCATCGGCGAAGTGGAGGCGGATCAACTGATCGCGCGCCTGGAAACCCATGTCGCCCTGATCAGCCAGGGCGTGCAATTCATCGCTCATCCGCCCACGCGGCAGTGTCGCGCCGCGGAACTGAACGCCTTTGCCGAGCGCTTCACGCAATTCGTCGCTTTCTGTCGGACGAACGTCGCCACCACGCTGGTCAACGCCGCCCGCACCTGCCGCAATCTCGCGGAGAATCTCGCCCATTACGCCGCCGGACCCAACGTCGCCGAACTCGCCGGCGCCGCCGAAGGCTCTGCCGCCGTCATCGTTTCCGCCGGTCCGTCGCTGGCCCGGAACGTGCACCTGCTCAGCCGACCCGGCGTGCGCGAGCGCGTGATCATCATCGCCGTGCAGACCGTGCTCAAGCCGCTGCTCGACCGCGGCGTACACCCGCATTTCGTCACCGCCCTGGACTACCACGAAATCTCCCGGCGGTTCTACGAGGGTCTGCCCCCGCTCGACGATGTCACCCTCGTCGCCGAACCCAAAGCCCACCCCGCGATCCTCGACCACTTCCCCGGCCCGATCCGCGTGTGCCGAAGCCGCTTCCTCGATACGCTGCTCGGTCCGCTCGCCCGGCCGGTCGGAGAGTTGGCCTCCGGTTCGACCGTCGCGCACCTGTCGCTTTACCTCGCCCAGCACCTCGGGTGCGATCCGATCATCTTCATCGGGCAGGACCTCGGCTTCTCTGACGGACTGTATTACTGTCCCGGCACGGCGATTCACGAGGTGTGGGCGACCGAGCTTTCGCCGTTCAACACACTGGAAATGATGGAGTGGAAACGCATCGCCCGCCACAAGGCCCATTTAAGGAAGATCGAAGACATCCACGGCCGACCAATCTTCGCCGACGACCAGATGCTCACCTACCTTCAGCAGTTCGAGAAGGACTTCGCCGCCGCGCCGCAGACCATGATCGACGCCACCGAGGGCGGCGCGCCCAAGCGTCATGCCAAGCGCATGGCCCTCGCCGAGGCGCTCGAACGTTACGCCGGGTCAGAACATCCGCCTTTGCCTTTGCCGGCCGCGCCGGTCGATGCCGATCGACTCGCCGCAACGCGCGACCTGCTCGCCCGGCGGATCGGTGAAGTCGAAAAGCTGGCCGACCTCAGTCGCCGCACGCTGCCCCTCCTGCGGGACATGAAAGAACACCAGGCTGACCCGGCCAAGATGCGCAGGCTGTTCGACAAGCTCAACCGCAATCGCCAGCAGGTCGCCGCGCTGCAAGAGGCGTTCGCGCTGGTCAACGAACTGAACCAGGTCGGCGCGTTCAACCGCATCCGCGATGACCGGGCGATCCGTATCACCGATGACATGGACGCCTATGAGCGCCAGCGCCGCCAACTCGACCGCGACATCCGCAACGTCGAATGGCTGGTCAGCGGATGCGAAGAGACGCTGCGGATTTTCCAGTCCGCCGCCGGGCGCATCGCCGAACGCCTCGGCGCGGCGAAGGAGGCGGCGCCATGAGCGACTCCCGCCGCGTGGTCGGCCTGATCCCCTTCGACGCCGAGCGACACCCCCTCGGCTGGCCGCAGCCTCCGCAAGCCGCGGATCGCCTGCAACGGACCATCGGGCAGTTGCGGCAATGCGCGAAGCTCGATGACATCATCATCGCGCACCCGGACGGTCAGGCCGCGCCGAGCGTCGAAGGCGCGACGGCACACGCGACATCGCGCGACCTGTTCGACGATCGTCAGCGGGCGCAGGTGTCAGCGCGCAAGTTTTCGCCCGCGGCGTGGCGCGGCGGGATCGGCGGGGCAACGTGCTATGATGAAATCCTCTGCCCCGCGGCCATGGCGGAAACGATCGACGCTCGCCATGCCCACGCGGCGCTCGTCGTCGGATGCGATTGGTGCGAGGTCGACCCCAGCCTGTGCGACGCCGTGATCGACCGACATCTCGAGCAACCCGATGACCACCGCATGACCTTCACGCAGGCCCCGCCGGGTAAATGCGGCATGCTGCTGGCCAATACGCTGCTCGCCGAACTGCGCGACAACCGCGCCTCGGTCGGCCTGCTGCTGGATTACAACCCCCGCCTGCCCCAGGGCGACCCGATCGCCCGGGACATGTGCATCCAGATCGACCCGCAACTGCGCCGCCAGCGCCGCCGGTTCACCCACGATGCACCGCGATGGCGCGGCGAGTCGCAACTGCCCCAGGCCGTTACCGTGGAACTGACGCCCACCCGGCCATGCGGCGGGCCGATGACACCGCAGCATCACCTGACGCTTGATCGGTCGGCCATGTCGCTCGACACCGCCCAGCGCCTGTTTGCCCAGCTTGCCGCCGAACCGGATGTCTCGGTCATGCTCGGCGGATTGGGCGATGCGCTGGTACATCCGCAATGGGCCGATTTTGTTGAAGCGGCGCACGACGCGGGGTTGTGGGGCATCGCGCTGCGCACCGATCTGCTGGTCGATGAACCAACGCTGGATCGGCTGCTCGGCCTGCCGCTGGATGCGGTGATCGTGAACCTGAACGCCGATTCGCCCGAGGTGTACGCGAAACTGATGGGGCGCGAGGCGCTCGACGAAGCGCGCGGCAACCTCCAGTGGCTGCTCAATCACCGCGACGGCGCCGCGCGGCGGCATCTGCCCTGGCTCGTGCCCGCCATGACCAAAACGCCCGACAACGTCGGTGAACTCGAAGCGTTCGTCGATCGGTGGACGTATTTCTGCGGACAGGCGCTGGTGGAAAGTCCATCGACCGGCTGCGGCCTGATCGAAGACCAGGCGGTGATCGACATGGCCCCGCCCCGCCGGTTGGCCTGCCGGCAACTGGAAAGCCGCATGACGATTCTCAGTGACGGCACCATCGCCGGCTGCGATCAGGACTGGCTCGGCCGGGCTGAGGCCGGCAACCTGAACGACACCACCCTCGTGGCAGCGTGGGCGAAACGGCAAGACGTGCATGCCCATCACGAAGCGGGGCGATACGCGGGCATCTGCGCCGAATGCCGGGAGTGGCACCGACCATGAGCAGCCTGTGTGTCATACTCGGCCGGGCCGGCAGCAAGGGATTGCCGGGCAAGAACGCGATGCCGATTGCCGGGCGACCGATGATCGCCTGGACGATCGACCACGCCCGGGCGGCGAAGCGCATCGACCGCATCGTCGTGAGTACCGACGGCGAAGCGATCGCCCAGACCGCGCGCGGCTGCGGTGTGCAGGTGATCGATCGCCCCGTCGAACTGGCCAATGACACCGCGCCCGTCGACGCGGCAGTTCGACACGCCGTGACCGAAATCGAAGATCGAGAATCGCCCGTCAGGCAGGTCGTCATCCTCTACGCCAACGTCCCGGTGCGCCCGGCCGATCTGATCGACCGCGCGATCGCGAAACTCGAAGCGACCGGGTGCGACAGCGTGCAGAGCGTGTGCCCGGTGGGCAAGATGCATCCGTACTGGCAGAAGAAGCTGGCGGGCGAAGGCGGCGACGTGATTGAGCCTTTCATCGAAAACGCCGTATATCGCCGGCAGGATCTTCCGCCCGTGCACCAGCTCGACGGCGGCGTGATCGTGGTCAGGCGCGAAGCGCTGTTCACGAAGCGCCCCGGCGATCCGCATGGGTTTCTGGGTGGCGATCGGCGGGCGGTTCTCACGCAGCCGGGCGACGTGGTGGACGTGGATGATGCGACGGATGCGGCAGTGGCCGAGGCCCGGCTTGGCATCGCGGCGGGCCGGAGGAGCAGCGCGGAAGTGGTGGTCGGCGGCCGGCCCATCGGGGGCGACGCGCCCGCTTACGTGATCGCCGAACTCGGCGTGAATCACGACGGTTCGGTCGATCGGGCGCTGGACCTGGCGCGGGCGGCGAAGGACGCCGGGGCCGATGCGGTGAAGCTGCAATGGTTCGATCCCGACCGGCTGCTCAGCGCCGAAGCGGAACTGGCGAAGTACCAGCAGGCGGACGCCGACGATCCGCACGCGATGCTGCAGGCGTTGCGGCTTGGCGTCGATGACATGCTGCGCGTCAAGGGGCTGGCGCACGCACTGGGCCTTGGCTTCATCCTCACGCCGTTCAGCATGGAAGAACTCGACGCGATGCGGCGGCTCGACGTGGATGCGGTGAAGATCGCTTCGCCGGATTGCGTGAATACGCCGCTGCTCGAAGCGATGCATCAACTCGGCAAGCCGATGATCATTTCGACCGGGGCGAGCGAGATGTCGGAACTGATCGCCATGCTGCCGGTGTATCGACGTCTGCCGTGCGTTTTGCTGCAATGCGTCAGCGCGTATCCGGTGGCGCCGGGGGCCGCGGCGCTGGGGGCGATGGCGGAACTGGCCAGCCTGGGTGTCGGGCCGGTGGGGTACTCCGATCACACGACGGGACTGCTGACCGGGATGCTGGCCGCGGCGGTGGGGGCTTCGGTGATCGAGCGTCATCTGACTTACGACCCGGCGGCGACGGGCCCGGATCACGCGGCCAGCCTTTCGCCCGCCGATTTCGCCCGGTACGTCGAGCACCTCCGCGCCGCCGAAGCGGAGCGCGGCAAGCGAAAGGCGGTTCAGCCGATCGAGCGCGACGTGCGTCGCGTCTCGCGGCAATCGGTCTGCGTGGTGCGCGATCTGAAAGCCGGCGCCGTGATCCGGCGTGAAGATGTGACCGTCAAGCGCCCCGGCACGGGCCTCCCGGCGTCGCGGTTGGGTGAGGTGGTGGGCAAGCGGCTGAATCGCGATGTGAAGGCGAATCATCTGGTGCATGATGGAGATGTCGACCTTGGCTAAGCGACGAAACATCGCGGTGGTCACCGGCACACGGGCGGAGTTCGGGCTGCTCGAACCGGTGATGCGGGCGATCGACGAGCACCCCTCGTTGCGACTGTCGGTGATCGCGGCGGGCATGCACCTGGCCGCCGGCACGTGGCGCGACATTCGCGAAGCCGGCTTCGACATCGCGGCGCGGGTTCGAATGCAGAAGCGAGACGACCGCGGCCGCAGCGCCGACGTGCAGGCGCTGGGGCGCGGGGTATCCGGGTTCGGCAGGGCGTTCGACCAACTCAAGCCGGCTGCGGTGGTGGTGCTGGGCGATCGGATCGAGGTGCTGGCGGCGGCGACGGCGGGTCACGTGGGCGGTTGGCGAATCGCACACCTGCACGGGGGCGACCGGGCCGAAGGCGTGGCGGACGAGGCCATGCGCCACGCGACCAGCAAGCTGGCGCATCTGCATCTGCCGGCCACCGTGCTCAGCCGCCAGCGGCTGATCCGCATGGGCGAACACTGGCGATGGACGGTGAACGTCGGGTCGCCGGCGATGGACGGTTTGCACGCCGTCGAGCCGGCCGCCGATGCGCCGGACGTAATTGTCATGCAACACCCGATCGGCGCAAGCGATGCGGACGAACAGAAGTGGATGCGGGCGACACTGCGGGCGGCGGGGAAGAGCGCGTCGCGTGGCAAACGGCTGGTGATGATGCCGAATCACGATGCGGGTTGCGCGGGAATCCGCCGGGCAATCCGCGCCGCGAGGGTCAAGGCGACCGAACACCTGCCGCGTGGCCGGTGGCTGGCGATGCTCGCGGGGGCGAAGGTGATCGTCGGCAATTCATCGGCGGGGCTGATCGAGGCGGCGGCGCTGAACCGGCCATGCGTGAACATCGGCCCGCGCCAGCGCGGCCGGGAAAAACCGGGCAACGTGATCGACTGCGACTACGGCGAAGCCAACGTGAGAGCGGCGCTCGAAAAGGTGGCGACCCTGAATCTGTCGCGTCTGCGACATCCGTACGGCAACGGCCGCACCGGCGAGCGGGTGGCGGAACTGCTGGCGACGTTGGACCTGGCGGGGATTCCGTTGCGCAAGCGAAATGTGTATTGAGCTTTTCGGGGCGGTTGGCGTCGTTGAGGCAAAGCGGCGCGGGCAGCGCGACGCGGACCTCGGCATGAACATCAGTCCGCCAAGGGGCTGAAGCGAGAGCCGGCGAGGGGAATTCGCTTGTTGATCGGTTGTCCGGCCTGCAGGCGCGGGGCGATGATGAGCACGGCGGCGGCGAGGGCGAGGTTGGCCAGCCAGAGATACGCCTCGAGGCCCAGGTACACCAGCGTCCCCGTGGCCAGCAGCAGCGCCAATGCCGTGGGGATCATGCCCCGCCAGGCCAGCCGCATGAGCTGGTCGAACCGGAACCGCGGCAGCGTCCAGCGGACCTGCATCACCAGGAAGATCAACACGAGCATCTTCGCCAAAAACACGCCGGCCTTGAGCAGCGTCGCCCCGACCCCGCCGACCGCCGGATGCGCCTGGCCGAAGATCGCATAATCCAGCCACGGCAGGTGCCAGCCGCCCAGAAACAGCAACGTGAAGAACGCCGAGGCGGTGATCATGTGCATGTACTCGCCGAGGAAAAACAGGGCGAATTTCATCGAGGAATACTCGGTGTGGAAGCCGGCGACCAGTTCCTGCTCGGCCTCGGCCAGATCGAACGGCAAACGGTTGTTCTCCGCCAGCAGGCACACGAAGAACAAAACCGCGGCCAGCGGCTGCTGCACGACGTGCCACGAAGGAATGAAACCGAACCAGTAACCCGCCTGCGTTGCGGCGAGGGGGCCTGCCGCGGCGCTGCCGGCCATCAACAACACGCATAACACGATCAACCCCATCGGGATTTCGTAGCTGAGCATCTGCGCCGTGGCCCGAAGCCCCCCGAGGAACGAATACTTGTTGTTGCTCGCCCACCCGCCGACCACCACGCCGTACACCGCCAGCGATCCGGTGGCCAGAATGTAGATCACCCCCACGTGAATGGGCGCCACGGCCACGGTCGCCCGGCCGGCTTCCACGGCCACCGCGCCCCACAGCATCCCGAACGCCGGCACGTCGATCGTGCCCCCGAACGGAATGACCGCCCAGCCGATCATCGCCGGCGCCAGCGCAAAGACCGGCGAAAGGTAGAACAACGACCGATCCACCCCGCGCGGGTCGAAGTCCTCCTTGACCAGCATCTTGATGCCGTCGGCCAACGGCTGGCCCAGCCCCAGCATCCGCCACCGCTCGGGCAGGAACCCGAACGTCAGCCCCACGCGGTTGGGCCCGATGCGGTCCTGCGTCCACGAGGCGATCTTCCGCTCCAGCAGAATCATGTACGCCACCCCGATCAGAAACAGGTGAATCAGCACGACGATGCTGTTCAGGGAAACGAAGGTCTGGGCGGAGAAGGTCATGCGGTTCGGTGCACGGCTTGGGGTTGGGCGATGGTAAGTGGCGTTATCTTAGCCTCACGAACCAGGTTGGACCACTTGCGACGATGGTGCGCTGCGGTGGGCGAGCGCCGGCCGGATCGGCGGGCGGCAACTGATTCGCAGTTCGCAACCGGCGTGTGGAAAACCTGTGCATACCCAACGCCCAAGGCCGGCGTTCGGTGGCCGTCGGGTTGGCCGCAACGACCGATAAACCCTTTGCTCACCGAACCTTTGCGGGATGCTGTTCGTTTAATCGAGCCTGATGATCGATAAACCCCATTCCTGAAGCCGTTTACGTCGATCAAACCGCCTGGGGGCCTCGTGAGGGCGATTCGGGCGATCTCTGCCACCTTGCAGTCGCCATTTGAGGGCGATCCCCGATCCGCGATGTGGATAACCGCTGTCTCGGCGTTCGGTTACAAGGCCGGCTTCCGTCTACTCGATGAAGCGCATCTGGCCGAAATTCGGTACGACGCCGATGAACGGCGAGTCCGGCCTCAGGCGATAGGCGCTGGGCCAATACACGAAAAACGCCTTGCCGATCAGCAGTTTGCGCGGCACCATCCCGCGCTTCAGCGGATCGCTCTGCTCGCTGGTGTGGTAGACGATCCAGGGATTCACCGTCGGCCACAGGCGACTGTCTTCACTCTGCGGGCTGTTGTCGCCCAGGCAGAAGAACCGGTCTTCGGCCAGGTAGACCGGTTCGGCGGTGGCGATGGCCCGGCGGTCCGTTTGCGGCGTGTAGTACAGATCGCGATCCAGATCCACCTGGCTCAACGTCACCGCCCCGCCGCCGACCTCGATCGTGACCGCGGGAAGGTGCTCGATCGCCGATCCGCTCATCGCCGTCAGCGCTTCGTCCGACAGTTCATCGTGGTACGTCGATTCGCAGATCTTCCGACCGTCCGCCCATAACGAAACCGACTGATCCACGTGCCATAGCTCCAGCCGCACGCCCCGACCGGCCCGCCCGTCGATCGTGCCCGGCCCGGCCGTCTCGACATGACCGGCCGATCGCGGCGCATCGACCGGCCGACGGCGCAACGCCGCCGAGCCGTCCGCCCGCACCGTCGCCGTGAACACGCGCTCGCCGGTGGCGATGGTCAGCGTCGTTTCCAACCCCGCCTGTTCGCCTGTCAGCGTCGCGGCCACCCGCAGTTCATCGACGATGTACCGGCCGTTGTAAGGGCTTTCCTGCCCGCGCCGCGGATCGAAGCTGTTGTAAGGATAGTAATCCAGCGCCTGGTGCTGTTGGCTGAAGTCGAAGGTCAGCCGTCCGCGCTGCGCCTGGCCGTCGAAATGATAGCGGCGCAGGTCATCGCGGCCGGACCAGCGCTCGGGCGCCTCGCGTTTCCAGGGGATCGACCACAGTTGATCCAGCTCGCGCTGCGGGCCGCTGCCCCCGTCCAGCGGCACGTAGTCGCTGTGGTAGATCGGCTGCCACACGGCCCGCTGGGTTTGCGCGTCCTTGCGCCGGATCGTCCACGGATCGCTGTCCGTGGAGCGGGTGAAGATGTTGCCGTCGACGATCCAGAGCCATTCGTTCGGCTTGCCCACGAGGCGCTTGATGTAGTTTTCCCGCGGGTTTTTCGGATTCTTGAACACCACCACGTCCCACCGCCGCGGCTCGACGAATTCGTAGAGGTACTTGAGCACCAGGATGCGGTCGCCGGCGTCGATCGCCCGGTCGATCTGCCGCACCGGATACCGGCACATCGGGCAACTGACTTCCAGCGGGCCGCGCCGCTCCGGGTTGCTCGTGCCCTGAATGGGATAGGGCAACTGCCGACCGGACCCGGTCGCCGCACCGTAATCCCGCGGGCCGACCATGAACTTCCACCCGCATTCGGGGCAGACGAACTGCTCGTGCTGACCCAGCAGCGTCGGGGCCATCGACCCGGTCGGAATCACGAACGCCTCGACCACGAACGCCCGGAACACGAACGCCAGGATGAACGCGATCACGATCGACTCGATCGTTTCCTTGATCGAGCCTTCCTCGTGGACCGGCGGAGCGGTTTCGGCGGAATGGACTTCACTCATGCGTTACACCATCGACACGATCCGTTGAGGGCGACATTATACGCCCCCCCGCCCCGGTTCGTATAATCGGTTGCCGGTGAAGCCATGGACGAACATATCCACGGCGCGTTACGGCTTGATGAAGACCGCTTCGGCCGGGACGCCCGGCGCATGGTCGAGCGACAACTGCGCCCGGGCGGCATCGTCGACCCGCGCGTGCTGCGGCAGATGCGCAGCGTGCCCCGTCACCACTTCGTTAACCCCAACGACCAGCATCGCGCCTACGATGACGGCGCCCTGCCCACGGTGCATGGCCAGACGATCAGCCAACCCTACATCGTGGCCCTGATGAGCCAGATGCTCCAGGTCAATGCGGTGGACCGGGTGCTGGAAATCGGCACGGGCACGGGCTACCAGACGATGATCCTGGCCGGTCTGGCCGCGCACGTGGTCAGCGTGGAGCGGGATGAAGACCTGGCCGAGCGCGCCCGGCGAATGATGAAGCAGTTCGACCTGGTCAACGTCACCGTGCACACCGGCGACGGCACGCTGGGTTGGCCGGAAGAAGGGCCGTACGACCGTATCCTCGTGACCGCCGCGGCGCCCGACGTGCCCCCGCCGCTGCGGGAACAACTGGCCGACGGCGGACGCATGGTCATCCCCACCGGAGACCGCGCGGTCCAGCGCCTGACCATCGTCGAACGCCAAGGCGATGACTACCGCCGCATCAACGGCCTCGATGTGCGCTTCGTGCCCCTGGTCGGCGAGGCGGGCTGGTCCGACTGATCGCGCCGTCACCAGCGGTAGTCGACGGTGTAGGTCAGCGTGCTTTCGCCGCGCGTGGGCACGGGCACATCGAACTCGATCGTCTTCGCATCATCTTTCGTGAACGGGTGGCTGTTGTCGCTGATTTCCCAGTTGCCGTAGCCAAGGTGTTCGCGAACGCGAACGGTGGCGTTCTGATCCTTGTGGTTGCGCAGGGTGATCTCAATCTTCTGTTGCCGCCAGTGGTTGGCCTGCTTCTGATCGACGATCTTCTTCTCGCCGACCAGGTCGAACGCATCGCCGATGTACAGGCGGACCTCTTCGTCGCGCGGCGTGTGGTCGATCCGGTCCTCGCCCACGAACTCCAGATCAGCCATCCGGCCGGGCGGCGCCGGCGAAGCCTTGTACACCCGCACCTTGCCCTTGGGCAGCGGCATGCCCAGGTTCGACTGCTCATCGTTCTTCAATTCGATGAAGATGTTGACCTTGTATTCATCCTTCTCGCCGTATCGGCGATGCCAGTACCGTCCGCCCGGCTCGAAGACGTAACGCTTGGTCACCGGCACGTCGGCCGCGGTCAGCAATTCGATCTGTTTGACCTGGTTTTCGTTGATGGTGGTGGTCCGCCCGAGCGTGTAGAGGTGATATTCAAAGAAGCTCTGCTCGGCGAACCCGGCTTCGGGGGCGCCGCCGCGGGCCTTGTCCAGCGCGACCGCCCGGGCGAACCGCTTGGGTCGCTCGGGCTGCACCTTCCGCACGTCCCCGGCGATCAGTTTCACCCGGGCATCGCGGTACGCCCCGCCCGACTGGTTGTTCAGCGTCACCCAGCCCGACAGATTCATTTCCGTGTCGTCTTCGTTGAGCACGACGTTGTAGTCGGCGCTCCAACTCAAGCCCGACGTCTGGTAGGTCACCTGCGCCACGTGTTCGCCCGGCCGGTTCGTGGCCACCTGCCAGACCAGCGTCGGCCGGGTCAGCAGGCCCTCGGGCAGCTTGCCGAACTCGATGTTCTTCACGTTGTTCGGACGCTGGACCATGTACAACTGATCGGCGCCCTGCAGCACGATCTGCCGACCGTCGAAACTCAGCAGCGTCCCCGCGTAGCGGCTTCCGTCTTCGGTCATCACCGCGATCCGGCGGTCGATGTACTTGTCCAGCAACTTATCGGCGCTGACCAGGTCGTATTCGTAATTCTGCTCGATCACCGTCGTGCCGGTCGGATCGGTCAGGCTCTCGAAATGCACTGAAGTCGGATCGATCTGCTTGGCCACGTCGACAAACTGCACGGTGGATTGCGCGGCGGGCAGTTGCATCTTCCGCGTTTCGCGCACGACCGCGAAATCATTGTTGTACACCGTCAGGGCCACGCCCGGTTCCGGCGGCGCGGCCAACGTCCCACCACCCAGCGCGAGCACGAGCGGACAAACAAACCATGGCGTCAGGCGATTCATGAAGGTTCCTTTCAGTTGCCTACAGTGTACCCGCGACCCACAGCGCCACGCGCCGGCGGAGTCGCGGATCGGCCTATCATGGCAGACGCCGCCGAGCCGCGGGCGTTCAACGCCGCGTTGAAATCGGCGAAATGGCCTGAAGCCGGGTTGACGGATTAAACATTCGTTTTATACTTAAGATTGATACGACTGTTTGAATCTCGCCTGAAGTTCCCTAAGCCATGGTCACAACGCCAGATACGACAACTTCCGGGGGCGATCCGACGCGCGAGCGCCTGCTCGATTCAGCCGAGCGCCTCTTCGCCCGCCATGGCTTCGCCGCCACCAGCGTCCGGGATCTGACCCGCGAGGCCGACTGCAACCTCGCGTCGGTCAATTACCACTTCGGCTCGAAGCAGAACCTCTACGAGCAGATGTTCGCCCGGCTTTTGGAGCAGTTGCGCCGGCAGCGCGAAGCGGCGCTGAGCGATGGCCTCGCCCGGCCGGGGGTCACGCTCGAGGATTTTCTGCGCTGCTATGCCGAGGTGTTTCTCGATCTGTTGGCCGAGGACGCCGCGTTGTGCCGCATGCGGCTGGCCCTGTTCATGCGCGAGATGACCGAACCGCACCTGCCGCCGGGACTGATGTATGAGCGGATGATCGGCCCGACCAAGCAGGTGCTCGGCGAAGCGTTCGCGCGGTTCTGTCCCGACCTCGACCGCACCGCGAGCGATCTGTGCATTCATTCGATGGTCGGGCAGTTGCTCCACGTGCTGCACGCCCGGGCGATGCTCGAACACGCCGGCGTGACCGACGCGCCGATTCTCGATGCCAACCGGGCGGTCGATCACATTGTCCAGTTCAGTGCCGCGGGCATGAAGGCGCTGGCCCGGAAAGGAAGACGCCGATGAAGCTGCTTGGTTCACTGAGCCCGATCGCGCTGATCGCGCTGGTCGGCTGCACGCTCGGCCCCGAACCCGAGCGGCCGGCCACCGTGGCCGACGCCGCCGCCTTCGTCAACGCTCTCGACGCACAGGCGTCAGCCGAGGCGAACCTGGCCGAGTGGTGGAATCGCTTCAACGATGCGCCGACCAACGAACTGGTCCGCCAGGCGATCGAACACAACACCGACCTGCGGGCGGCGATGGCGCGGGTGGACGAAGCGCGGGCGCTGGTGGGCGCGGCGTTCGGTCAGCGCTTGCCGCAGGTCAGCGCCTCGGCCTCACGGCAAAGGCAGAAGATCAGCTTCGACTTCGGCGGCGGCCGCGCCTCGGCCATCACCACCAGCTACGCCGTCAGCGGCCTGGTCACCTGGCAGGTGGACGTGTTCGGCAAGCTCAAGCGTCAGCAACAGGCCGCGGCGATGGAACTGGCCGCCACCGAAGCCGACCGTGAAGCGGTGCTCCACTCGGTCATCGCCGAAACGGTGCGCCTGCGGGCGCAGATCGCCACCTTGCAGAAGACGCTGGAGATCGCCCGGGCCGACACGGCCAACTGGCAGAGGACGTACCAGATCATCGAGCGGCGCTACCATCGCGGCATTGCCACCGCCCTGGAACGGCGGCTGGCCAGGGAGAATCTCGCGGCCAGTCGCGCCGCCGAACCGGATGTCGAGTTCCAGCTCACCGCCGCCCGGCACGCGCTGGACGTGCTGCTCGGCCGGCAGCCGGGCACGGGGGAACAGCCGGCACTGACGCTCAGCGCCCTGCCGCCGGTCGGTCCGCCGCCGGTCAGCGTGCCGGTGAGTCTGCTCGATCGCCGGCCGGACCTGCGCTCGACCGAGCTGCGCACCGCCGCGGCGACCTACGACATCGGCGTGGCCCTGGCCGACCTGTATCCCGACCTGTCGATCAACGCCAGCGGCGGACGGACCTCGAGCAGGCTGCACCTGCTGGACAATCCCCAGAGCATCGTCTGGTCGCTGCTGCTGGAGGCGAGCTGGAAAGTGTTCGCCGGCGGATCGCTGCGGGCGAACGTCGACGCGGCGCGGGCGCGGGCGCAAGCGGCGGCGGCCGAATATGCCGGGGCGGTGTTGCGGGCGCTGCGGGAAGTGGAAGACGCGCTGGTGCGCGAACAGACCGCCCGGCGGCGCTACGCCGAATTGCGGACGCGCGAAGCCGAGGCCCTCGCCGCCGAGCAACTGGCCACCGATCGTTACCAGCGCGGCGTGGAGTCGCTGATCACCGTGCTGGAGACCGAGCGCCGACGCCGGGCCGCCCAACGCGAACGGCTGGCCACCGAGCAAACCGTCTGGGAGGCGCGGATCAACCTGATCCTCGCGCTGGGCGGGGACTGGCAGTCCGACGAAGCGGCGGACGGCGAACCGACCGAGGAGTGATCCATCATGAACGATGCGAACACACCCCCGAACCCCCAGCCCCCCTTGGCCGACACGCGCGCCGATGCGGCAGCACCGGATCAGCCGGACAAGCCCGGGGCGGGGCCGCCGACTGGTCGCGTGAAGCGCCGGCTGTGGATCCAAGGCGCCGTGGCGCTGGGGGTGCTCGTGTTGGGCGTGCTGGCGGCGGTGTTGCTGGTCAAGGCCGAGCAGCCGCCGGAAACCAGAGCGTCATCGCACCCCGGTCCGCTGGTCGAGGTGATTCGGTCCGAGCAGACCGACGTGACGATGACGGTGGAAGGCTATGGCACGGTTGAGCCTCGGGTGATGGTGCCGGTGGTTCCGCAGGTGTCGGGTCGGGTGGTGACGGTGCATCCATCGCTGGCGGCGGGCGGATTGATCCGGGCCGGCGAACCGCTGATCGGGATCGAGCGGTCGGATTACGAACTGGCGGTGGAACGTTCGGACGCTTCGCTGGCCGGGGCCCGCAGCGCGGTCGAACAGGCCGAGGCCGCCATCGAGCAGGCCCGCACGCAGCTTCAGATCGAACAGGCCGAAGCGGAAGTGGCCCGCGCCGAATGGCAAGCCCGACATCCCGACACGCCGGCCGACCCGCTGGTGCTGCGCGAGCCGCAGATTCGCCGGGCCGAAGCCGCGGTGTCCAGCGCCCGGGCGCAGCGCGCCGCCGCCGGGGCGTCCGTGCGGCAGGCCAACGCCGCGCTCGATGAGGCGAAGCTCAACCTGTCGCGCACGTCGATCGCGCTGGACGACGATGTCCGCGTGCTCAGCGAATCGGTCGATGTGGGCCAGTACGTGGCGCCGGGCCAGGTGATTGCCACGGTGTACGGCGTGGGCGCGATGGACATTGTGGTGATGGTCGACGACCGCGACCTCGCCTGGTTCGACGTGCCGGGGTTGTCCCCCTCCTCCACCGGGGCAGGGGTTGGCGCGTCGGTCACGATCGTGGCCGACTTCGCCGGCCGCTCGTTCGAGTGGTCCGGCCGGGCGGCGCGCATGGGCGGGCAGGTGGACGTCCAGTCGCGCCTCGTGCCGGTGATCGTGGAAGTCGCCGACCCCTTCGCGCAAGCTGACGGGCGCCCGCCGCTGGTGCCGGGCATGTTCGTCAAGGCGATCATTCACGGGCGCACCGTGCCGAATCTGCTGATTGCCCCGCGCCACGCAGTGCACGATGGCGACACCGTGTGGGTGGTGCGCGGGGGTCGCCTGAGGGTGGTGAAGGTCGACCTGGCCCGCGCCACCCGCCAAACCGCCTACATCACCGCCGGCCTGCGCGACGGTGAGCGCATCGTCACCAGCCTGCTCGACACCATCACCGACGGGATGAAAGTGAGGACGCCGGCGGATGCCGAGGTCAAGGACGAATGACGAAATCCGAATGACCCCTCAGACGTCCCACGGCGGATCTCCCACGGCCGGCCGCCCCATGGCCGTGGGTCATGGGGACTTGCGAGTTGATTAGTCCTTGGAGTTTCGAGTTTCGGCTTTCCGCTTCGCCTTGAGACAACATCATGAACGATGCCGCCCACAACCCGCCTGAACTCGAAGTCAAGCGCACCGGGTTTCTCGCCTGGTTCGCGACCAATCCCGTGGCGGCGAACCTGGTGTTGCTGTTCGTGATCGGCGCGGGGCTGATGTCGCTCAGCCGGATTCAGATCGAATTCTTCCCGGACATGGACATCAATTACATCGTGGTTTCCGTGCCCTATCCCGGAGCCACCCCGGAGGAAGTGGAAAAGGCGATCTGCCTGCGGGTGGAAGAGGCGGTGCGCGAGGTGGACTTCATCAAGCAGATCCGCGCGGTGGCGCGGGAAGGGGCGGGCGTGGTGACGGTGGAGTTCGACCGCTCGGCCGACATGGACCGCGCCCTGGACGACATGAAGCAGGCGGTCGACCGCATCACGACCTTCCCGGAAGAAACGGAGCAACCCGAAGTCACCCAGGCGGTGCAGCGCAACCAGGTGATGTCGGTCGCACTGCACGGCGACGTGCCGCGGCGGACGCTGAAAGAACTGGGCGAGCAGGTGCGCGACGAGCTGACCACCGGCGAAGCCGACCGCATGATCGAGCCTCTGCATTCGTGGACGACGCGGGCCCTGCACGTCATCCGCCCGCCGAAGGGCATTTCCACCGTCGAGCTTAAGGGCCTGCCGCCTTACGAGATCGCCATCGAATTGTCCGAGGAAGCGATGCGTCGGTACGGCCTGCAATTCGAGCAGGTGTCGGCGGCGGTGGCCCGGGCGTCGCTCGACCTGCCCGGCGGCACGATGAAGACGCGCGGCGGCAACATCATGGTCCGCACCACCGGCCAGCGCTACCGGGGCGACGAGTTCGAAGACATCGTCGTGCTCGCCCGCCCCGACGGCGCCGACGTGCGCGTGGGCGACGTGGCCCGGGTTATCGACGGATTCGAAGACACGGACCTGTTCATGCGGATCGACGGCGAGCCGGCCCTGCTGCTCGACGTGTACGCCGTGGGCGACCAGGACACGCTGGAGATCGCCGACACCTGCCGCAAGTACATGCAGGTGAAGAACGCCGAACTGCCCCGCGGCGCGTCGCTGTCGGTGTTCCTCGACAACAGCGCCCTGCTCAAGGGCCGCATCTCGCTGCTGGCGCGGAACGGCCGGCTGGGGTTGCTGCTGGTGTTCCTGATCCTGGCCTGCTTCCTCGATCTGAGGCTGGCGATGTGGACGACGCTGGGCATTTTCATGTCATTCCTCGGGGCGTTCCTCATCATGCCCATGCTGGACGTGTCGTTGAACATGATTTCGCTGTTCGCGTTCATCGTGGTGCTGGGCATTGTGGTGGACGATGCGATTGTGGTGGGCGAACACATTTTCCACTACCGCCAGAAGCCGGGCATCTCGGGCACGGACGCGGCGATCAAGGGCGCCCGGGAGATGGCGGCGCCGGTGACGATGGCGATTCTGACCACGATCGCCGCGTTCGCGCCGTTGCTGGAAGGCGAAGGCGTGTGGTTCCAGATTCTCAAGGTGATTCCCATCGTGGTGATCGCGGTGCTGGTGGTGTCGCTGGTCGAGGCGTTCGTGGTGTTGCCCTCGCACCTTTCGGGCGGTCGTCTCGGCGGGCGGGGGGGCCCGATCGCGCGGTTCCAGAAACGCGTGCGCACGGGGCTGGCGTGGATCATCGACCGGGTGTATCGCCCGGTGCTGACCCGGTGCGTTCGGTGGCGTTACGTGACGCTGGCCGGGGGGGCGGCGCTGCTGATGGCGACGCTGGGGCTGATGGGCGGCGGACACCTGCCCAGCGAGTTCTTCCCGGCCGTCGAAGCGGACAACATGGTCGTGGCGTTGAACATGGCCCAGGGCACGCCCGCCCGGCGCACCGATGAAGTGGTCGGTCATCTCGCCGACACCGCCCGCCAGACCATCGCCGAGTTCGAAGCCACCCGGCCCGACACCGCCCCGCGCCTGGCCAAGCACATCTCCGCGGTGGTCGGCGGTCAGCCGATGAGCGCCGAGATGACCTCGCGCGGCGGCGGGCCTCCGCAGACCCGCGACGGCGCCCATCTTGGCGAAGTCAACGTCGCCCTGCTCGAAGGTGAAAAACGCGATGTCAAAACCAGGGACCTGATCAAGCGATGGCGCGGGAAAGCCGGCGAAATCACCGGCGCCACCACCGTCGATTTCTCCGGCGAGTTCTTCAGCCGCGATGCGGTCAACGTCGAACTGTCCCATCCCGATCACGACCTGCTGATGCGAGCGGTCGACACGCTCAAGCAGCGCCTCGGCGAATACACCGGCGTGACCGAGATTTCCGACAACTTCGTCGAAGGCAAGCGGCAGATCGAGGTGGTCGGCCTCACGCCGCTCGGCCATGCGCTGGGCGTGAGCCGGACGCGGCTGGCCTGGCAGATTCGCCATGCCCTCCACGGCGCCGAGGCCCAGCGGATTCAGCGCGGCCGCAATGAAGTGAAGGTCATGGTCCGCTATCCCCATCGCCAGCGCGAGTCGATCGGCGACCTGGAAGCCATGCGCGTGCGCCTCGACGACGGGACGGAGATCCCCTTCCTCGCCGTGGCGAAGGTGGCCTACAGCCGCGACTACGCCGCCATCCAGCGCACCGACCGGCGCCGCGCCGTGGCGGTGATCGCCGATGTCAACGATGCGATCATCACCACCGACGAGATCAACGAAGGCCTCCGCGAAGTGGTCCTGCCGGATCTGATGGCCCAATACCCGGACCTGATCTGGGACATGGAAGGCGAGCAGCGCGAACGCAACGACGCCATGAGCAGCCTCAAGAGCAACTTCATCGTGGCCCTGCTGGCGATTTACGTGCTCCTGGCCGCGCAGTTCCGAAGCTACTTCCAGCCGCTCATCGTCATGATCGCCATTCCGTTCGGCGTGGTCGGGGCGGTGATCGGGCACATCGTCGTGCCGCTGTTCAAGGCGCCGCTGATGGGCGATCCGTACAGCGTCATGCCCCTCAGCTTCATGTCGTTCTTCGGCATCGTGGCCCTGACCGGCGTGGTCGTCAACGATTCGCTGATTATGATCGACCTGGTCAACCGCGAGCGCCGCGAAGGCCGGCCGCTCGCCGAGGTGATCGAACATTCCGGCACGCGCCGCTTCCGGCCCATCCTGCTGACCACGCTGACGACCTTCTTCGGCCTGTTGCCCATGGTGCTGGAAACCAGCCTCCAGGCCCAGTTCCTTATTCCCATGGCGGTGAGCCTGTCGTTCGGCGTGGCCTTCGCCACCGGCATCACCCTCCTGCTCGTGCCCAGCCTCTACATGATCCTCGAAGACGTGAAAGTTCTGTTCGGCCTCGGCCAGACCGATCACCCGCTCCTCGGCGCCGAGCCGACCGACGTGTGACGCGCGCCCGCTTGAGCGGCGGCTCACGGCGACAGGCGCTGGCGCGTCCAGCCGGTTTTGTCTCGCCGATAACGCAACCGGTCGTGAAGCCGGTCCGCCCGGCCCTGCCAGAATTCAATCTCTTCGGCCGTCACCCGATACCCGCCCCACGTCTGGGGCATGGGGATTTCGCCTTCGCCGTATTCCTGTTGGAGCGCCGCGGCGCGGTTCTCAAGTTCCCCCCGGTCGGCCACGGGTTGCGACTGGTCGCTGGCCGCGGCGCCGATGCGACTCCCGGCCGGGCGCGACCGGAAATACGCCTCGGCCTGTTCGCGCCGGACGCGCTCGACCGGGCCGCGGATCCGCACCTGACGTTCCAGGTGAGGCCAGTGAAACACCAGCGCCGCGCGCGGATTCGCCGCGAGTTGCTCGCCCTTGGCGCTGGCGGTGTTCGTATAGAACACGAACGATCCGTCGGCGAATTCCTTGAGCAGCACGATCCGCGCATCCGGCCGGCCTTCTGCATCCACCGTGGCCAGCGTCATGCTGTTCGTTTCGTACCACGCGCCGCTGTGGGTGATCTTCGCTTCTTCGAACCAGCGCGCGAACAGCGCCGCCGGATCGTCGCCGGCATCCGTCTCATCCAGACGTCCGGTGGCATCGTCTCGCCACATGTCCCGCGCTGCGTGCATGGCGTTGCATGATAGGCGCGCGGGCAGGTCGATTGGCGATTACTTTCGCCGGCTGGTCAACAGGAGCCGCCCGGGAAAGCGGCGCGCGATGCGGACGTGATCCATGCCCGCCCGCTCGGCCAGGTTGGCCAGGTCGTCGGCGCTGAAGTCGCTGAGCTCATGGGCGAACACGATTGCCGTGCGGCCGGCCGCTTCGTGCAGGTGCCCCAACAGACGCGCCAACCGTTCGGGATCGTTCGATTGTCGGCCCAGCCAGCAGACGATCAGATCGTAACCCAGGGGAATGATGCCGTCGGCGACATCGTGGTGGAAGAACTCGACGTTGACCTCGGCTTCCTGTGCGGCGAAGCGGGCGGCCACGACGGCCTGGGCCTCGCGGTCGCACGCCTCGATCCGGCAGGGCAATTGCGCCCGGCGGGCCCGACGCGCCAGGCCGATCGCCAGCTCCCCGCCACCGGCGCCGACCTCCAGCACCGACAGCGTCTGTCCGCCCGTGGACGCCCACGCCGCCCGGACTTGCCGCCATAACGAACCAGCCGCCCACGAGGGGCTTGGCGCGGCACGCCCCTCCCGCCGCACCGAGCTGCACCAATCATCTTCCGCCCCGGCACGACGGAGCAGTGCTTCGATCTGGACCCGAGGCGATCGGCTTTGCAGCATCGCAACTCCTCGGCCCGGCTCCCGGAAAGCGACCCCAATCGCCGAACCCCCGCAAGCCCGGCGGTCATCCCCGGCGGAAGCGCTCGAATCGCTTCGAGCCCCCGACCGTCGAATCCCCCTCGATCAACCCGCCCCCGTCTTCCCACGGGTTTTCGCCAATAGCCCTCAATGCGATACGGGAATACCCGGATATCCTGTCCCATTATCGGCCACCCAGCCGGCCAAGCAACAGGAAAAAGGGCCGATTCTCGTCCTCCGTCCTCGTTTTTGAAAATCTATCGCAAGTGACTTGAAATTGTCTCCCACGCCCCCAAACATCATGGGCGGTGATCGAATCTGTGCCCTGGCGGTCCACGACGTGCCGGGATGCGGACGACACGATCGCCCTTCGGCGGGGTTGCGGTCGAACCTTGCCCCGCGCGTCAACGCTTGCCTGAGGAGATGCCCCCCATGATTGTCCAGCGCCCCTTGACCGCATGCTGCATCGGTGAGGATGAGCAGTTCGACGTCGATGCCCAGGCCCCTGTCGACACCACGACCGATTCGACCGGCCGCTGTTACGACATGCCGCGCATCCAGCGGGCGGTGCGCGAGATTCTCCTGGCCGTGGGTGAAGACCCCGACCGCGACGGCCTGAAGGACACGCCCCGCCGCGTGGCCAAGGCGTATGCCGAATTGTTCGGCGGCCTGGCCGAGGATCCCGCCCGCCATTTGTCGCGTGTGTTCGATCAGGCGTGCGATGAGATCATCGCCCTGCGTGACATCGACTTTCACAGCATGTGCGAGCATCACCTGCTGCCGTTCATGGGCAAGGCCCACGTGGCCTACCTGCCGCGCAACGGCAAGGTGGTCGGCCTGTCGAAGCTGGCGCGGACCGTTGAAGTCTTCGCCCGCCGCCCGCAGGTGCAGGAGCGCCTGACCAACCAGGTCGCCGATGCGCTGATGAGCCACCTCGACGCCGAGGGCGTAGCCGTCATCCTCGAAGCCCAGCACATGTGCATGAAGATGCGTGGCGTGTCGAAGGCGCACAGCGTGATGGTCACCAGCGCGTTGCGCGGGGTGTTCAAGGACAATGCCGCCTCGCGCCACGAGGTGATGCAACTGCTGCGTTCCTGACCGGCGCCGCGCCGGCATCGAAAGAACCCGCGGGCGAACCGTTTGAGCAACCCTCACTGGCCGACCTTGACTCCGACGGCCGATGAATGTCGCGGAGCAGTGGAATGCGGCGCGCCGGACTTATCCTGCTGACCGGAGCGACCGGGTACGTCGGCGGACGACTGCTCGAAGCGCTGATCGCCCGCGGCTGCCGCGTGCGCTGTCTGGCCCGTCGGCCCGACGATCTTCGGGCGCGTCTCGGCGCCCGCGTCCAAGTCGCCGCCGGGGACGTGCACGATCCGGACTCCCTCGTGGACGCTCTTGGCGGGGTCGACACCGCCTACTACCTGGTCCACGCGCTCGGTTCGACCGGGCGCTTCGTCGAGCGCGAGCGCGAAGGCGCGCGGAACTTCGCCCAGGCAGCGCGACGCACCGGTGTTCGACGCATCATCTACCTCGGCGGGCTGGGCCACAGTGAAACCGGCGAACCGCTTTCCGATCATCTCCGCTCGCGCCAGCAGGTGGGCGAAATCCTGCGTGCATCCGGCACGACGACCATCGAGTTCCGCGCGTCGATCATCATCGGTTCGGGCAGTCTGTCTTTCGAGCTGGTCCGTTCGCTGGTGCGCAAGCTGCCGGTGATGCTCACGCCGCGCTGGACGCGGCGCCTCGCCCAGCCGATCGCCATCGAGGATGTGATCGAATACCTGGTCGCGGCGCTCGACGTGGACGTTTCGCACAGCCGCGTGTTCGAGATCGGCGGACCGGATCGGGTCAGTTATCTCGATCTGATGCGCGAATACGCCGGGCAGC